>NZ_SNWA01000001.1:1247444-1559305 GCF_004361815.1 Paraburkholderia sp. BL10I2N1 | reverse complement strand
TACGGACAGGTGAATCGCCTATCGTTGCCCGCCGATGTCCATTTCGAAAGAGCTCTGTAAGCAATCGTTAGACTTTTTTGTGGTCGCTTCAAACAGTTGCCTGATGCGCCAAGCCTCGCCCAGCAAACCTGCAGCTATGCGCAATGCAGCAGTGCAGCGCCGCATTGCGGCATCATGCCCGTCGAACCGTCGCCTATACTCGAATCGAACCTCATAGCCGCGCCACATCAGAAATACAGCGGCTTGCTGCGTGAGTGATATCAATGGAGACGAGCATGACGACCTACTTCACGATCGCCGATTTCATTCTGGTCATTCCGATGGCTCTAGCTGGCGCTCTCTTTCTTGGCGCCTGCCCCTGCGCAACTGAATTCAGGCACAACGTCCTGCGCGTGATTGGGGCATTGCTGGGAGTGGGCGTGGCGATCCTGCTCGTCGAAGGGTTGCCTGCCCTGGTGTAGCGGAACAGGTGCGATGAGGGGGCCGGTGCTGGCCCATCACCTCAACGCGTATTCTTCACCGTCACCGTTCCGCTGAACTGGCGCAGGACGCTGCGGAAGTAAGCGTCTTCACGCGCGGCGTCGGCGGGTGACGCCGTCTCGCGCGCAAGCGCGGGGAGGGCGGTCCATGGCAGCGTCGGATGCTGATGATGCGTTCGATGCAGGTGATGGTTCATCAGTATCCCTTGCCACACTCGCGCAACGCGGAAGTTACGCGCTCGCCCGGGTTCGTCCAGCGCTACGTCGTAATGCGGCAGGTTATCCGCCAGCGACAGCCACACGCCCCGCAAATACATCGTCGCCGCGAGCGCCGGCCACCAGACTCCGTACAGATAGAACGCGCACGCGTATAGCGCGACGGTCAGCAACCAGTCGCGCCGCGTGCGCTGCCGGCGTGCGGGATCGGTCGCAAAGCCGGTAACGAGCCGCCCTACATCGGCACCCACCGGCCCTTCCGCGCCGACCGTCCGGGCGACCAGCGCACGAGCGGTTTTCACGGGCAGGAAAGCTAACAGCGGTAGCAGGAGTTCACCGACGTAGAAACCGCCGAGCAGACGGAAGTAGTACGTAATCCGCGTGCGCCAGCGCGACCCGTCGCCCTCGTGAACGTCGGGGCGGTCGTACGGTTCACGAGTGAAGCGATGGTGCATCAGATGGCCAAAGCGCACTGCCTCGAACGGCAATGACAGCATGATCGCCAGCGTGCGTGCGACGTTCTCGTTGAGACGGCGATCCGCGAAAAGCTGTCCGTGAATCGCTTCGTGAATCAGGCCCCAGTGCGTAGGCGTCAACACGACGACGGGCACGATCAGCCATAGCGCCGGCGCGCCCCACAGGCGCAGCAGAAACGGCAGCCCCGCCAGTTCCATTGCCGCCGCCAGCGAGACAGCGACGATCAGCATGAGATTCGTACGCGAGTTGATCGCGGCTCGCCTTGCCGTGCGGCGCACAGGCACCGCGACAGGTCCTTCCGGTTCCGCTTTGGCGGCGCCACGTGATTCCATCTTCCCTCCGTCGAAATGACACTGGCAGCGAACTTAGCAGTGCCTCATGACAGCCGGAAGAATGAACCTGCTGAACGCCTCCAAAGAGAAAAAGCCGCCTTACGGCGGCTTTCCTTGCGTGCGGACAAACCGCAACCCGACGCTCAGATATGCTGGTCAGTCGACGGCCTTTCCCACAGGTTGATGCCGCCCTCCGTCGCGTGGCGATCGATCTCGGCCAGTTCCTCTTTCGAGAATTCGAGATTCTTTAGCGCACCGACGTTCTCGCGCACCTGCTCCGGTTTGCTCGCACCGATCAGGGCCGACGTCACGCGGCCGCCACGCAGCGTCCATGCGAGCGCCATCTGCGCCAGGCTCTGGCCGCGCCGCTGCGCAATGTCGTTCAGCTTGCGCACGTGCTCGATGTTTTGCGCGCTCAGATGCTCCGCCTTCAGCGATCCGCCGCCCGGCTTGTTGACGCGCGCATCGTCCGGCACGCCGTTCAGATACTTGCCGGTGAGAAGTCCCTGAGCGAGCGGCGTGAAAGCGATGCTGCCCGTTCCAAGTTCATCGAGCGTATCGAGCAGTTCATGCTCCACCCAGCGGTTCAGCATGTTGTACGCCGGTTGATGGATCAGGAGCGGCACCTTGTATTCACCCAGCAGTTTTGCCATCTCGCGTGTCTTTGCCGCCGAGTACGACGAAATGCCGACGTACAGCGCCTTACCCTGCTGCACGGCGGTAGCGAGTGCGCCGGCGGTTTCTTCGAGCGGCGTGTCGGCATCGAAGCGATGCGAGTAGAAGATGTCGACGTAATCGAGCCCCATGCGCTGCAGGCTCTGATCGAGACTCGCAAGCACGTACTTGCGCGAGCCGCCGCCCTGGCCATACGGACCGGGCCACATGTCCCAGCCGGCCTTCGACGAAATCAGCAGTTCGTCGCGGTAGGGTTTGAAATCGTCCTTGAAGTGACGCCCAAAGTTCGTTTCGGCGCTGCCGTACGGCGGCCCGTAGTTGTTCGCCAGATCGAAGTGCGTGATGCCGAGATCGAAGGCTGTGCGCAAAATATCGCGCTGCGTCGACAGCGGCGTCGTGTCGCCGAAGTTGTGCCACAAGCCGAGCGACAGCGCAGGCAGCTTGAGCCCCGACTTGCCGCAAACGCGGTATTGCATGTCCGAATAGCGTTCAGAAGATGCTTCGTAGGCCATTGCGTGATTTCCTTGATAGATGCACGAGAAAGGATCATCGACGATTGTTGCGCGATGACATCGCCACACCACGACGCCCTGCCATCAGCAGGACGTTGCGGTGCGGCGCAAAATGCTGAACTGCCTATGTTAGCCAATCGACGGGCGGCATGCAGGAGCCCAGAAGGCGGGACGAAGCATGGACGCGACTGTGTCGTTCCAATACACTCCGGCGACCAGCTTTAATGATGAGGGATTTTCATGACCAGAGCGATTTCGTTCGCGTTGATCGTCGGTGGCGTCGTGCTGCTGTATTTTGGTGGCCAGTCGTTTCATTCGTTCAGTAACGAGGTCTCGCGCGTGTTCACCGGTGCGCCGACCAACAAGACCATTTTCCTGATCGCAGGCGGCGTGGTCGCGACACTGGCCGGACTCACCGGTCTGGTGATGTCCGGCAAGCGCTAGACGCGGCACGAAGGCGCCCGATCCGCGCGAAACGCATCGCGGCTTCCCGGCGCTACCCGGAACACCACTTCAGAACGCCACTTCAGGCATCGATGCAGAACGTGAACCTGGCAGGGGCACGTTGCTCGCACCGTGGTACGTAAACACGAGCGAAAACTTGATGTCGTCGGTTATGTTTTTGCCCGCCGAATGAAGGGTGTTGCAGTGAAAGAACACGACGTCGCCCGTCTGCAGTTCCGGTGAAATCGCGGTCTGGATGAGTGCCTGATTTTCAGGCAGATCGGCGCGAAAAAATTTCGCCTGGTCGAAACGATCGGAGGTGAACGGCACGCTGTGCGACTGCGGCACTAACCAAAGCGCCCCGTTGTCGACGGTTTCCGGTCCCAGCGCAAGCCATACCGACACCAGATCGTCCCGCTCAAACGACCAGTAACGCACATCGCGATGCCAGCCGGTCAGGCTCCCATACGCCGGGTGCTTTGTCATCATGCAGTTGTGATGGGCACGCGAGAGCCGCGGCTCTTCGCCGAAATACAGTTCCATCCAGCCGCGGATTTCCGGCGCCGCCGCCCATTCGCGAAACATCTGATCGCGGGAATACGCATCCAGCAGACGGCGCACCGTGTGGCCGCCCGGTGCATGTTTCGACTCCGGCGCGCCCGGATAACGCAGATCCGCCTCGAACTCGAGCGGTGCGGCGGCTTCCTCCAACTGCTGCTGCGCAGTGGCCCTCATCGCGGCACAACGTTCGGGCGAAACGAGTCCCGGCACGACGACGAAGCCACGATCCCGCAGCATCTGGACCTGTTCCTTTTTTGAATGGACTGACATGGACGTTCCGTTTCGACTGGCTAATACGGGATTGTAAAACGTACCTGATCGCGCTGCGCTGCGTTTCGGGTGCCGGACTCCGGTGCATTGCACGCCAAATGGGCAATTCGTGCACGGAAACCGACCGCAAAGGGATCGATCAATGGCCTGGGCGACCGATTGCCGCGAGGGTAAAACCGACTTTCGTGCGTCACGAATCGCGTGTAGCCTGACCGCATGTTGATCGCGATTCCCGCATTTCCCTTGCGCGCAGGGCCTCTTCGGGGCACAGCCGCCGCATCCCGCCTGTTTTCCGGCTTCCCTGTCGTCCACGCTGGCACATTTGGTGCTGCTTACAGCGCACTCTCCCGTCGGACGCCCTCATACCTTTCGCTGAAGCCATGCACACCCTGTTAAGCACCCGCCTTACCCACGCGGCGCTCAAAGCGGCGCGTCCAGCGCGCCGCCACGTTGTCCGCGCATTGCGTCACCACTCCGCGCGGACGCGCGCGCTGGCCGAACAATGGCGCGACGCAAAGCCGGTCGACGGCATTCGCACGTGGTTTCATTCGTTTTTTGCGGCACTGCGCGTGAAGAGTGGTTCGCACCGCTTCTCGCTGCGAACGCTGTTGAGGAAGCCGACTACGTTGCGTACGCTGAACGCGCGCCAGACGGCTGTCCCGCACAGCACCAGCCGCCGTCCACGCAGGATCTCGGTCACCAGCACGGGCTGGTTCGCGTTTGCCACTCGCTGAGCTCCTGTCGTATCGGGCCGTGTGAGCGGGCCCCGGCGCCGGGCCCGTTGCTCACGCGCAATCGCAACATCCCTGAAAAATCCACGACAGCAAGAAAAAAACCCCGCGCGGCGCAAGGCCGGCGGGGTTTATTTGCATCAAACGTGAACCAGGACGCACTCAGGCGAGCGCGGCGACCGGTTCTGTCCCTGCAGCTTCGGCAAGGGCGAGCGCCTTGTCGGCTGCTTCCCACGAGAATTCCGGCTCTTCACGGCCGAAGTGACCATAGGCGGCGGTCTTTTCGTAGACCGGGCGCAGCAGGTCGAGCATCTGAATGATGCCCTTCGGGCGCAGATCGAAGTGTTCCTGCACGAGGCGCGTGATCGTCGCATCCGACACGCGACCGGTGCCAAACGTGTTGACCATCACCGAGGTCGGTTGCGCAACGCCGATCGCGTAGGACACCTGGATCAGGCAGCGGGTTGCAAGGCCGGCGGCCACGATGTTTTTCGCGACATAACGGCCGGCATAAGCTGCCGAACGGTCGACCTTCGACGGATCCTTGCCCGAGAACGCGCCGCCGCCGTGCGGTGCGGCACCGCCGTACGTATCGACGATGATCTTGCGGCCCGTCAGACCGCAGTCGCCTTGCGGGCCGCCGATCACAAACCGGCCGGTTGGGTTCACAAGGAACTTGATGTCGCCCTTGATCAGTTCAGCCGGCAGCGTCGGCTTGATGACTTCTTCGATCACCGCTTCGCGCAGCGTCGACAGTTCGATGTCCGGCGAATGTTGCGTCGACAGCACCACGGTGTCGATCGAATGCGGTTTGCCGTCGACGTAGCGCACGGTGACCTGCGACTTCGCGTCCGGACGCAACCACGGCAGACGGCCGTCGCGGCGCAGGTTCGCCTGGCGTTCGACCAGACGGTGCGACAGGTGGATCGGAAGCGGCATCAGTTCGGGCGTTTCATCGCACGCGTAGCCGAACATCAGACCCTGGTCGCCAGCCCCTTGATCGAGGTTGTTGTCGTGTGCACGGTCCACGCCCTGAGCGATGTCCGGGGACTGCTTGTCGTACGCGACGAGCACCGCGCAGCCGCGGTAGTCAATGCCGTAGTCGGTGTTGTCGTAGCCGATGCGCTTGATCGTTTCGCGCGCGACCTGGATGTAGTCGACGTTGGCCGTGGTGGTGATTTCACCGGCAAGCACGACGAGACCCGTGTTGCACAGCGTTTCAGCTGCAACACGCGAGTATTTGTCCTGCTTCAGGATGGCGTCGAGGATAGCGTCCGAGATCTGGTCAGCGACCTTGTCGGGATGGCCTTCGGAAACGGATTCCGAGGTAAAGAGGTAATCGTTTGCCACGTTGCAGACTCCTGTTGAGTGGTTACGGTTGATTTTCACGTAGCCAGCTTCGGGAGCCTGAAGCGGCGACGCTTTAGCGGATTTCCTGACCGCCGGGCCCCACCACACATGGTTGGCGCCCACCGGCTTCGCCCCGCAAGTTGTCTATTAACTCGGCGAAGCCCTTATTATAGCGACTTCCTTGAAAAGTCACAGAGTGTCTACGAGTGCGGTATTACGTCATGTTCCCCGGTTTTCTGAAGATTGCACTGTGCTGCGCCGCACATCAGGAGGCGGCATGTTGAGCCACCTCGGCGCGAAGTTTGCCATCGGGCTCCTGAAACTGTTCGCATTGTTGCCTTACGGCCTGGTCGCGCGGTTCGGCGACGGCCTTGGCTGGCTGCTCTATCAGATCCCGAGCCGGCGCAAACGTATTGTTCACATCAATCTGAAGCTGTGTTTCCCGGAGTGGAGCGACGAGCGCCGCGAAGACGTTGCACAGGAGCACTTCCGGCATGCGATCCGCAGCTACCTGGAACGAAGCGTTCAGTGGTTCGGCTCGGCGAAGAAGCTCGAGAAACTGGTGCATGTCGATAGTGCGATCGATCTTGACGATCCTGATCTGCCGCCGACGCTCTTTCTCGGCTTCCACTTTGTTGGCATCGAGGCCGGCTCGATCTTCCTGAACTACTCGTTGCACCGGACCTGCGGCTCGCTGTACCAGCCGATGTCGAATCAGGAACTCGAAGCGATCGCAAAGGCCGCGCGCGGACGTTTCAGCGCCGAAATGGCGAGCCGCGCCGACAGCGCCCGTGTCGTGCTGCGCTGGCTGCGAGACCGCAAGCCGGTGATGCTCGGCGCGGACATGGACTACGGCACGCGCAACTCGACGTTCGTCCCCTTCTTCGGCGTACCGACCTGCACGCTAACCGCGGTGGGCCGGCTTGCGAAAGTCGGTCACGCGCAGGTGGTGCCGTTCATCGGCGAGGTGCTGCCGAACTACAAGGGCTATCGTCTCAAAGTGTTCAAGCCGTGGGACAACTATCCGACCGGCGACGACGACCTCGACGCGCGTCGCATGAACGCCTTTCTTGAAGAGCAGATTCCGCACATGCCTGAGCAGTATTACTGGGTGCACAAACGCTTCAAGACGCGCCCGCCTGGCGAGCCCGGCTTTTATTGAGCCATTGTTGCGACTGATCGAACGCTTCTGCCGGGCCCGGTTGACAGGCTCATCCAACAGGCCATCGACGCGCGCGCCCGCGCGTCCCTTACAATAGTGGGATGAAACTCAAATTCACCAAAATGCACGGCGCGGGCAACGACTTTGTTGTGCTCGACGGCTACACGCAGCCCGTCTCGCTGACGGCGGCGCAAGTGCGCGCGCTCGCTGACCGGCATTTCGGCATCGGCGCCGATCAGTTGCTGCTGGTCGAACGACCGACCATCGATGGTGTCGATTTCCGCTATCGCATCTTTAATTGCGACGGCGGTGAGGTCGAACATTGCGGTAACGGTGCGCGTTGCTTCGTGAAATTCGTGCGCGATGCGCGCCTCACCGATCTGAGCACCGTGCGCGTCCAGGTGCAGAACGGCATCGCCACGCTGACGATGCAAGACAACGGTGAGGTGGTCGTCGACATGAGTAGCCCGGTGTTCGAGCCGGCGCGCGTCCCCTTCGCCACGAACGGCCTCGAAGGACGCCGTGAAGGCAACGACACACTCTGGCCGCTCTATGTGAACGGCGCGACGCGCTGGATTTCAGCCGTCTCGATGGGCAATCCGCACGCGGTGCAGATCGTCGATGACGTCGAGTCGTTTCCGGTTCTGGTCGACGGCCCGGTCATCGAGAAGCACGCGCGCTTCCCGCAGAAGGTGAACGCCGGTTTCATGCAGATCGTCGGGCGCAGCGAGATCAAGCTGCGAGTCTTCGAGCGCGGCGCAGGCGAGACGCTCGCGTGCGGTACCGGTGCGTGCGCAGCCGTCGCCGCCGGGATTCGCCGCGGACTGCTCGATTCGCCGGTCACGGCGCACACGCACGGCGGCGCACTGACGATCTCGTGGGACGGCGCACGCAACGAAGACGCACCACTTCTGATGGCCGGCCCCGCTACGACCGTCTTCGAAGGCGAGATCGAACTGGCGGAACCGGCCGCAATCTGACCTTGTTTACCGACACACCCAAGCCCCCGCGCATCTCCCAAGCCGAAACCATGAACGATCGCGAAGTTGCAGAATATCTGCTCGCCAACCCCGAATTCTTCGCTGAACACGCGGAAATGCTCGCCACCATCCGGCTCGCCAACCCGCACGGGAAGGCGGCTGTCTCGCTGCAGGAGCGGCAGATGGACATGTTGCGCGACAAGAACAAGCATCTCGAACGGCGTCTTGCCGAACTGCTGCGCTACGGTCACGAAAACGACAGCATCGCCGCTAAATTCAGCCGCTGGACGACCCGCGTGATGTCCGAGCGCGATCCGCACGCCCTGCCGCGGACCATTTCGAACGGCCTGCGCGAAGTGTTCGACGTGCCGCAAGCGGCATTACGCGTGTGGGATGTCGCCGAGGCTTATGAGCATGCTGATTTCGCCCGTCACGTCGGTGAAGAAGTGCGGATTTTCGCCAACAGTCTCGCCACGCCGTACTGCGGCGCGAATACCGGCTTCGAGGCGGCGCAGTGGCTCGCGCCCGCCGTGAGCGCGGTACCGGACGGCGCGTCTTCGGACGAAGAACCGGCGGCTGGCACCAACGGTTCGATCGCGCTCCTCGCGCTGCGCGACCCGGAAGCAACCGAAGACGCCGGCGCGTTTGGCTTGCTCGTCATGGGCTCGCCGGATCCGCGCCGCTTTCACGACGGCATGGCCACCGATTTCCTGACGCAGATCGGCGCGCTCGCAAGCGCCGCGCTCAGCCGCCTGTTGCCGCGCTAATCCGGTCTCACCTTCACGTGACCCTCGCTGACCCCATCGCCACTTACCTGTCGAGCCTCGAGCACGAACGGCGGTTGTCGGCGCACACACTACGCGGCTACACACACGAACTCGACGAACTGAAGAAGCTTGCCAACGGCCGGCCTCTCGAAATGCTCACCGCAACGGACATCCGCGGCGCGGTTTCACGTGCGCATGCGGGCGGCCTGTCGGCGCGCTCCATCAGTCACCGCCTGTCGTCGTGGCGAGCTTTTTACCGCTGGCTGGCCGGCCGGATCGATTTGCCAGTGAATCCGGTCGCAACCGTACGCGCACCGAAGCAGGCAAAAACGCTGCCGAAAGCGCTTTCGGTCGACGACGCCCACACGCTGATGGAAGCACCCTCAGGCGCGACCACTGAAGGCCTGCGCGATCATGCAATGCTGGAGTTGTTCTACTCGTCCGGTTTGCGCCTGTCGGAGCTTGTGGGACTCGACGTCGCGTTCGCCGATGCCGACGGGTACCGTTCGGCGGGATGGCTCAAGCTCGATGCCACTGAAGTGGAAGTGCTCGGCAAAGGTAACCGGCGTCGCGTCGTGCCGGTTGGCAGCAAGGCGCTCGACGCGTTACGCGCGTGGCTCGACGTACGCGTCGAGTTTGTGAAGCATGATCCGCATCCGCTGTTTCTGTCGGTACGCGGCAACCGGATGTCGCCGAACGTGGTGCGGGATTGCGTGAAGCGTGCCGCCATGAAGGCGGGCATTCCCGCGAACGTACACCCGCACGTGTTGCGTCACTCGTTCGCGACGCACGTACTGCAATCGAGTGGCGACCTGCGCGCCGTGCAGGAGTTGCTCGGCCACGCCAGCATCACGGCGACCCAGGTTTATACGGCGCTCGATTTCCAGCATCTGGCGCGCGTCTACGATCAGGCGCATCCGCGCGCAAAAAAGCGCGACTAATACCGTTTTCATTACGACGGCGCCAAAGCGGCCGGCGCCTTGGGAATCTCACACGCCGCAGACGCAGCGGACTTTCCGCACTGTGCGGCCTTTGGCTCCCCTTTTGATTCCCGATATCACGAATGCCTCGCGAAGTTAAACCATGAATACCGTTACGCTGAAACCGTCGAAAGAGAAATCGCTGCTGCGCCGCCATCCGTGGGTCTATGCGAACGCGATCGAGCGCATCGACGGAAAGCCGGAAGCCGGTGCCACCGTCATCGTCCGGGCGCACGACGGCCGCTTTCTGGCGCGCGCGGCGTACAGTCCGCATTCGCAGATTCGCGCGCGCGTCTGGAGCTTCGACGAAGCTGAACCCATCGATCACGCGTTCTTCAAGCGCCGCGTGCAACGCGCGCTTGCCCACCGCCGCTCGATGGTGCACAACACCGGTGCCGTGCGGCTCATCTTCGGCGAAGCGGATGGCCTGCCGGGCCTGATCGTCGACTACTACATCGCCGACGACGCCACACAGCGCGGACAGCTCGTCTGCCAGTTCATGGCGGCGGGCGTCGAAGCGTGGAAGGAGGCGATTGTCGGCGCGCTCACAGGCGCGACCGGTTGCCCGAACGTGTATGAACGCTCCGACGTGTCGATCCGCGAGAAGGAAGGCCTCGAACAGACGACCGGCGTGCTGGCCGGCGACGCGCCGTCGGGCACGCTGATCGCCAGCGAGAACGGCGTGCGCTATCACGTCGACGTGCACAATGGCCACAAGACCGGCTTCTATGTCGACCAGCGCGATAACCGCGCGCTCGTTCAGGAACTGGCGCAGGACCGCGACGTGCTCAACTGCTTCTGCTACACCGGCGGCTTTTCACTTGCCGCACTCAAAGGCGGCGCGAAGCGGGTGGTGTCGATCGATTCGTCGGGCGAGGCGCTGGCGCTGGCGCAGCAGAACGTCGTGGCCAACGGTTTTGACGCTGCTCGCGCCACGTGGCTCGACGCCGACGCATTCAAGACGCTGCGGCGGCTCTTCGACGAAGGCGAGCGTTTCGACCTGATCGTGCTCGATCCGCCGAAATTCGCGCCGTCGCGTGAACACGTGGACCGCGCGGCGCGCGCCTACAAGGACATCAACCTGACCGCCCTCAAGCTGTTGCGTCCGGGCGGCCTGCTGTTCACCTATTCGTGCTCCGGCGCGATCGATGCCGAACTGTTCCAGAAGATCGTCGCGAGCGCGGCGTCCGACGCGCGCGTCGACGCCCGGATCCTGAAACGCCTCGGCGCGGGCGTCGATCATCCGCTGCTGACGGCGTTCCCCGAAGGCGAGTATCTGAAAGGCCTGTTGTTGCAAATCGCCTGATCGCCCATAGTTTCGGTTTATTTCCCGCTCTCGCGGCAGGGCTTCAGGCCTGCCCCGAGCGGTGGCTTGACAGATATGTTTCAATAGCTGACCCGATTGAGCGGCCGCCTGAAGCGGCCCCGCACCCGATTCCCGCATTTAAACAGGCGATAAACATGATTCCCGTCACTATCCTGACCGGCTTTCTCGGCAGCGGCAAAACCACGCTGCTCAAGCGCATCCTGAACGAAAAGCACGGCATGAAAATCGCCGTGATCGAAAACGAGTTCGGCGAAGAGAACATCGACAACGAAATTCTCGTGCAGGACGTCAGCGAACAGATCATCCAGATGAGCAATGGCTGCATCTGCTGTACGATCCGCGGGGATCTGGCGCGCGTGCTGGGCGATCTGGCCGCGAAAAAGCAGGCAGGCGAACTGGATTTCGACCGCGTCGTGATCGAAACGACGGGTCTCGCGAACCCGGGCCCGGTGGCGCAGACGTTCTTCATGGATAACCAGATCGCCGACGAATTCCTGCTCGACGCAATCATCACGCTGGTCGACGCGAAGCACGCCAACCAGCAGCTCGATGAGCACGAAGTCGTGCAGCGCCAGGTGGGTTTCGCCGATCGTCTGTTCATTACGAAGGCCGATCTGGTAGAGGAACAGGCAATCGGTGATCTGCGGCATCGCCTGCTGCACATGAACCCGAAGGCGGCGATCAGGGTCGTCAATTTCGGCGAAGCCGAAATCAAGGAAATCTTCGACCTGCGCGGCTTCAACCTGAACGCGAAGCTCGAAATCGATCCGGAGTTTCTCGCCGAAGACGACCATGTCCATGCGCACCACGATCATGACCATGACCATGATCACGAGAATTGCGATCACGATCACGGCCATTGCGATCATGAAGGGCATGACCACGGCAATCATCACCACGCGCACCACGACGACAAGATCAAGTCGTTCGTCTACCGCAGCGAACGTCCGTTCGACCCAAACCGCCTCGAAGATTTCCTCGGCGGCATCCTGCAGATCTACGGCGAGCGCCTGCTGCGCTACAAGGGCGTGCTGTACATGAAGGGCGTCGACCGCAAGGTGGTATTCCAGGGTGTGCACCAGATGATGGGCAGCGACCTGGCTTCGAAGTGGCAGCCGATCGAAAAGAAGAACAGCAAGATGGTGTTCATCGGCATCGAACTGCCGCAGGACCTGATCACCGACGGCCTGGACGCCTGCCTCGCCTGAACCTCGAGGCGAAAAGCGGGCCGGTTCTGGCGCTCGGGCCCGCTGGCTATTCGGCACGTGTGAAAAGCACGTGAAAACCCTGCTGCGGGAATACGTGCACGACCATCGCTTTTTGATCGTCGGCGCGTTATATTTTCACGATAACGATGAATGCAGCAGGGTTTTACCTCGGTTGCAGTGCCAGATTGTGATTCAGTTACAATACGTGCCCACTGGAGAATGACAACGAATTGCCCGGACCGCGCAGCCTGTGCCGGGTATGCCGGGTGTGAAACGAGGCGCCGGAAAATCTCATCCGGAAATGACGCCGACAGCCGGCCGGCACGCTGGTATCGGGGAGCGCGTTGCCGGTAGAAGTAATGCCTCAGGAGCATCTGAAGACCGGTTTCCAGAGGAGTTCGGCCCCGCATCGGCGCCTTCGGCGTCACGACAGCCCACCGTCCGTGTTCGCCGACGCTCAGTTGAGCGTCAATTGAGGCGTCGTTGCGGGCAACACGAAAGAGCGGGCAATACGTATGAGTTTTGCCTCACATTGAAGAAGCAAGCCAGATGACGACGAAACGACTCTTGACCGAAGCCGAAATCCTGAAGATGAGCGACAAGGATTACATGAATGAGGATCAGCTCGCTTTCTTCAAGAACAAGCTCGAACAGCTGCAGGCGGAAATTCTCCGCAATGCGGGCCAGACGACCGAAAACCTGCGCGAAACCGTGATCGTGCCTGACCCGGCCGATCGCGCGACGATCGAGGAAGAGCATGCGCTCGAACTGCGCACGCGCGACCGCGAACGCAAGCTGCTGAAGAAGGTTCAGCAGTCGCTCGCACGCATCGAATCGGGCGATTACGGCTGGTGCGAAGAAACCGGCGAGCCGATCGGCATTCCGCGTATGCTCGCACGGCCCACGGCTACCCTGTCGCTCGAAGCACAGGAACGCCGCGAACTGCGCCAGAAGCTGTTCGGCGACTGACCGCCCTCGGCGCGGCTTCGGCCCGCGCCCCCAAACGCTGCTTCGTCGCGAGGCGCACGGTGTTCCGTGCGCTTTTTTCTTTCGAAGCGTGCACGCTTCCTGTTTTGACCCCACCTCTTCCGCGTTTTTTCCGCGCCTGTCCGTTCGGCCAACTCTTGATAAGCCGACGCACGCCCTAAAATAAATTCGACATGCGTTGCACGAGCGCGCGCCGGGTCGTTTCTGTTGCGGTGTCGCGCCCGTCCGTTTCCCCTGATTCAAGTGGTGGCGCAGTAGCGCTGCTGCGTCCTTCCCGTTTTGCAAAAGGAACGCATATGGAGCAATTTCACGGCACGACGATCGTTTCCGTGCGGCGCGGCGACAAGGTCGCGCTAGGCGGTGACGGCCAGGTAACGCTTGGCAATATCGTCATGAAGGGCGGCGCGAAAAAAGTCCGGCGCATCTATAACGGCAAGGTGCTGGTCGGTTTCGCCGGCGGCACAGCCGACGCCTTCTCGCTGCTCGACCGGTTCGAGGCAAAACTCGAAAAGCACCAGGGCAACCTCACGCG
This sequence comes from Paraburkholderia sp. BL10I2N1, assembly GCF_004361815.1. Taxonomy (NCBI): domain Bacteria; kingdom Pseudomonadati; phylum Pseudomonadota; class Betaproteobacteria; order Burkholderiales; family Burkholderiaceae; genus Paraburkholderia; species Paraburkholderia sp. BL10I2N1. The sequence continues at coordinate 1,545,315 of NZ_SNWA01000001.1, read as the reverse complement.
CGCCGCCGTCGAACTCGCCAAAGACTGGCGCACCGACCGCATGCTGCGTCGCCTCGAAGCCATGCTGATCGCGGCCGACGCCAGCACCACGCTCGTCATCACCGGTAATGGCGACGTGCTCGATCCCGAAGGCGGCATCTGCGCAATCGGCTCGGGCGGCGCGTACGCACAGGCCGCGGCGAGGGCGCTCGCCGACAACACGGATCTTTCGCCGCGCGAGATCGTCGAAAAGTCGCTGGAGATTGCCGGCGATATGTGTATCTACACGAACCACAACCGCGTCATCGAGACGATCGAGTAAGGACCCACGATGAGCACAATGACCCCCGCCGAGATCGTCTCGGAGCTGGATAAACACATTATTGGCCAGGGCCGGGCGAAGAAGGCAGTCGCGGTGGCGCTGCGCAACCGCTGGCGCCGTCAGCAGGTCGGCGAGCCGCTGCGCCAGGAAATCACGCCGAAGAACATCCTGATGATCGGGCCGACGGGCGTCGGCAAAACGGAAATCGCGCGTCGTCTCGCCAAGCTCGCCGACGCGCCGTTCATCAAGATCGAGGCCACCAAGTTCACCGAAGTCGGCTATGTGGGCCGCGACGTGGATAGCATCGTGCGCGACCTGATGGAAATCTCCATCAAGCAGACGCGCGAAACCGAAATGCGCAAGGTCCGCACGAAGGCCGAAGATCAGGCCGAAGACCGCATTCTCGATATCCTGCTGCCCACCGCGCGTCCGGTCGGTTTCGGCGCGAGTTCGAGCGCCGCCGACACGGCCGACGAAGGCAGCACCACGCGCCAGACGTTCCGCAAGCGTCTGCGCGAGGGGCTCCTCGACGACAAGGAAATCGAACTTGACGTCGAGCAGCCGCAGGTCGGCATGGACATCATGGGGCCACCGGGCATGGAAGACATGACCGAACAAATCCGTTCGATGTTCGCGAACCTGGGCGGTGGCAAGAAGACGCGCCGCAAGCTGAAGGTCAAGGAAGCCTTGAAACTGCTCACCGACGAAGAAGCAGGCAAGATGCTGAACGACGAAGAGGTGAAGGCGAAGGCCGTGCAGAACGTTGAGCAAAACGGCATCGTGTTCCTCGACGAAATCGACAAGATCGCGTCGCGCAATGAAGCGGGCGGTGGTGAAGTGTCGCGTCAGGGTGTGCAACGCGATCTGCTGCCGCTCGTCGAAGGCACGACGATCAACACGAAGTACGGGATGGTGAAAACCGATCACATCCTGTTCATCGCGAGCGGCGCGTTCCATCTGGCGAAGCCGAGCGATCTGATTCCCGAGCTGCAGGGTCGTTTTCCGATTCGTGTCGAACTGGATTCGTTGTCGGTGAAGGATTTCGAATCGATCCTCGTCGCGACTGACGCAAGCCTCGTCAAGCAGTATCAGGCCCTACTCGCCACTGAAGACGTGCATCTGGACTTCGCCGACGACGGCATCCGCCGGCTCGCCGAAATTGCCTTTTCGGTCAACGAGAAAACGGAAAACATCGGCGCGCGGCGCCTGTACACGGTGATCGAAAAACTGCTCGAAGAAGTATCGTTCGCAGCTGGCAATCATGCCGGCACGAGGGTCATGATCGATGCGGCGTATGTCGATCGCGCGCTGAACGAAGTCGCTGGCGATGAAGACCTGTCGCGCTACGTGCTGTGACCTGGCCACGTTGAAGCACTGATCGCCTCGCCAGTTCGTGGGGTGAAACGAAACAGGCGGCCTCTTGTGAGGCCGCCTGTTCACATCAACCGTCAGTGCTCGACTGACTGCCTCACTGCCGCACAGGCCGCTTCGCCAGCTTGCGCTGCAGCGTGCGGCGATGCATGTTCAGTGCGCGCGCGGTCGCGGAAATGTTGCCGCCGTTGTCCGCCAGCACACGCTGGATGTGCTCCCACTCAAGCCGGGCAACCGACAGCGGCGTCGGATTCTCGAGCGCCTCTTCCGCCTGCGACGCGCTCGCTTCGCTTTGCAGCGCTGCCAGAATGGTCTCGACGTTCGCCGGCTTGGCCAGATAGTTATCGGCGCCGTCCTTGACCGCCTGCACCGCGGTCGCGATGCTCGCATAGCCCGTCAGCACCAGCATTCGCGCATCAGGCTGCAGGTCGCGCAACGGCGCCACCAGGTTCAGGCCTGAGTCGTTGCCGAGATGCAGGTCGACGGTAATCTGGCTGAATTTCTGCTGGTTCGCCAGCTTTATCGCCTCGTCGGCGTTGTGCGCTTCGGCAACGGTGTAGCCGCGGCGAGTCAGGCCGCGCGCGAGGATGCCGGAGAACACTTCGTCGTCGTCGATGACCAGAAAATTCATGTCGCTCATGCCTGTTTCTCCGTATTGGAAGACGCCAAACCGGTCCGGTTCGCGCCCGATTGACCGGCGGCCGCAACCGGCAGCCGCAGCACCGCGCGGGTGCCGCGCGGCTTTGTATCGGTGACATCGTTCAGTTCGATTGATCCGCCCAGTCGCGCGGCCGCCGAAAACGCCAGATATAGCCCGACGCCGTGCCCGCCCTGCGTGCTGTCGACCGGCATCGCTCCCAGCGAGTGGCGCAACGACGCCGGGATGCCCGGTCCGGCATCGCACACCTCGAACGCGATCTGCTCGCCGGACGCCGTGAGCTTCGCCGCAAGCGTCACATGATCACGGCTTGCACGCGCAGCATTGTCGAGCAGGATCGTCAGAATCTGGCTGACCGCGACGGTATCGTCAAGGCTGACATGGTCAGGCGGTGTGCCGACGCGTTCGAACCTGACATGAGGATGGCGCAGACGCCATTGCTCGGCGAACGACGCGAGCCATTCGCCCACCGTCTGCCGGTCCGCCGGTGCCGACGCACGGCTACGCAGTCGCGCGAGCGCCGATGTGCATAGCGTCATCTGCTGCTCGAGCACTGCAATATCGGCGGAATAGGGGGCAAGACCCTTGTCGGTGCTTGCGGCATCGCGCAACTCCTCAGCGAGCATCGCGATCGTCGACAGCGGTGTGCCGATTTCATGCGCGACCGTGGCCGCCTGCACGCCGAGCGCAACAGCCCGCTCGTCGCGCAGAAGACGCTGCTGCGCTTCGCCCAGCGCCGCGTCGCGCAGGCGCAGCGCACGCGACATTCGCGCGACGAACCACGCGATCAGCCCGACGCTCACCATGAAGTTCACCCACATGCCAGCACGGTAATAGTCGAACAGGTTCGCCGGATTGTCGAGATTGAGCGGCACCGAATCGAAGCTGAGTACCGCGTAACAGGCGACGGCGAACGCCGCAAGCCATGCCATCAGGTACCAGGGCAACACCGCCGCGGCGATCGCCAACGACGGCAGATAGAGCGTGACGAACGGGTTGGTCGTACCGCCCGACAGAAACAGCAGCGCCGACAACGCGCCGAGGTCCACCCAGATCTGCCCGAACAGTTCAAGATTGGATTCCGGTTTCTGGCGCGACACGCGAATCCATGTCAGGGCGTTGAACACCACCTCCAGCCCGATGACGAGCAGCATCGCGGGCAGCGGCAAAAGCACGCCGAAAAAGATCTGCACGGCCGCAATCGTGCCGAGCTGGCCGATGATGGCGAAGCTGCGCAGCCAGAAGAGATGTCCGAGGTTGACCCGGCCAGTAGTGGTGATGCGTTGCATCCCGCCAGTTTACCCGTTGAAGGCCGTCTGATTCGCGTTGCGTTCAGCCGCGGACGGTGTCCGGGCTCCGTCCGGCCAGTTGCGCGCGGGCGATTTCCTCCGCGAGGCATTCCGGGCACAGGCAGCCGCGGCCGGCTTCCAGCCGTTCTGCGGGCAGGGCCGGCATCGACCGGCACCAGCATTCGGACGCTTGATCGCCCCTTCCGCAATCGAACGAGCGGCCGCAGCGCGGGCATCGCGCGCGACCTACCCCCTGCGAAGAGGAACCAGACAAGTTCATGGCGAAAATGTGAAACCGGTCTCGGGGATGCTGACCATATTGCCACGTCTTGCGCGTCGGCAGAAGGCGGCAGTCCGATCACCCTGAACTTCGGACAAAATCGCCGGCCCAAAGCACCGGAACCTTGACTGCCGTCTGCGCTCCGGACTGTCGTTTGCGCAGTGCGGGAAGACGTCTGCGCCGGCCGCGATGGCACATGTCGAAATCCCTGTTGCAGCGCGCCAGTCCTGTACAATTCGCCCTTGTTTCAACTGTCCTGTGCCTGATCTTGCCGCCATGTCCGAGCTCCCAGACCTTTCGCAGATTGCGCCCACCCTGAAGGCCGAAATTCTGGCCGAGGCGCTGCCCTACATTCGCCAGTATCACGGCAAGACCGTGGTCATCAAATACGGCGGCAACGCAATGACCGAGGAGCGCCTGAAGCAGGGCTTCGCGCGCGACGTCATTCTGCTGAAGCTGGTCGGCATCAACCCGGTGATCGTGCACGGCGGCGGCCCGCAGATCGACCAGGCGCTCAAGAAGATCGGCAAGCAGGGCACCTTCATTCAGGGCATGCGCGTCACCGACGAAGAGACGATGGAAGTCGTCGAATGGGTGCTCGGCGGCGAAGTGCAGCAGGACATCGTCACGCTGATCAATCACTTCGGCGGCCATGCGGTCGGTCTGACGGGCAAGGACGGCGGCCTCATCCATGCACGCAAGATGCTGATGCCGGATCGCGACAACCCCGGCCAGTATGTCGACATCGGTCAGGTCGGCGAGGTCGAGGCGATCAACCCGGCGGTTGTGAAAGCACTGCAGGACGACGCGTTCATTCCGGTCATCTCGCCGATCGGCTTCGGCGAAGACGGCCTGTCGTACAACATCAACGCGGATCTGGTCGCGGGCAAGCTGGCGGTCGTGCTGAACGCCGAAAAGCTCGTCATGATGACCAACATCCCGGGTGTGATGGACAAGGCGGGCAACCTGCTGACCGATCTGTCGGCGCGCGAAATCGATTCGCTGTTTGCCGATGGCACGATCTCGGGCGGCATGCTGCCGAAGATCTCGTCGGCGCTCGACGCGGCCAAGAGCGGTGTGCGTTCGGTGCACATCATCGACGGCCGCATCGAACATTCTGTGCTGCTCGAAATCCTCACCGAACAACCGTTCGGTACGATGATCCGCTCGCATTGAGCGCATCATGAAACACGGTGCGCGTCACGCGCGCGCCGTGCAGCGCTTCGCGCCGCCGCTCGATCGATGCGGCGCGAGCGCAATCCACCACCGGCCCGCGGTGCGGCCTCACTTCCCTGCATGATGCGCTCTCCCCATTCCAAACGCCGCCGGCCGCGTATCAATGCGGGCACGCCGGTCTGGCTGTTCGACCTCGACAACACACTGCACCACGCGTCGCACGCGATTTTCCCGGCCATCAATCAGGCGATGACGCAGTACATCATCGATGCGTTGCAGGTCGATCGCGACCAGGCGAACCTGCTGCGCACCGGCTACACGCAGCGCTACGGCGCGGCGCTACTCGGCCTCACGCGTCACCATCCGGTCGATCCGCACGACTTTCTGAAGGTCGTGCACACGTTTCCCGACCTGCGCGCGATGCTACGGGCCGAACGCGGTCTTGCGCGGCTCATCGCCGCGCTGCCTGGCCGCAAGATCGTGTTGACCAACGCGCCTGAAGCGTATGCGCTTGCGGTGCTGGAAGAACTGCACATCGAGAGGCTGTTCGAGCGCGTGATCGCGATCGAACATATGCGCGACCGGCGCGGCTGGCGTGCGAAACCCGATCCGACGATGCTGCGCCGGGCGATGCGCGAGGCGCACGTGAAGCTCGCCGACGCCATCCTCGTCGAAGACACGCGCGGGCATCTGAAGCGCTACCGGCGGCTCGGCATCCGCACGGTATGGATCACCGGCCATCTGCCGACGCCGGCCGGCGTGGACGGCATACGCGCACTTCGACCGGGCACTGGCCGTCCGCACTATGTCGACAGAAACATTCGTTCGTTAAAATCATTGCGATCGGGCACCCGCTCGGGGCGACTGAAGAGGCGACAGACATGCAGCCGACTGACAGGCATGACCCGGCAGTAGAACACCAGCCACACACCGGCAGCACCCGTGCGCCGCGCCTGAAACCCGGCGAGCGGCGCATCCATATCCTCCAGACGCTCGCCACGATGCTGGAGGCGCCGAAGAACGAAAAGATCACGACAGCGGCGCTGGCCGCGCGGCTCGGCGTATCGGAGGCCGCGCTTTACCGGCATTTCGCCAGCAAGGCGCAGATGTTCGAAGGTCTGATCGAGTTCATCGAACAGTCGATCTTCGGCCTCGTCAACCAGATCGTCGACAAGGAGCCAAACGGCATCCTTCAGGCCCGAGCCATCGCGTTGATGTTGCTCAACTTTTCTGCAAAAAATCCTGGCATGACCCGCGTGCTTACGTGTGAGGCACTCGTCGGCGAACACGAGCGGTTGACCGAACGCGTCCACCAGATGCTCGAGCGCGTCGAGGCGTCGCTCAAGCAGTGTCTGCGGCTCGGCCTGATGGACGCCAACGCGCAGGCCGATAACGCCGCCGTCCCCCTGCCGGCGGACTACGACCCTGTGATCCGCGCGAGCCTCCTGATCAGCTATATCATCGGTCGATGGCATCGCTACGTGCGTAGCGGCTTTCGCCGCGAACCCGGCGAACATGCCGATGCCCAATTGCGGTTGATTCTTCAGTAGGCCGTTCAGTATTTCGGGATCTGAGTGTGCAGTCTTTTGCAACGATGCGATGCGATGCAGGGCACCCGCCCGGCACGCATTCAACATGGTGGAGAAGAAACACTATGAACCGTACTATCCTGTCTGCCCTGCCGCCGGGCCTTTCGTCGCTGTCCGCCCACTGGGGATGGCTTTTGATCCGTGGCATCTCGGCCATCCTGTTCGGTATTCTCGCCTTCACATGGCCCGGCTTCACTATTACGTCGTTGGCAATTGTCTGGGGCGCCTACGCGATCGTCGACGGACTCTTCGCGCTCGCCTACGGCATACGCGGCAAGACGCGGCGCTGGAGCTACGCCTTCCTCGGCCTGATCGGCATCGCCGCCGGGTTGATCGCAATGCTCTGGCCTAACGAGACGGCCGTCATCCTCGTGCTGATCATCGGCTGGTGGGCGGTCGTCGCGGGTATTTTCGAGATCATCTATGCGATCCAGAACCGGCGCGCAAATGCACATCCCTGGCTCGTCGGTCTGTCGGGGCTACTGTCGCTCGCGTTCGGTCTGTTTGTCGTCAGCCACCCGGGCGCCGGCGCGGTGTCGCTGGTCTGGCTGATCGGCACCTATGCGATCTTCTACGGCATTTTGATGATCGTTGCGGCGATCCAGCTAAGGCGTTTCCGCAACCGGACCTGACGCTTTACGGGCGTCGGGCGTCGGGCGTCGGGCGTCGTCAGGAAAGCTGATATGACTCCCGGGCAGGCGATGGGCCAGCCGCGCACGCCGCTGTCTCGAAACTTTTCCGCTATACTTTGCCCCTGATTGCAACACTCGATGCTGCAATCCATTGCTGTAACCGAATGCGGTTACTCACGCGCCGATTTGCTGACTCGATTGCGGGCGCGCGAACCTGCCGGGAATCATCCCTGGGTTCACTATAAATGCGGCTAAAGAGGTCGTCAGCCGCGCAACGCTTCGTCTCTCCGCGCATCGCCGACGCCGTTTTAGCCGCCCAGTTGTCGTTGACAGGCGGAATGAATGGAATCGATCGGGATCGTCGCTCCACAAAGAATGCATTTCTCCGAGCCGCTGCTCATGCAGAATGGCAGCTCGCTTGCCGGTTACGATCTGATGGTCGAAACCTACGGCACGCTCAATGCCGCGCGCAGCAATGCCGTGCTGGTGTGCCACGCGCTCAACGCGTCGCATCACGTTGCGGGCGTCTATGCGGACGATCCGCAGAACGTCGGCTGGTGGGACAACATGGTGGGTCCTGGCAAACCGCTCGATACGAACCGCTTCTTCGTGGTCGGCGTGAACAACCTCGGTTCGTGTTTCGGCTCGACCGGCCCGATGAGTATCAATCCGGCGACGCAACAGCCGTACGGCGCGAGCTTTCCGGTCGTCACCGTCGAAGACTGGGTGAACGCTCAGGCGCGGGTTGCCGACGCGTTCGGCATCGAGCGCTTCGCGGCCGTGATGGGCGGCAGCCTTGGCGGCATGCAGGCGCTCGCGTGGAGCCTGATGTATCCGGAGCGCGTCGACCATTGCATCGTGGTCGCCTCCACACCCAAGCTGTCTGCGCAAAACATCGCGTTCAATGAAGTGGCGCGCTCGGCGATCCTGTCGGATCCGGATTTCCACGGCGGCAACTACTACGCGCACGGCGTGAAACCGAAGCGCGGCCTGCGCGTCGCGCGGATGATCGGCCACATCACCTATCTGTCGGACGACGACATGGCCGCGAAGTTCGGCCGTGCGCTGCGCCGTGCGGAAGGCGCGCTCGACGCATACAACTTCAACTTCGACGTGGAGTTCGAAGTGGAGTCGTACCTGCGCTATCAGGGCGACAAGTTCGCCGACTATTTCGACGCCAACACCTACCTGCTGATCACTCGTGCGCTGGACTATTTCGATCCCGCGAAGGCCTTCGATGGCGACCTCACGGCCGCACTCGCGCATACGACGGCGAAATACCTCATCGCCAGCTTTTCGACCGACTGGCGTTTCGCGCCGGCCCGCTCCCGCGAACTGGTGAAGGCGCTGCTCGATCACAAGCGCACGGTGACCTACGCGGAAATCGACGCGCCGCACGGCCACGACGCCTTCCTGCTCGACGACGCGCGCTATCACAACCTGATGCGCGCCTACTACGAACGCATTGCCACCGAGGTGAACGCATGAACCAGCGCGCTCTCGATTATCTTGCGACCCGCCCCGACTTCCGCGCGATTGCCCGCTGGGTCGAGCCGCGCTCGACTGTGCTTGATCTCGGCTGCGGCGACGGCTCGTTGCTGTCGCTCCTGACCGAAGAACTCGAAGTGTCCGGCTATGGCATCGAGATCAACGATGCCGGCGTACTCGCGTCGACGAAAAACGGCGTCAACGTGATCCAGCAGAATCTGGAAGACGGCCTGCGCCTCTTCGAAGACGGGAGCTTCGATTTCGCAATCCTGTCGCAGACGCTGCAGACCATCCACCAGACGGCCGCGATCCTGCGTGAGACCGTGCGGGTCGGCAAGGAATGCATCGTGTCGTTTCCGAATTTCGGCTACTGGCCGCACCGGCTGTCGGTGCTGCAGGGTCGGATGCCAGTATCGAAATCGCTGCCGTTCCAGTGGCACAACACGCCGAACGTGCGCGTGCTCACGATCAAGGATTTCGAGGCCCTCGCGCCGGAAGTCGGCATCGAGATTCTCGACCGCGTCGTGCTGCACGGCGGCCAGGCGGTGCGATGGGGCGTGAACTGGCGTGGTAGTCTTGCGGTCTATCGCGTCAAGAAAAGCTAACGCAAGCCATACACATGTCGAACCCGCCACACGAGGCGCCTGCACTTACCGCTCACGAAGAACATCCCGGCTGGCGTGCGTTTCTCAACGCGCACATGCTGATCTGCGTCTTCCTCGGCTTCACGTCGGGGTTGCCGCTATTCACGCTCGTCTACCTGGTGCAGGCGTGGCTGCGCTCTGAAGGCGTCAATCTGAAGGAAATCGGCCTCTTTGCGCTGATCCAGTTCCCCTACACCTGGAAATTCGTCTGGGCACCGCTGATGGACCGCTATATCCCGCGTCTGCCAGGCTGGCAGCCGGGGCGGCGGCGTGGCTGGATGCTCGTCACGCAGATTCTGGTCGCGGGTGCGATTGCGGCGCTGGGTTTCGTGTCTCCGCGTGATTCAATCTGGACCGTCGCGGCGCTGACCGCCCTCGTCGCGTTCTTCGGCGCGAGCCAGGACATTGTGATCGATGCCTACCGGCGCGAACTGCTTTCCGATACGCAGCAGGGTCTCGGCAACGCAGTCCATGTGAACGCTTACAAGATCGCGGCGCTGATACCGGGATCGCTCGCCTTGATCCTGTCGGATCATCTGCCGTGGACTACCGTCTTCATCGTGACGGGTGCGTTCATGCTGCCGGGGATGATCATGACGCTCGTCGTCGGCGAACCCAAAGTGCGCGGCGCGCCGCCCAAAAACCTGCGCGACGCGATCGTGCTGCCGTTCCGCGAATTCATCCTGCGCGACGGCTGGCGCGGCGCGCTGTTCGTGCTCGGTTTCATCTTCCTGTACAAGCTCGGCGACACGATGGCCACCACGCTGTCGACCTCGTTCTTTCTCGACATCGGCTTTTCACGCACGGAAATCGGCGTCATCGCGAAGACGACGGCGTTCGGCGCGAGTCTCGCGGGCGGCATCGTCGGCGGGATCTGGATGATGCGCATCGGCATTGGTCGCGGGCTGTGGATTTTCGGCATCCTGCAGATGCTGTCGACGCTTGGCTTCGCGTGGCTCGCGCAACTTGGGCCAGCTTCGCCGTCGCTGGGCGTGATCTACGATTTTGCGGTTGCGGCGAGTCAGGGCGTGACGACGCTGCTGTCGTGGATCGGAGTCGACTGGACCGTGCAACTCGATCCGCGTGCAGTCGCGCTGGCGCTTGTCTACGGGCTCGAGACCTTCGCGACCGGCCTGACGATGGCGGCCTTCACCGCCTACATCGCAAGCACGACCGATCCGCGCTACACGGCTACGCAGTTCGCGCTGTTCACGAGCCTCGCTTCCGTGCCACGAACATTGGCGTCGGCGGCAAGCGGGTATGTGGTTGCCCAGATCGGCTGGTTCGATTACTTCCTGGCGTGCACCGCGCTTGCGCTGCCCGGCATGCTGCTTCTGTTCAGGATCGCACCGTGGAGAAGCGAGTCGTGACGGCGCTCGCACCGCGTTGCGCGCAGGCGCGAGGCCGGCCGCGCGTGAATCAACCAGCGCTGCGTGCAATCACGTGCCGCAGGGTGTGCGCCGCGCTTGCGCTAGCCTGGGCCTGTGTGGTCGGCACGCTCGCTCTGCCAGGAACCGCCCGCGCGACCGAAACGCCTGCGCCTGCACCGGCCCCCGCGAACACCAACGCGACCGTCAGCGCACCTGAAAGCGTTGGCGCTCCTGCTGCCAAACCTGCAATCGGCTTGTCCGGCACGTTGCCCGCATCCGGTGCGGCGCCGGCCTCGACAGCCACGCCGGCCCAGCAGACCCCATACGGTCCCAGTCCGACGATTCGGTATGGCGGCCTCGTGGTGTTTCGCAACCTGATCCCGTCGCCAATGCTCGAATCGCAGGCCACCGCCGAATTCGACGAAATCGTGCGGGGCGCGGATCACGCGAACAGTCTTTATCCTGCCACCGACGCGCGCGTGAAACGCGTCCGTTCGACCGCCGACGCGCTGATTCCCTATTCGCTGAAGTGGAACGAACGCGCGAAGAACTGGAAGTGGGATGTCGCCGTGGTCCGCTCACCGGACATCCGGATGTACTGCCTGCCCGGCGGCAAGATCGTCGTGTACAGCGGCCTGCTGGACCGCGTGCGCCTGAACGACAACGAACTCGGGATGCTGCTCGGCCACGAGATCGCGCACGCACTGCGCGAGCATGCGCGCGAACGCCTGGGTGAGCAGCAGGCGGCACAACTCGGATCTGGATCGATTCCGCAATTGTTCGGCCTGGCCGATCTGGGTGCGGCGCCGCTCGGCATCGGTTCGCAACTGCTCGAAATGAAATATGAGAGCACCGACGAAACCGAAGCCGACGTGATCGGCAGCGATATCGCGTCGCGCGCGGGCTTCGATCCGCGCGCGGCAGTCACGCTGTGGGACAAGCTCGCGGCAGCGACGCGCAGCAATCGCAACCAGGGCTTCATCTACGTTCACCCGTACACGCCAGTACGTCGCGCCGACATCGTAAAGCGTCTGCCGGACATGCTGCCGCTCTACGCGAAGGCCATCGGCACGACGGTCGACGCGCTACCGGACTACGCCGGCATCGGCCGTCCGCGGCGCAAGCTGGCGCGCGACTAGAGCGCCAGCTTGGGCCGCGACACGGGTCGAAGCAGGCTGCAGCGACCCGCGCGTGTCAACGTTAGCGGCCTGCCGGATGATCGTAGTCGACGGTCAGCGGTGCGTGGTCACTGAACTTGATATCGCGGAAGATGTCGGTATGCTTTGCCTTGCTGGCAATGCCCGGCGTCGCGATCTGATAATCGATCCGCCACCCGACGTTCTTCGCATACGCCTGGCCGCGATTGCTCCACCACGTGTACTGCTCCGGGCGTGGGTCGAGCGTGCGGAATACGTCGACGTAACCGACGTCGTCGAACAGCTTCGTCAGCCACGCGCGCTCCTCCGGCAGGCAACCTGAGTTCTTCTGGTTGCCCTTCCAGTTCTTGATGTCGATTTCCTTGTGGACGATGTTCACGTCGCCGCACACAATCACTTCGCGCTCCTTGCGCAGCACGTCGAGGTGCGGCATGAAGACGTCCATGAAGCGGTACTTCGCCTGTTGCCGCTCGTCGCCGCTCGACCCCGACGGCACGTACACGGACACCACCGACAGATTCCCGAAACGCGCTTCGACATAGCGCCCTTCCGCATCGAACTCCTCGCTGCCGAAGCCGATCACAACTTCGTCCGGCTCGCCGCGCGTGTATACGCCCGCGCCGCTGTAACCCTTTTTCGCCGCATGCTGAAAGTAGCCGGTGTAGCCGTGCGGCGCCAGGAACTCAGGCGTCATGTCGTCCTGAGAGCACTTGATTTCCTGCACGCAGAGCACGTCCGCGTTCTGTTCGCGGAACCAGTCGAAGAAGCCTTTCTTGGCAGCCGAACGGATGCCGTTCAGATTGGCGGTAATCACACGCAACATATCGTTCCCTTCCTGTTTGATTGATCTGATCCGGCGGACGGCAGTCCGGTGGCCGGCATCAGGAACACCGCTTTATTCGACTTTCACACCCTTGAGCGATTCCTTCGCCGCAGGAAACTCCAGCTTCAACGATTCGAGCGTTCGCAGCAGCAGTTCGGCAACCATCACGTTGCGGTGGGTCTTCGAATCCGCCGGAATCACATACCACGGCGCACATTCGGTCGACGTCGCTGCCAGTGCGTCCTGATACGCGCTTTGATACGCATCCCAATGCTTGCGCGCATCCAGATCGGCGACGTCGAACTTCCAGTGCTTCGTGGGATCGTCGATACGTGCCTGAAGACGGCTGCGCTGCTCGTCCTTCGAAATGTGCAGCATGCATTTGACGATCGTCGTGCCCGTGTCCGCAAGCAATGCCTCGAACTCGCGGATGTGGCGATGACGTCTCGTACGTTCGTTGGCGTCGATGGTGCCCAGTACCGTCGGCACGAGGATGTCTTCGTAATGGCTGCGGTTGAAGATCGTCAACTCACCAGCGGCCGGCGCATTTGAATGAACGCGCCACAAAAAATCATGTGCGGCTTCGACAGGTGTTGGCGCCTTGAACGGCACGATGCGCAAGCCGAGCGGGTCGACGTCGTGAAAGACCGCGCGAATCGTCCCATCCTTGCCACTCGTATCCATTCCCTGCAGCACCAGCAGCACGCGCTGCACGCGCTGCGCATGCAGACGCTCCTGCAAACCGTCGAGCTGTGCGCCGATAGTCGCGATGCGCTCCCGGTCGGACTCCTTCGCACCGGTCGAAAACGGCTTCACAGCCGGATCGAAATCGCTCAGCGCGAACTTCGCTGCCTTTTTTCCCTCGTCGAAATACGGCACGCGGAAGTCGTCGAGGTCAGGTTTCTTCTCCATGCTTGTTCTCCTCGCGTTGTGCATCAAACGGTCGCCAGCAAGCGCGCCGGTAGAACCGAATCCAGAAACGAAACGGGCCGCTGCCTCACCTTCGCTCCGGCAACAGCCCGTCGTGGCCGCAGGTATGCCACGGTGGCACCCCTGCGGAATCGGCTTCGACTCCCGACTTCTATCAGGACAGCTTCTTCTTCAGCAGTTCGTTGACCTGCTGCGGATTGGCCTTGCCCCGGGTCGCCTTCATCGCCTGACCGATCAGCGCGTTGAACGCCTTCTCCTTGCCGGCGCGGTATTCCTCGACCGACTTCGGGTTCGCCGCAAGTACTTCGTCGATGATCGCCTCAAGGGCGCCCGTATCGGAAATCTGCTTCAGCCCCCTGGCTTCGATGATGCGATCGGCAGCGGCTTCGTCGGTGGCCTTTTCTTCCCAGATCGCGAGGAAGATCTCCTTCGCGATCTTGTTCGAAATCGTGCCGTCAGCAATACGTTGCAGCAACAGCGCGAGTTGCGCGGCCGAAACCGGGTTTTCCGCGATATCCAGACCTTCGCGATTCAGTTGCGACGACACTTCGCCCATCAGCCAGTTTGCCGCCACCTTCGCCTGCGCCGCACCGACCTTCGAGACCACGGCCTCGTAGTACGCGGCCGTTGCCTTGCTCGACGTCAGCACGCCAGCGTCGTACGGCGTGAGGCCATACTGCTCGACAAAGCGCGCCTGGATCGCCACCGGCAGTTCCGGCATCTCGCCCCTCACACGCTCGATCCATGCCGCGTCGATCACGAGCGGCATCAGATCGGGATCGGGGAAATAGCGGTAGTCGTGCGCGTCTTCCTTGCTGCGCATCGAACGCGTTTCGCGCTTGTCCGGATCGTACAGACGCGTTTCCTGGACCACCGTGCCGCCGTCTTCGATCAGTTCGATCTGGCGGCGCACTTCGTACTGGATCGCCTCTTCGAGGAAGCGGAACGAGTTCAGGTTCTTGATCTCGGCGCGCGTGCCGAACTCTTTCTGACCGACCGGCCTCACCGACACGTTCGCGTCGCAGCGAAACGACCCTTCCTGCATGTTGCCATCGCAGATACCGAGCCACACGACGAGCGCATGCAACGATTTCGCATACGCGACCGCCTCGGCGGCGCTGCGCATTTCCGGCTCGGTAACGATCTCGAGCAGCGGCGTGCCAGCGCGATTCAGGTCGATGCCGGTCATGCCGGCGAAGTCTTCGTGCAATGACTTGCCCGCATCCTCTTCGAGGTGCGCGCGGGTCAGGTTGACGGTTTTTTCGTACGCTTCCTTACCGGCCTTTTCGTTGGCAGGCACCTGAATCGTGATCTGCCCGCCCTGCACGACCGGGATCTCGTACTGGCTGATCTGATAGCCCTTCGGCAGATCAGGGTAGAAATAATTCTTGCGCGCGAAAATGCTGCGCGGCGCGACCGTCGCGCCAATCGCGAGGCCAAAGCGGATAGCGCGCTCAACCGCGCCACGATTCATCACCGGCAGCGTGCCCGGCAGCGCAAGATCGACGGGGCTCGCCTGCGTGTTCGGCGCGGCGCCGAACTGCGTCGCGGTGCCGGAGAAAATCTTGGAGATCGTCGACAGTTGCGCGTGCGTCTCAAGACCAATTACGACTTCCCACTGCATGTTCATACTCCCGCCGGTGCCTTGCGATGCCAGTCGGTCGCGCGTTGGAACGCGTCCGCGACCTGCAGCATCCGGGCTTCATTGAAATAGTTGCCGATGATCTGCAGGCCGACCGGACGCTGCGCATTCGCGCCCGCGCCGAAGCCGCACGGCACGCTCATGCCCGGCAGCCCCGCGAGGCTCACCGACAGCGTGTAGATATCCGCGAGATACATCTGCACCGGGTCGTCGCCCTTGGCGCCGATATCCCACGCGACCGACGGCGACACTGGCCCCATGATCACATCGCACTGTTTGAACGCTTCCTGGAAATCCTGCGCGATGATGCGGCGAATCTTCTGCGCCTGCAGGTAGTAGGCGTCGTAGTAGCCGTGCGACAGCACATACGCGCCGACCAGAATGCGGCGCTTCACTTCCGGCCCGAAGCCTTCCGCGCGCGACTTCTTGTACATGTCGAGCAGATCGCGATACTCAGCCGCGCGATGGCCGTAGCGCACGCCATCGAAACGCGACAGGTTCGACGACGCTTCGGCAGGGGCGATCACGTAGTAGACGGGAATCGACAGCTCGGTTTTCGGCAGCGACACTTCGACGAGCCTGGCGCCGAGCGCCTCATATTGCTTAAGTGCGGCGTCGATCGCGGCGCGCACGTCGTCGGCGAGGCCCGCGCCGAAATATTCCTTCGGCAAGCCGATACGCAGACCGGCGAGCGGCTTGCCGGCGGCGGCGGCCGACCACGGCTGGCCAAGATAACGCGTGTAGTCTTCGTCGTCGCGCGTGAGGCTCGTCGAATCGCGTTCGTCGAAGCCCGCCATCGCGTTAAGGAGCGTCGCGCAATCGGCTGCCGACTGCGCGAACGGGCCTCCCTGGTCGAGCGAAGAAGCAAACGCGATCATGCCGTAGCGCGACACGCGGCCGTACGTCGGCTTGATGCCGGTCACGCCGCTGAATGCTGCCGGCTGACGGATCGAGCCACCGGTGTCCGTGCCGGTTGCGGCAGGCGCGAGACGGCCGGCCACGGCCGCGGCCGATCCACCCGACGAGCCGCCCGGCACCGCCTTGCGATCCCACGGATTCTGCACCGGGCCGAAGTACGAATTTTCGTTCGACGAACCCATCGCGAATTCGTCCATATTCGTTTTGCCAAGGCACACCATACCCGCGCGCTCCAGCCGGTCGACGACAGTCGCATCGAACGGGCTTTCGTAATTTGCGAGCATCTTCGAGCCGGCGGTCGAGCGCCAGCCGCGCGTGACGAACACGTCCTTGTGCGCCACCGGCAGGCCGGTCAACGGGCCGGCATTGCCATTGGCGAGGCGCACGTCGGCAGCTTTGGCCTGCGCGAGCGTGAGTTCGGGGTCGACCTGAATGAACGCGTTCAGGCCCTTGTCTGCGTCGATGCGGCGCAAATACGCCAGCGCGAGTTCGACGGCGGAGCATTCCTTCGCATCGAGCGCCGCGCGCAGTTCGGTCAAGCTTTTTTCATGCATTGCGTTATTCCTGGAGAGCGCGACAGCGCGCTCTGGCGCTGTCGTGGAGGCGGTCGGCTGCCCGCCGGCGGCCGCGCCACATGTACTGGCGGTACGGGTGAAAAGCACGCGCGCGGCGTTCGCCGCAGCGGCTTACTCAATGACCTTCGGCACCAGATACAGACCTTCCTGCACAGCCGGCGCCGGGCGCTGGAATTCCTCCCGGCGCACCGTTTCGGTCACCGCGTCGTCGCGCAGGCGCAGCGCGACGTCTTCAATCTGCTCGATGGGATGCGCGAGCGGCGCAATGCCGGTGGTATCGACCGCCTGCATCTGCTCGACGAGGCCGAAGAAATCGTTGAGCTGAGCAAGCGTGTGCTCCGCGTCGGCGTCGGGCAATTCGAGCCGGGCGAGATGTGCGATGCGTTTCACATCGGTCAGGGTCAGGGCCATGCAGTCACCGGAAAAAAGACCTGGGCCGCGGCAGCGCGAAAAAACAGTGCTGCGACAGCAGGTTACAACAGTGGAGCGAACCTTCGAAAAGGGGGTGGCAGTGGCAAAAAGTGCCATCTGTTTCCTTCAAATCCAGCAAAATTATAAGGTATCATTACGCGTTCGACCCAAACCCGGACCGACTTGACAAGGCCTTTCTGGACATTTTCCAGAGTGAACTGAGCGGCCTTGCCCGGCCTCCGGTAGATTCCCTCGCAGCTTCAGCCCTTGTGGTGAGCCTTTGTGGCGCGTTCCCGCACGACCTGAAGCTGTTATTTTTCCGCTGCCCATCTGCGCGTACCGCGCGAGGCGCGGCCCCCAGCGAGACAGGATTTTTGAATGTTCGGTTTTTTGCGTAGCTACTTTTCCAACGATCTGGCCATTGACCTCGGCACCGCCAACACGCTCATCTACATGCGCGGCAAAGGCATCGTCCTCGACGAACCTTCGGTCGTTTCCATCCGTCAGGAAGGGGGTCCAAACGGCAAGAAGACCATTCAGGCAGTCGGTAAGGAAGCCAAGCAGATGCTGGGCAAGGTGCCGGGCAACATCGAGGCGATCCGCCCGATGAAAGACGGCGTGATCGCCGACTTCACTGTCACCGAACAGATGATCAAGCAGTTCATCAAGACCGCTCACGAATCCCGCATGTTCTCGCCGTCGCCCCGCATCATCATTTGCGTGCCGTGTGGTTCGACCCAGGTGGAACGCCGCGCAATCAAGGAAGCCGCTCATGGCGCAGGCGCCTCGCAGGTCTATCTCATCGAAGAGCCGATGGCGGCCGCAATCGGCGCCGGCCTGCCGGTGTCGGAAGCGACAGGCTCGATGGTCGTCGACATCGGCGGCGGCACGACGGAAGTCGGCGTGATCTCGCTGGGCGGCATCGTGTACAAGGGCTCGGTGCGCGTCGGCGGCGACAAGTTCGACGAAGCCATCGTCAACTATATCCGCCGCAACTACGGCATGCTGATCGGCGAACAGACCGCCGAAGCTATCAAGAAGGAAATCGGCTCGGCGTTCCCGGGCTCGGAAGTCAAGGAAATGGAAGTGAAGGGCCGCAATCTGTCGGAAGGCATTCCGCGCAGCTTCACGATCTCCAGCAACGAAATCCTCGAAGCCCTCACTGATCCGCTGAACCAGATCGTGTCGTCGGTGAAAATCGCGCTTGAACAGACGCCGCCGGAACTGGGCGCCGACATCGCCGAACGCGGCATGATGCTGACGGGCGGCGGTGCGCTTCTGCGCGATCTCGACCGCCTGCTCGCAGAAGAAACCGGCCTGCCGGTGCTCGTCGCTGAAGACCCGCTGACCTGCGTCGTGCGCGGTTCGGGCATGGCGCTCGAACGCATGGACAAGCTCGGCAGCATCTTCTCGTACGAGTGAGCGAGTCCACCTTGCGAGTTCATCTTGATTAAAGCGGCGCGGATCAACCGGCTGGCCTACCCAGCCGCCGCCCGCCAGGCGCTCGTCTGACGCGCCGCAGCCTCACCCACCACGCTCACACCCCCGGCGCCGACCATGGAATACAGTCCGCCGCCCCTGTTCAGGCAAGGCCCCTCGGCACTCGCGCGACTGATCTTCTTCGTCGTGCTGGCGCTTGCCCTGCTGATCTCCGACGCACGCTTCCGAACGCTCGAGATCGTTCGCGGCGTCCTCGGCGCGGGCCTTTATCCGTTGCAGCGCGCCGCGCTCGTGCCGCGCGATCTAGTCATTGGCGCCGCAGATCTCGCCGTTACCAGCACGACGCTGCGTAGCGAGAATGACAAGCTGCGTGCGCGCAATCTCCAGCTTTCGCTGCAAGCCAACCAGGTCGCGGCCTTGGGCGCTGAAAACGGGCATCTCCGTGCGCTGCTTGAACTGTCGCAGCGCGCCACGACGCAATCGATCCCCGCCGAAATCCAGTACGACACCCGCGATCCGTTCACGCAGAAAGTTGTCATAGGTCGCGGTTCGCAGCACGGCATCATGAACGGCTCGCCGGTCGTCAACGAAGACGGCGTGATCGGTCAGGTCACGCGTGTTTTCCCGCTTCAATCGGAAGTCACCTTGCTGACCGACAAGGATCAGGCGGTGCCCGTACAGATCGTGCGAACCGGCTTGCGCAGCGTGATCTACGGCACGCCGAAGGGCGACTCGCTCGACCTGCGCTTCGTGCCGATCAGCGCCGACGTGCTGGCTGGCGACGAACTCGTGACGAGCGGTCTCGATGGCGTCTATCCGCCGGGCCTGCCGGTGGCGAAGGTCGTGCGGGTCGACAAGCAGGCGGATACCGCGTTTGCACGGGTTATCTGCGTGCCGGTCGCCCAGGTGCGCGGTGCGCGCCATCTGCTGGTGCTGCACTATATGAGCGACGTGCCGCCGCGGCCCGCCGAGCCCGATCCTGTCGCCACAGCGAAAGACGCGAAGGCGAAGAAGAGCGCCAAACCGGCGGTAGAGAAGGGTGGCGAGAAGGCTCCCGACAAAGGCACCGACAAGGGCGGCGCAAAACCGGCGGAAAAACCTGCTGAAAAGAACGCTGCGAAAGCCACAGAGAAAAGCGCGAAGGCTCAGCCGGCCACGCCGGCGTCAACTGGCGCGAAGGCGAAGAGCGCCCAGGGGGCGAAGCCATGAACCGCCCGCAATACATCCTGCAGCCGGTCAACCCGTACTTCATCGCGTTTAGCCTTGCGGCTGCGTTCCTGCTGAACATGATGCCGTGGGGCCGGCTCATCGGCGTGCCGGATTTCGTCGCGCTGGTATTGCTGTTCTGGAATGTGCACCAGCCGCGCAAGGTCGGCATGGGCATCGCGTTTTTACTCGGCCTGCTGATGGACGTGCACAACGCGAGCCTGCTCGGCGAGCACGCGCTGGCCTACACGCTGCTGTCGTACGGCGCGATCACGATCCACCGTCGCGTGCTGTGGATGTCGCTCGGTGTGCAGGCTTTCGCCGTGATGCCGCTGCTGGTCGGCGCGCAGCTCGTGCCGTTCGTCACCCGTCTGCTGACGGGCGCCGCGTTCCCAGGATGGGGTTATCTGATCGACGGTTTCGTCGAAGCGGCCCTGTGGCCCGTCGCGAGCGTATTGTTGCTTATGCCTCAGCGCCGTCCGGCCGATCCGGACGATACCCGGCCCATCTAGGCCGAACCACGCGTCGGACCTCGATTGAACACACTCTCATCCCGCCGGCTCGAGTGCAACGCTTACGCTTTCCGCCCGCAACCGTTCGCGGGCACGCATCACCTGACGGCCGCCGCGCGGCCATTTGTATAGAAGCATGACCGAATTCAAGGACACACAGCAGCAGCTTACGAAGTTCCGCTTGCGGGTCGCCGCGGCGGGCCTGTTCGTGTTCGTCTGCTTTGGGTTGATCGGTTTTCGTTTCCTGTTCCTGCAGGTCTGGCACTACAGCAAATACTCGCTGCAGGCCGACGAAAACCGCATTTCAGTGGCACCGATCGTACCGAACCGCGGCATCATCACCGACCGTAACGGCGTGGTGCTCGCGAAGAACTACTCGGCATACACGCTCGAAATCACCCCGTCGAAGCTGAATGACTCGCTCGATAACGTGATCGACAACCTGGCAACCGTCATCTCGATCGACGCGCGCGACCGTCGCCGTTTCAAGAAGCTGCAGGAAGACTCCAAGAACTTCGAGAGCCTGCCGATCCGCACGCGCCTCAGCGACGACGAAGTCGCGCGTTTCACTGCACAGCGCTTCCGCTTCCCGGGCGTCGAAGTGCGCGCGCGCCTGTTCCGTCAATACCCCCTCGGTCCGACGGCGGCGCATGTGATTGGTTACATCGGGCGCATTTCGCAGCGCGACCAGGAGCGCATCGACGATGCGAGCGACCAGAACGACAGCGATTCGGATCACTACGATCCGCGTCTGGACGCGAACAACTACAAGGGCACCGACTACATCGGCAAGATCGGCGTCGAGCAGAGCTACGAGACCGAACTGCATGGGCTGACCGGCTTCGAAGAAGTCGAGGTGACCGCCGGTGGACGCCCGGTGCGCACACTGTCGCGCACCCAGGCGACGCCGGGCAACAATCTGGTGCTATCGCTCGACATCGGGCTGCAGCAGGTCGCCGAGCAGGCATTTGCTGGCCGGCGCGGCGCGCTGGTCGCAATCGAGCCCGCGACGGGCGACGTGCTCGCGTTCGTCTCGGCGCCGAGCTTCGACCCGAATTCGTTTGTCGACGGCATCGACCAGCAGACCTGGGACGATCTCAACAATTCGCCGGACCACCCACTGCTGAACCGTCCGCTGCACGGTACGTATCCGCCGGGCTCCACCTACAAGCCGTTCATGGCGCTCGCCGCGCTGTCGCTGCACAAGCGCACAGCTGGCTGGGGTTTTCAGGATCCGGGCTCCTATACGTTCGGCGGCCACACATTCCGCAACGACGTGCCGCAGGGTCAGGGCTGGATCGACATGAACCGCGCCATCATGGTGTCGAACGACACATATTTCTACATGCTCGCGCACGATCTCGGCGTCAACGCAATCGCGAACTTCATGAAGCCGTGGGGCTTCGGCCAGATCACCGGCATCGACATTGCCGGCGAAGCACGCGGCATCCTGCCGTCGACCGACTGGAAGAAGAAAGCGTACCGCAAGCCGGAGCAGCAGCGTTGGTACGAGGGTGAGACGATCAGTCTCGGGATCGGCCAGGGCTACAACTCGTACACGATCCTGCAGCTTGCGCACGCAACGGCCACGCTCGCCAACAACGGGGTCGTGATGAAGCCCCACCTCGTGAAGGAAGTCGAGAATCCGATCAACCACGACACCCGCCTGACCGTGCCGAAGGACAACGGCCGGATCAACGTGGCGCAGCAGGACATCGACGTCATCAAGCGCGGGATGGAAAACGTCACGTCGAACCCGTCCGGCACGGCGTACCAGGTATTCCGCAATGCGGCGTACACGGTGGCAGGCAAGACTGGGACGGCGCAGGTCTTTTCGCTGCAGGGTGCGAAGTACCATGGCCACGCGCTAGCTGAACATCTGCGCGACCACGCGCTTTTCATCGCGTTTGCGCCTGCCGAGAATCCGAAGATCGCGGTCGCGCTGATCGTCGAAAACGGCGGCTGGGGCGCACAGGCAGCGGGGCCGATCGCACGACGTGTGCTCGACTACTATCTGCTCGAGCGGCAGAAGCCGGGCGCCGAAGCGGCGGCAGTGGAGGCAGCCGCCTCGGCGACGGAAGACGCCTCGGCACCCGTGATCGGCGCGACACCGGCAGCGCAGGATTCCATCATGCCGGTCACCGTGGCAGCGGGTTTCAAGGCGTTGCCGCCCCCACCGGGCGCGTCGGTGAAGCCAAAGCCTGATGCCGCTGCTTCTTCAACGGATGCAACAGCCGCGTCCGGCGCCGCCGCTGCGTCGGCACCGGGCGCAGGCGGCCCTGTGGCCCGTGCTGTGGGCGCTTCGGCTACTCCGGCAACCGGCCGTGCCGCAAAGGGCGCGCCCGCTGTGGCGGCCACTGCATCGGCACCGGTCGCAACCAAAGCACCCCACAAGCCGCCGCGCGCGCCCCGTCCGGCCAGCGACGAATCGCCGACGGCCGCCGCGCCGTCACGCGACAACGGCATTGCGCCGACGTCGCCAAAACTGCCGGTTTCCGGCGGCATCGACGAGTAAGGAGAAAGGCATGCAATTCGACAAGCGCGCCTGGCTCGACCGCATCAAGAGTCTGTTTTTGGGCTTCGACCGGCCGCTGGCGCTGATCGTTTTTCTGCTCCTGTGCGTCGGTATCGTGACACTGTACAGTGCGACACTCGATATGCCCGGGAAGGTCGAGGATCAGCTGCGCAACATCATGCTGACCTTCGCGCTGATGTGGGCGCTCGCCAACGTGCCACCGACAACACTGATGCGCTTCGCCGTGCCGCTGTACACGTTCGGCATTGCGCTGCTGATCGCAGTGGCGCTGTTCGGCCTCACGCGCAAAGGTGCAAAACGCTGGATCAATGTAGGCGTCGTCATCCAGCCGTCCGAGATTATGAAGATCGCCACACCGCTGATGCTCGCTTGGTATTACCAGCGACGCGAGGGCGTGATGCGCTGGTACGACTACATAGTCGGCCTTCTGATTCTCGCAGTGCCAGTCGGACTGATCGCGAAGCAGCCGGACCTCGGTACCGCGGTGCTGGTGTTCGCGGCCGGCTTTTTCGTGATCTACTTCGCCGGACTGAGTTTCAAGCTGATCGTGCCGGTACTGATTGCGGGGGTGATCGCGGTGACCTCGATCGCCGCGTTCCAGGACAAGATCTGCCAGCCGGAAGTCAACTGGCCGCTGATGCATGATTACCAGAAGCACCGCATCTGTACGCTCCTCGATCCGACCTCGGATCCGCTAGGCAAGGGCTTCCACACGATTCAGGCGGTGATTGCAATCGGCTCGGGTGGACCGATCGGCAAGGGCTGGATGAAGGGCACGCAAGCTCACCTCGAGTTCATCCCCGAAAAACACACCGACTTCATTTTTGCGGTGTTCTCGGAGGAGTTCGGTCTGGCGGGGGGGATTGTGCTGCTGACGCTGTACATGTTGCTGATCGCGCGCGGCCTCTACATCGCAGCGAATGGCGCAACGCTGTTCGGCCGATTGCTGGCAGGCTCGCTCACGATGGCGTTTTTCACCTACGCGTTCGTGAACATCGGAATGGTGAGCGGGATCCTGCCAGTGGTCGGCGTCCCGCTGCCCTTCATGAGCTACGGCGGCACGGCCCTCATCACACTGGGTGTCGCGATCGGCCTCATCATGAGCGTCGCGCGACAGAAGCGGCTCATGCAAAGCTGAGGCCGCATCGCACAGCGGAGCGGTTCCGGCCTGATCGCCGGAACCGCGCACGTGGCGCTGGTTACTGCGGCTTCGCCTCGTGTTCCTGCTGCAATTTCGAGGTGAGCTGCTGGTACTTGAGACGCGCCGCCGGATCGCCCTGCGCCGCAGCGGCGGCATAGTAAGCCCGCGCAACATTGAGATTGCGCGCGACCCCGTCGCCTCCGCTCTCGTAGAACGAGCCCGTCACATACTGCGCCGTCATGTCGCCGCCTTCAGCCGCTTTCTTGTACCAATAGAACGCCTGCTGGTTGTCGCGCGATGTGCCGCGACCGTCGAGGAACTGGTTCGCAAGCGCCAGTTCGGCCTGCACATGGCCCTGCTTCGCGGCCTTCAGGAACCACATGTGCGCCTCCGCCGGATCGCGGCCGACGAACTCACCATCGTCATACATCCTGCCGTACACGTACTGCGCGTGCGACATGTCCGCGTCGGCGGCCTTGCGCAGCCATTTCTTGCCTTCGTCGACGTTGGCAGTGGTGCCTTCTCCGTTCAGCAGCATCATCGCGTAATTGAACTCGGCGAGCCGGCTGCCGCGCTCGGCGGCCTTACGGAACTCCGACAGCGCGGCGCCCAGGTTGCCGGCGTTGTAGTCGGCGACGGCAGTCTGCGTTTCAGCGTCTACGGCATTCGGCGACCGCAGGGTCTGGGCGTGCACGAGTGCGGGTGCTGCGACGCTCGCCGCCACGGCTACGCATGCTGCGGCGCGCGTAAGTAAAAGCGAAATGCGTGTCATGACCGTACCTCCTGCAGCGCCTGCCGGGTTGCGCGCAGCATCCACATGACGTCGGCCGCGAGCGCGATGAAACTGAAACCTTCCGTGCGATGTTGCCGTGCACTGGCGACATCCATCGCGAATATGCCGGCAGCAACATGTGCGCGACGCGCCACGTCCGCGATGCGTGCAATCGCGGCCACCACGTCCGGGTGCTTCGGATCGCCCAGGTGCCCAAGGCTGGCAGCCAGATCGGCCGGACCGATAAACAGGCAGTCGATACCCGGTGTCGCGGCGATCTGCTCGACGTTCTCCAGTGCACGCGCCGACTCGATCTGTACGATCGTCGCAATCTGCGCATTGGCGTTTTGCACATAGTCGCGGCGCATCCCATATGCCGCCGCGCGGACCGCGCCAGCGACACTGCGCATGCCATCGCCCGCAGCGGTCGGATACTGCGTCAGACGGACCGCGCGCGCCGCTTCGTCAGCGGACTCGATATTGGGGAACATCAACGTGCGCGCGCCCGCGTCCAGCACGCGCTTGACGAGCCAGGACTCGCTGGCGGGCAGCCTCACGACCGGCTCAGTCGGCAGATGCGCCGCGGCGATCGCGCGCAGCTGGCCGGTGACGTCGACGCTGTCGTTCGGCGAGTGCTCCATGTCGATCAGCAGCCAGTCGAAACCAGCGTGCGCGAGCGCCTCGGCAGCCGTATCGCTGCCAAGCGACAGCCACAGCCCGAACAGCGGATCAGGATCCTTCAGTCGTTGCTTGAGGGGATTGGTGAAGGTGCTCATCGCCGCGCCCTCTGATGGCGCGGCGCGCCGCCTGAAGTGCGGAGGGACGCATGGGCGGTGCCGCGGGCACGGCGCCCGCTTCGCAGTACGGTGAACGGCATGTCTCGCTCCGTTTGGTTGTCGCAACGATCATACCGTGACAATAACGCGTTCGTTCAGTCGCGAACGACGTCGGCCCAGCAGTTCGGCGTTTCGTACAGGCGCACGCGGTGAAGACGCAGGTTCACCCCGTAGTGGGCATCGTAGACGTTCGCGAGAATGTCGAACGCGACGGCAGCCAGATTTTCGACGGTCGGGATGCGGTCGAGCACAACCGTCTTGTGACCCGGCATCGACTCCAGGAAGCCGCGCACCGGCGCATCGCCTTCGTAGACAAGAAATGCGTGATCCCACAGGTCGACGAGATGCTCGTTGGCGAGCGACTTCACGTCGGCAAAATCCATCACCATGCCGCGATCGGGCGCACCTTCCGTTTCGACGAGGTCACCCTGCAGCGTGATTTCGAGCACGTAGCGATGCCCGTGCAGATTACGGCACTGGCTGCGGTGATCGGGGATGCGGTGGCCCGCGTCGAATTCGAGTTTTCGGGTAATCGTCAGCACGGTGGATCAGGGAATGTTCAGGTACTTGTGGGTCTGCATCGACAGACGCCATTGCGGATGGCGTTTGCACCAGTCGATCGCGAGCTTCGTGTTGATGTCGCGCGATGGGCCATCCATCGGTTGCACGAGGAAATATTCGAAGTCGAGCTTCGCGTAGTCGGACAGGCGCTGGTTGTCCTGCGGAATCACGACTTTCAGCTCGTTGCCTTTCGTCACGACGAGCGGCGCGTCGGCCTTCGGGCTCACGCAGATCCAGTCGATGGTTTCCAGCACGGGCAGCGAGCCGTTGGTTTCGATGGCGATTTCAAAGCCAGCCGCGTGCAACGCGTCGACGAACGGCGGATCGATCTGCAGCATCGGTTCGCCCCCGGTGCACACGACAAAACGCTTGCCTTCGCCTTCCGGCCATAGTGACGCGATCTTCGCTACGAGTTCTTCGGCGGTACGGTACTTGCCGCCGTTCTCGCCATCGGTGCCGACGAAGTCGGTATCGCAGAAGCGACAGACGGCCTCAGCGCGATCTTCCTCCCGACCCGACCACAGGTTGCAGCCGGCAAAGCGGCAAAACACGGCCGGACGCCCGGCGTTCGCGCCCTCGCCCTGCAATGTGTAGAAGATTTCCTTGACCGCGTACGTCATGCTGCTTTCTGCCTGAGGTTTCCTGGATAGGTGTATCACGAAGCGGGTTCGTTTGTGCGCCGCCTTCGTCTGTTGCCTTTATACGGGTTCCGTCACATTCTCACCGGCGAGATACGCTTCGTAGCCACGCTTGCGCAGCTTGCACGCCGGACATTCGCCGCAGCCGAAACCCCACGCGTGCAATTCGGCTCGCTCGCCGACATAGCACGTATGTGTTTCGACACGAATCAGCTCGACCAGCTCGTCGCCACCCAGTTGCTGCGCGAGACGCCACGTGTCGGCCTTGTCGAGCCACATCAGCGGTGTCTCGAGCAGGAAGCGGCTGTCCATGCCGAGATTCAGCGCGACCTGCAGCGCTTTCATCGTATCGTCGCGGCAATCGGGATAGCCCGAAAAGTCCGTCTCGCACATGCCGCCAACCAGCACCTGAAGCCCGCGCCGATAGGCAATCGCGGCGGCGATCGTCATGAACATCAGGTTGCGGCCTGGCACGAACGTGTTCGGCAAACCGCTTGCGGCGGCTTCGATCTGGATTTCGCGCGTCATCGCCGTATCGCTAATCGAGCCAAGCACCGACAAATCGATCATGTGATCGTCGCCGAGGCGCTCCCCCCAAACCGCAAATGTCCGCGCGATCGCGCTGCGAAAGCCCTCGCGGCATTCGAGTTCGACTCGATGTCGCTGACCGTAGTCGAAACCGAGTGTCTCGACCGTTTCATATCGTTCGAGCGCCCACGCGAGGCAGGTGGCCGAGTCCTGACCACCGGAGAACAGCACGAGCGCGCTACGTTTAGCGTCTGTCCGGGTCACCGTGAAACTCCGTGAATGATGAGTGCCCGCGTCGGGCCGCAGGTGTGAGCCATACAGCGACAGGACGTGGGGCGGCACTGAGCCCGCATCGAGCCAGCTCAGGCAGTATAGGCCGCGCCATCCGCATGCAGAGTCGCCGGGCACTTATACCGCTGATCGTCAGGTAGAGCGTGTCGCGCGATGCGTGGCTCCGACACCGAAAACGCAAAAGGACTTGTCGTTAGAACGTGGCAAGTCCTTGAACTAATGCAATTTTATCATGCGGCGCAGCATGCCGCCGACCGCCCGGACCACGGTGAATCCCGTACTGCAAAGCACCACAAAAACAGAAAGCCCCAGGAATCTTGCGATTTCCTGGGGCTAAATTCTGGTGGCCTGGGACGGAATCGAACCATCGACACGCGGATTTTCAATCCGCTGCTCTACCAACTGAGCTACCGGGCCAACGAAGAAGCGAAAGTATATCAAAGTGAACTGACCGCCTCAAGCCCCCTCGTGAAAATTTATCGACAACCGGCTGGGGGACTCATTGCGCGCCGCTTTCGCGCCACCTGCATGTCGCCGTTCATTCACCCTTGTTCTTGCCGAGATCGACACCGAGCTGCTTCAGCTTGCGATACAGGTGCGTGCGCTCAAGCCCGGTCTTTTCGGCGACGCGCGTCATGCTGCCGTTTTCGCGTGCGAGGTGATATTCGAAGTAGGCGCGTTCGAACGCATCGCGCGCGTCGCGCAACGGGATATCGAACGAGATCGATGCGGTTTGCGCAGACAGCGCGCCACCCAGCATGCCTTCGGCCGGCATCATCGGCAACGCGGCAGCGGAGGCTACCGCCGACGCGCCCACTGGCAAGACTGGCTTTGCCGCGACACCGCCCACTGACGGCGCCGCATTGCCGCGTGCGAGCCCCTGCTCGACCGCCTTCAGCAGTTTCTGCAACGCAATCGGCTTCTCGAGGAAGTTGAGCGCACCGATCTTCGTCGCTTCGACGGCCGTATCGATCGTCGCGTGACCGGACATCATGATGACCGGCATCGTCAGTTGCCCTTGCGCGGCCCACTCTTTCAACAAGGTGACGCCATCGGTGTCCGGCATCCAGATGTCGAGCAGCACCAGATCAGGGGCCTGACGCAAACGGAAGTCGCGCGCTTCCTGCGCGTTTTCCGCGGCCTCTACGACGTGTCCTTCGTCGCTCAGGATCTCCGAGAGCAATTCCCGGATGCCCATTTCATCATCTACTACCAGGATGGTTGCCATTTAAGCTGCCCTTGTCTGCACTGTTGCTTTTGTTCCGTGCGATGCACCACCGCGTGTTGCCCGCGGCTCCGTTCCGGGTGCCGCCTCATCGTCTGCCAGTTGGAGGAAGAGGATCGAAATCTGCGCACCTTCGATCACCTCGCCCGCCTTCATGCGGTTGCGAATGTCGATGCGCGCGCCATGTTCGTCGACGATCTTCTTGACCATGGCAAGACCGAGGCCTGTTCCTTTGGCCTTGGTCGTCACGTAAGGTTCGAATGCACGCGTCAGGATACGTGCGGGGAAGCCCGGTCCGTTGTCCGATATCGTCAGGCGCACTGCAACGCGCGCTTTGCCTTCCGCGTCAGGATCGCCATATTCTACTGTCCTCGTCTCGAGCACCACGCGCTGATGTTCGACTTCCGAGACGGCATCCTGCGCATTCTGCAGCAGGTTGTGGATCACCTGGCGCAATTGCGTCGCATCACCTCGAATTACCGGCAGGTTCGGCGCCAGTTCCACTGCAATCGTGCTCTTGCCTTCCTCGATACCGTAGAGCGTGAGCACCTCGCTCACCAGGTCGTTGAGCTGCAGATTCGCGAGCACCGCCGGCGGCGTGCGCGCATAGTCGCGGAAACTGTCAACCATCTGCTTCATCGCTGCGACCTGATTGACGATCGTGGTCGCGCCTCGCTTCAACACATCCGCGTCCGACGGTGCGAGCTTGTCGGAGAGTTTCATCTGCAAACGCTCTGCCGACAGCTGGATCGGCGTAAGCGGATTCTTGATCTCGTGCGCAAGACGGCGTGCAACCTCACCCCAGGCGATCGAGCGCTGTGCCGAGATCACGTCGGAGATATCGTCGAACACGACGACGTGACCCGACGTCTGAACATCCTCCGCATCGCTGTCGGTCGCTGCGACGAGCCGTGCGCCGCGCACGAGCAGCGTCAGCGGCTCGGGTTCGCCGGCTACCTGTACCGAGACCTGCTGCTGCCAGTGACCACGGTCGTCGTGGCCTTCGCCGCTCGCCGCTTCGCGGTCGGCGAAGGCCTTGCGCACCATCACGCCGAACTCGGCGAGCACGCCAATGTTATCCAGCGACGAGCCGAGCATCGCCTGGAACGGCTGGCGGAAGATGCGCTCCGCGCCGCGATTCGCAGTGGTCAGCCGGAACTGCCGGTCGAACACGAACACGCCCGCGGTCAAGTTCGCAAGAATGCTTTCCAGATACGCCTTCGAGTGTTCAAGTGCGATGCGATTATTCTCGACCGCCGCGCGCGCCTCGGAGAGCTGGCGCGTCATCGCATTAAACGACTGCGTGAGGAAGCCGAGTTCGTCGCGCGACTTGATTTCGCGCTTCGGCGTGTAATCACCTTCCGTCACTTCCTTGGTGCCCTGCGCGAGCAGAAAGAGCGGTCGCGCAAGCTGATTGCCGAGTGCGAGTGCAAGCATCATCGCGATGAACGTCGCGAGAAACAGCGCGAGCGTTAGCGTGCCGATATACATCTTGCGCAGCCCCGTGCGGCCGAGCGCCTTCTCCTGATATTCGCGATAGGCGCGTTGCACCGCGTCCGCGTTACGCGCAAGCGTTGGCGAAACAGGTTGCGAAAGTTGCAGGAAACGTTCAGCCGGCTGCAGCAGCGACGCGTTCGAATCCGGGATGCGCTGCACGATGCGCAATCGCAATGCGCCTTTCGCCCCGCGCGCTTGCGGATCGCCATCCACTTCACCCTCGATTGCAGCGAAGCCACGCCCGCGGGCCTGTTCGATCATCAAAGGAGTGGGCAGGTCGGTTGGTACGAGCGACGCATAGTTGCTCGCGGCCTGCGCGACGACGTGCATCTCAGGCGTCGCGCCGGACATGCTGCGCACAGGTTCGACGATGGTCGCGTCCTGCACGCCGAACTGGTCGCGCAGACGCAGCAGCGTAAGCGTCGTGCCGGATGAATCAGCGCTCGCGAGCTGCTCGGCCATCAGACGGCCCTTGGTCTGCAGATCCGAGAGGGACGCGTCCAGCATGCCGCGCCCGAGATTCAGCCCTGAGGTGAGCGCGGTTTCGACGTTCACGTCGAACCACGATTCGATACTGCGCGACACGAACTGATACGACACGATGTAAATGATCCCGCCCGGCACGACGCCGACGAGCGCGAAGAAAAATGCGAGCTTCGCGAGTAGCCGTGTGCCGAACTTGCCCTTGCGCAATCGCGAGATGATCACCACGACGAGCACCGCCACGATCAGCATGAAGATCAGCGCGACCGCAACGTTGGCTGCGTAAAGCCACTGATAGTAGCGATCGAAGAACTCGGTGTTCGCGCTCGCGGCGGCGAGCAGCACGAGCAGCAGAACGGCGGTGACGGCCACCGTCGACACCATCACGCGCACGATGATGCCGGTCACGCTCGGAGCCTGGCGCACTCTATTTAGCACGTTCGGTCACCGTGAAGGTAAAGCGCTTCCAGTCGGAAGAGAGATTCCAGTCGCGGTTATTGACCGCGTCGATCTGGAACGGCTTGGGCATCAGCGCGACATCGAGTTGCATGCGCACGGAAGCGTTATACGTTTCACCGCCGCGCACCTGGCTGCGATCGATGACATGCCACGACGTGACGTGCTTGATCACCGACAGCGCGTCTTTCAACGTGCTGAAGCCAAGTTGCAGGCCGCCGCTCGACACGCGGTATTCGCGCGTCAGCGGCTGGAACGACAGACGGATGCTTTGGGAGACGCTCACGGGTTGCTCGTCGAACCAGTACCACCGCGGACGACTGAGTTCGAAATCGGTGGTGAAATAAAGCGGAATGCCCTTATTGACGGCATCTTCGAGGCTACTGTTCAGCTCGAAGTCGAAGCGGGCGTCGAGGCTCCAGCCGTTGTTATCCGATTCCAGCGACGCGCGCTGCACAGCGATCGAGTCGGCCCGCGCGGTCCCGGCTGCGCTCAGGCAAACGGCCAGCGCAATCCAGAGCACGGCCGCAAGCCGAAGCGGAAAGAAGCGTTTGATGGTCACCGTTTCTGAAAGCGCGCGTAGAAAAATCCGTCGTGGTCTGAATTCGAGGCGGTGTCCTGCCCGGCACGCAGTTCGGCCGATGCTCCAGCTGGCGCGCGGGCGGCCGTGGGCAACAGCTGCCCCGGCGCGTCCAATCGTACCGCATCTTGGTGCGTGCTTCCAAACCACGTCGCCTGCAACTCACCTTCTTCCGGAAAGATCGAGCACGTAACGTAGAGCAACTCGCCGCCTGATTTTACGAGGGGCCAGAGCGCTTCGAGAATGCGCCGCTGCTCCGCGACGAGCGCGGGGATGTCGGCCGCACGACGCAGCCAGCGGATATCCGGGTGGCGACGGACGATGCCCGATGCGGAGCACGGTACGTCCGCCAGAATACGGTCGAACGGCTGGCCGTCGTACCACTTTTCAGGGTTGCCGGCATCGCCGATGCGCACATCGGCGTCAAGACCCAACCGCTGCAGATTCTCGCCAATACGCCGTGCACGCGACGCATCGCTTTCGAGCGCAATGAGCTCGATGCCGGCCAGCTCCAGCAGATGGCCTGTCTTGCCGCCGGGAGCGGCGCAGGCATCCAGCACGCGCATACCGTCGCGCACGCCGATGCATTGGGCGGCGATTTGTGCGCCGGCATCCTGCACCGACACGACGCCCTCGCTAAAGCCCGGGATACGATCGACCGACATCGGCACATCGAGCCGCACTGCGTGCTCACCGGCCTGGGTCGCGGCGATGTGATGGTCCTGCAGCACGCTCAGATAATCCGCGACGGTCGAGCGACGCGCGTTGACGCGCAGCGTAAGCGGCCCTTGCTCGTTGCCTGAAGCAAGGATGGCCTGCCAGTTCTCCGGCCACGCGCGCTGAACTGAATCGATCCACCACTGCGGATAATTCCAGTGGGCGACATCATCCGTGTGCACAGTGGCCAGCAAGCCCTCGCGTTCGCGCAGAAAACGTCGCAGCACGGCGTTGACAAGGCCCTTTGCAAAGGCGAACTCGCGTCGTGCGCCGATCGCATTGACCGCCTGGTCGACGACCGTGAACGGCGTATAAGCCGCCGATTCATCTTCATCGACGAGCAAGGCAAGCGCGCACGCGAGCACATGGCCGACGTGCGGCGGCGGTGCCTTGCGCACCAGTTGCACGACGAGCGCTTCAGCGGTAGCGAGACGCCGCATGGTCCGGTACGCAATGTCCTGCACCGCGCCGCGCGCCGCTGCAGCGGCGCCCTCGGGCGCGGACACGAACACGCTCTGCAGCGCAGCGGGCAATGCAGCGCCGAGGCGCACCGCGCCGACAGCCTGCGCGGCGCAGTCGAGCGCAAAGCCCAGCGACTCCGGCGCGAGATGCAGCGCCGACAAACGGGGCTCGCGTGCACGCGGCGGTCTCGAAACAGGGCGCTCAGAAGGCTTTGAAGTCATGTGCAAGACAAAGGCAGGCCTCGCAGGTCGCGTGGCACAAACGAGACATTGTAGCTTGGGCCGCCGGACGGCCCCGCGCTTCGCGTCGAGTCCAGGTCGGTACCCCCTCGTACGAATGAAAAAGGGCGAACCTCACGGCTCGCCCTTGGGCAGACAGGAGGAGGTGCCGGCGACGGCACCCCGGGCACCCAGCGTTAGTCGAAACGTCCGGTGCGCGCCATCTCCATCAGACGTGCGATGCGCTCCTCGGTCGCCGGGTGGGTCGAGAACAGGTTCGCGATCCCGCCGCCCGAAAGCGGATTCATGATCATCATCTGCGCTGTCGCGGGATGCGCTTCGGCCGTGGCAAACGGGATACCGGCTGCGTAACGGTGAATCTTGTCGAGTGCCGACGCAAGCGCCTGCGGGTCGCCCGAAATCTTCGCGCCACCCCGATCCGCCTCAAACTCGCGGGCGCGGGAAATCGCCATCTGGATCAGCGCACCGGCGATCGGCGCCAGAATCGCAACCGCGATGCTTGCGATCGGATTGGCCGGCCGGCCGTTTTCATCGCGACCGCCGAAGAACATCGCGAAATTGGCCAGCGCGGAGATCGCACCCGCCATCGTCGCCGAGACCGTGGAGATGAGGATGTCGCGATGCTTCACATGTGCGAGTTCGTGCGCCATCACGCCACGCATTTCCCGCTCGGAGAGCACGCGAAGAATGCCGGTAGTAGCCGCCACGGCCGCGTGCTCCGGATTGCGACCGGTGGCAAATGCATTCGGCGCGTCTTCGTTGATCAGGTAGACCTTCGGCATTGGCAATTCGGCGCGTGTGGCAAGCTCACGCACCATCCGATAGAACTGCGGCGCGCTCGTCTCATCGACTTCCTGCGCGTTGTACATGCGCAGAACCATCTTGTCCGAGAACCAGTAGGAGAAAAAATTCATCCCGAGCGCCACGAGGAACGCGAGCATCATGCCCCGCGATCCGCCGATCATGCCGCCAATCACGACGAAAAGGGCCGTAATCGCGGCCATTAGCATCGCGGTTTTCACCCAGTTGAACATGTCCGTTTACTCCTTGCCCCTAATGTGAGTTCGCTCTTGACGTCACCCATTGGCGACAGTCTATTGTAAGAAATTTGTTAGATAGGGGCGAACGTGGAAAATTCAATCACCGTGACGCGGCGGCAAGTTTGACGCCCAGACCGACAAAAGCGCTACCGACACCGCGATCGACCCACTTCTTGATAGCCGGCTTGCCGGAGAAGCGCTGCGTGACGCTGCCCGCGATCCACGCGACAAAGCTGTTCCACACCGTGCTCAGCACGACGAACACCGCGCCGAGCGTCAGGAACGCAAGCGCGTTGTGCTCGCTGCCTGTGGTGACGAACTGCGGGAAAAACGACACGAAGAACAGCACGACCTTTGGATTCAGCACATTGGTCCAGAAACCTTGCACGAACAGCTGACGCAAGGATTTCGGCGCACCAGCGGCGCGCGACGGCGTACCTGACGCAGCGACCGGTTCGGCCGCCGGTTTCGCGAAGATCAGGCGCACGCCGAGGTAAATCAGGTAGATCGCGCCCACAAACTTGATCACCGTGAACGCCGCGGCCGATGCCGCGAGCAACGCTGTCAGGCCGAACGCGCAAGCAAGAGAATGCACGCAGCAGCCCGCGGAAATGCCGAGCGCCGACATCAGCCCTGCACGACGCCCCTGCGCGACACTACGCCCGACGATATAGGCCGTATCGGGTCCCGGCGTCACGTTCAGCAGAAAAACCGCAACGACGAAGAAGGCGAAATGGGTGATGCCGAACATTTGAAATCCTCAGGCGCACAGTCAATTCACAGACGATTCTAACGCGCCGCGCGGCTGCAGCGGCAGTTGGCCGAACGGTCTGTGGCGCAGTCGCGCCCCCCGTTTTACGATGCTTCGGGCAGTTTGAACCGCTGACCAGCGGAAAGGGGCGCGCCAGCCAGAAATTCGCGCGCAGGGAGACGCTTGCCACCGGGCTTCTGCAATTGCACGAGGCGCAGCGCGCCTTCGCCACTTGCGACCACGACTCCCTCCGGAGACACATTGAGGATCGTGCCAGGCGCGGCCTCACGCGGCGTATCAACCACTTCGGCGCCCCAGATCTTGAGCGCGGTGCCGTCGTCGAGTGTCGCTACGCCACCGGGGAACGGGTCGAACGCGCGGATCTGGCGAGCCAGTTCGATCGCTGGACGCCGCCAGTCGAGCGCGGCTTCGTGCTTGCCGATTTTTTCGGCGTAAGTGGCGCCTTCAGCCGGTTGAGGCGTCGCGGCAAGCTTGCCCGTGCGCTCCAGTTCGATCAGTGCATCGACGATCAGCTTCGCGCCCGCCTGCGCGAGGCGGTCGTGCAGCGTGGCGGTGGTGTCGTCCTGATGGATCGGCGCACGTGCTTCGGAGATCATCGCGCCGGTGTCGAGGCCGACATCCATTTGCATCAGCGTGATGCCGGTTTCCGTGTCGCCAGCTTCGATCGCTCGGTGGATCGGCGCGGCGCCGCGCCAACGCGGCAGCAATGATGCGTGGATATTGATGCAGCCATGGGGGGGAATATCGAGCACTTCCTGCGGCAGCAGCAACCCGTACGCGGCGACCACCACGACGTCGTGGGGTGTCGCGCGCAACTGTTCGATCGCGGCAGCAGCTTCAACCGGGTATTTGCCGTTGCGGCGCAGCGACGGCGGCTGCGCGACGGCCAAGCCGTGTTCCTGCGCGAACCGTTTAACCGGACTCGCCTGCAGTTTCATGCCGCGGCCGGCTGGCCGGTCGGGTTGGGTGAGGATAAGCGGCAGCGGGAAACCGGCAGCGTGAATTGCCGCCAGCGCCTCGGCGGCGAACTCAGGCGTGCCGGCAAAAATAACGCGCAACGAATGGGTCATGAACGGAAGAGTTAGCAGGAAGGACGCGCGTTACATCGCGTGCGCGAGTTTCTTCATCTTGCTCTTGATGCGCGTCTGCTTGAGCGGTGACAGGTACTCGACGAACACGCGGCCCATCAGGTGATCCATTTCGTGCTGAACGCAGACGGCGAGAAGGCCTTCACAGTCGAGTTCGAAGGTCTCGCCCTTTTCGTTGAGCGCCCGTACGCGCACCTTCTCGGCACGTTCCACATTGTCGTAGATGCCCGGCACCGACAGACAGCCTTCTTCGGAGAGCTTTCTCTCGTCGCTCGACCAGATGATTTCCGGGTTGATGAACGTGCGCAGTTCGTCGTGTGTTTCCGAAACGTCGATCACGATCACGCGCACATGCTCGTCGACCTGCGTTGCAGCCAGTCCGACGCCCGGTGCGGCGTACATCGTTTCGGCCATGTCAGCGACAAGCTTACGGATGCCGTCGTTGACCACATCCACGGGCTTCGCAATCTTGTGCAGCCGCTTGTCCGGGTAATTGAGGATGTTCAGTAAAGCCATGGTCCTGAGTTGAATGAGTGAGCGCCGCGCACTCCGGCGCACCACGCTGCTAGCCACCTGGCCAGCTTGTGAGCCCGTCGCGTTATGCGGAGGATATGCGCTCGAACTGGTTCGATTCGACGCGCCGTCGGCACACGGACGGAAGGCACGCGGGCAGACGCAGCGCTGCAAATTTCGGATGATGAAAATTTTAGCATGGCGACCGCCTCCCCGCTGGCCGCAAGAGGACTGATAAGCGATGCACACATTGCCAATGACCGATGATGAACTCGCCGCGTGGCTGCGGCTATCGATGGCGCGAGGGCTGAAGCCAGCCCCATTGCGCTCGCTGCTTGACGCGTTCGGGCTGCCGGCCGCACTCCTTGGGCAGACGTTCGCGGCAATAGCGGCAATCACCGATGAGGCCACTGCACGCGCCGTACTGGCCGCTCCGGATCCCGATTTCGACCGCCACCTGACTAACGTCCTCAGATGGCGCCACGAGCCTGGCAATGAAGTACTGACACTGGGCGATCCGGCTTATCCGCCCGCCCTGCTTACGATGACCGATCCGCCACCGCTGCTTTATGCGAAAGGATGCCTCGATTTGCTCAACACCCGCAGCGTTGCCATCGTAGGAAGCCGCAACGCTACGCCGCAAGGTGTCGAAGACGCTCGCCGGTTCGCGCGGGCGCTGTCGGACGCGGGGCTCGCTGTGGTGTCCGGGCTTGCGCTCGGTATCGACGCCGCTGCGCATCGTGGCGCGCTGGGCGGTGCAGGCAGCACGATTGCGGTAATAGGCACCGGGGCCGACGTCGTTTATCCGGCCATCCATCATCAGCTTGCCCATGAGATCGCTGCAGCAGGCGCGATCGTCTCGGAGTGGCCGCTCGGCACGTCCGCCCGCTCCGCGCATTTCCCACAACGAAACCGGCTGATCGCCGGTCTGTCGAGCGGCGTGCTGATCGTGGAAGCCGCGATGCGATCGGGCTCGCTCATCACGGCTCGCCTCGCGAATGAAATGGGGCGGGATGTGTTCGCCATCCCCGGTTCCATCCATGCGCCGCTTGCGCGCGGATGTCATCGGATGATCAAACAGGGCGCAAAGCTCGTCGAAACACCGGAAGACGTCCTCGACGAACTGGGCTGGGCTGTCCGGCCCGTCGCACCAGCGCCTGGAGAAGTGGTGTCACCTGCCTCGTCGTTGACGCCGGATGCAAGGCGCCTGCTGGACGCGTTGGGTCATTCGCCTGCCACGCTTGAAATCCTCGCTGTCCGCACCGAGATGGAAGAGGCAGCGCTTCAGGGCACATTGCTGCAGCTTGAACTGGGCGGCTATCTCACCGCATTACCAGGCGGCCGATTCGTGCGGGCGAACCACAATTGACGGCGCGCCATGCTACATTCGCGCCAAAGCACCTGATAAAAGTACGCAAGGAACCACCATGCCCGCGCTGAATCTCGACACCGACGCAGACCGGATCGCCGAGCGCGTCAATAACCACGACACCCTGTTCGTTGCCTGTCTGTGCGCGGAATGGTGCGGCACCTGCAGGGAATATAGAGAAACTTTCGACCGCCTTGCGGACCGGCATCCAGATATCTGCTTCGCGTGGATAGACATCGAAACGCACGCCGACCGCTTCGACGATCTCGACGTGGAGAATTTTCCGACGGTCCTGATCGAAGATGCCATCACCACGCGCTTTTTTGGCACGGTGCTGCCGCAAGCTGCGATCGTCGAACGCATGCTTTCCGATCTCTACGGCCTGCCGGGCATGACCGGAGCGCCGAAGCTGCGGCCGGCGCTGGCCGTTGCCTGACGCGCCGGTGGTACGCGGCGGCTACGCAGAGTCATCACGCAATTACGGGAGCCGGCGAAGGTCCGGCGAGTATTGCCGGACGGGCGGCACTTGCCTTGCTTGCGGCTAGGCTGCGCGCTTGCCGGAAACACAGGCACCCACTTATGATGAGCCGCTTTTTTACGCACAGGAGTCGACGTTTCCGCGCTGTGTGCTATAAAGCGGTCGTTAAAGGGCCATAAACCCGGATCCACATACTCACATCCAGTCATGTCCAAAGCATTGATCATCGCCGAAAAGCCTTCCGTCGCGAACGACATCGCGCGGGCTTTGGGCGGGTTTACCAAGCATGACGAATACTACGAAAGCGACGAGTACGTCCTTTCGTCGGCGGTCGGCCACCTGCTCGAAATCGCAGCGCCCGAAGAATACGAGGTCAAGCGCGGCAAATGGAGTTTCGCCAATCTACCCGTCATTCCCCCGCATTTCGACGTGAACCCGATCGCAAAAAGCGAATCGCGGCTCAAGGTGCTCACGAAGCTGCTGAAGCGCAAAGACATCGACCACCTGATTAACGCGTGTGACGCGGGGCGCGAGGGTGAGCTGATTTTCCGTTTGATTGCACAGCACGCGAAAGCCAAACAGCCAGTCCAGCGCCTCTGGCTGCAGTCGATGACGCCTGCCGCGATCCGCGAAGGGTTTGCCCGTCTGCGTAGCGACGAGGAAATGCAGCCGCTCGCCGACGCCGCGCGCTGCCGTTCCGAGGCTGACTGGCTGGTCGGCATCAACGGCACGCGGGCGATGACAGCCTTCAACAGCAAGGGCGGCGGCTTCTTCCTGACCACTGTCGGGCGGGTGCAGACGCCGACGCTGTCGATCGTCGTTGAGCGCGAAGAAAAGATTCGCCGGTTCGTGCCGCGCGACTACTGGGAAGTGAAAGCAGAGTTCGTCTGCGCGGGCGGCTTCTACGAAGGCCGCTGGTTCGACCCGAAGTTCAAGCGCGACGAGTTCGATCCGGAGAAACGCGATTCGCGCCTCTGGAGTCTGCCGGCCGCCGAAACGATCGTCGCCGCCTGTCGCGGCCAGATCGGCAGGGTGTCGGAAGAATCGAAGCCGTCCACACAGCTGTCCCCGGCGCTGTTCGACCTGACGAGCCTGCAGCGCGAGGCCAACGGCCGCTTCGGCTTTTCGGCGAAAAATACGCTCGGGCTCGCCCAGGCGCTGTATGAAAAGCACAAGGTGCTCACCTATCCGCGTACCGACGCCCGCGCCCTGCCGGAAGACTATATCGAGACTGTGAAGAGCACGCTCGACATGCTGAAGGAGAGCAACAATTACCTGCCGTTCGCGAAGCAGGTGCTGGACAAGGGCTGGGTGAAGCCGAACAAGCGCATCTTCGACAATTCGAAGATCAGCGACCACTTCGCAATCATCCCGACGCTGCAGGCGCCGAAGTCGCTGTCCGAGCCCGAGCAGAAGCTGTACGACCTGGTCGTGAAGCGCTTCCTTGCCGTGTTCTTCCCCGCCGCCGAATACAAGGTGACGACGCGGATCACGGAAGTGGTCGGCCATCACTTCAAGACCGAGGGCAAGGTACTCGTCGAACCGGGCTGGCTGCAAGTCTACGGCCGCGAGATCAGCGGCGAAGACGCGAACCTCGTACCGGTGCAGAAAGACGAAAAGGTCAAGACCGACAAGATCGCCGCCCAGCAACTGGTGACCAAACCGCCCGCACGCTACAACGAAGCGACTTTACTGTCGGCGATGGAAGGCGCAGGCAAGCTGGTCGAAGACGACGAACTGCGCGAAGCAATGGCAGCCAAGGGTCTGGGCACGCCAGCCACGCGCGCCGCCATTATCGAAGGGCTTCTTGGCGAAAAGTACCTCATACGCGAAGGACGCGATCTGATTCCGACCGCCAAGGCATTCCAGCTGACGACGCTGCTGCGCGGACTCGGCGTCGAAGAACTTACGGCCCCCGAACTCACTGGCGAATGGGAGCACAAGCTAGCGCAGATGGAGCGCGGCCACCTCAAGCGCGACGCTTTCATGCAGGAAATCGCTCGCATGACGCAGACCATCGTCAAGCGCGCGAAGGAATACGACTCCGACACCATCCCAGGCGATTACGCAACGCTCGAAACGCCTTGCCCCAATTGCGGCGGCCAGGTGAAGGAAAACTATCGGCGCTTTGCATGCTCGAAGTGTGAGTTCTCGATCTCGAAGATTCCGGGCGGCCGCCAGTTCGAGATCACGGAAGTTGAAGAGTTGCTGCAGAACAAGACGATCGGTCCGCTGTCGGGTTTCCGCAGCAAGATGGGCCGGCCGTTCTCTGCGATCCTCAAGCTTGCTTTCGACGACGAGACGAAGAACTACAAGCTCGAATTCGACTTCGGTCAGGATCAGGGTGGCGAAGACGGCGAACCGCCTGACTTCTCCGAGCAGGAACCGGTCGGCGCATGCCCGAAGTGCAAAGGGCGCGTATTCGAGCACGGCATGAGTTACGTTTGCGAAAACTCGGTTGCCAATCCAAAGACGTGCGACTTCCGCTCAGGCAAAGTAATCCTGCAACAGGAAATTGGTCGCGATCAGATGGCGAAGCTGTTGGAAGAAGGACGTACGGATCTGTTGACGAACTTCAAGTCGTCGCGCACCGGCCGCAACTTCAAGGCGTTCCTCGTCAAGCAGAGCGACGGCAAGATTGGTTTCGAATTCGAGAAGAAGGAGGCGTCGGTGAAAACCGCTGCAAAGACCGCAGCCAAAACAGCAGGAAAAGCCGAGATGGAACTGGAAACGGAAGTCGGCGCAACGGCGAAAACCGCGCCTGCCAAAAAGGCGGCGGCGAAAACCGCCGCAAGTAAAACGACCGCAACCAAAACCGCTGCGGCCAGGAAGGCTCCCGCAAAGAAAGCGGCCGCGCGCAAGACTGGTTCGTAATACGCGTTTCCGGTCCTCGCTTCTAGCAGGGGACAAAAAAGGCGCAGCCGTGGGATTCACGGCTGCGCCTTTTTCTTTGCCGCTAGATTGCCACCATCGACAGGCGTGCACGCCGCACAACGTGCACGGCAGCGCCTGACGCTTCCCGGGCGTTACAGCGGCGACAGAGCCGTCGGCCTGGGTCGCACCGCTGTCTTGGGTGGCTTGGGCGCTGGCAGTTCGCGATCGAGCAGGCTCGAGCGCGGTTCGGCACCGTCAAACGCTTCAGGCGCCATTGACCCCGACGACGGCGCAATGGCGAGCGAAGAAGGCTGGACCAGACCGTCCTTGATCCACTGTTCGCCCAGTTTGCTATTCGGCGTCTGGCTGAAATGCTCGACGAGGTGATCGATGAACGTACGCACCTTCGCCGGAAGATGACGGCGGCTCGGGTAGGCAATATTGATCTCGACCTGCGGCAGCCGGTAATCGCCGAGCAGGCGCACAAGCTTGCCGCGCGTCGTATCACGTCCAATCAGATAGCTTGGCAGGATCGCGATGCCCATACCAAGCAGCGCGAACTGGCGCAGCATTTCCGTGTTGTTCGCGACGATCACGTTCGTCGGACGCACACGCACCTCGCCGTCTGGCCCCGTGAAGACCCGCTCATCGCCCCAGTATTCGGACGGCAGACTCAGGCATGGATGCTCCAGCAGTTGCTCGGGACGCGTCGGTGTGCCGTGCTTCTCGAGATAGGCGGGGGTCGCGCAGACCGTCATGCAACCGGTCGTCAGGCGGCGCGTGACGATGCTCGCGCTGCGCATGTGCCGCGCGATCACGACGCCGACATCGAAGCCTTCCTCGACGAGGTCGACCTGCCGGTCGACGAGCGTCACGTCCGGCACGACCTTCGGATAGCGCTCGGCGTACGTCTGCAGCACCGGCGCCAGGTTGTGCAGGCCGAATACGACTGGCGCGACGATACGCAGCGTGCCGACAGGCTCGTGATTTCGCGCCACCACCATCTGCTCGACGTCTTCCAGCTCGTCGAGAATCTGGCGGGCGCGTTCCAGGTAAACCTGACCCGATTCAGTCAGAGACAGGCTGCGGGTTGTGCGGTTGAGTAGTCGCGTACCGAGGCG
Source organism: Paraburkholderia sp. BL10I2N1 (assembly GCF_004361815.1). Classification (NCBI taxonomy): domain Bacteria; kingdom Pseudomonadati; phylum Pseudomonadota; class Betaproteobacteria; order Burkholderiales; family Burkholderiaceae; genus Paraburkholderia; species Paraburkholderia sp. BL10I2N1. Next base: position 1,502,686 of record NZ_SNWA01000001.1, on the reverse strand, counting down.
ACCCTCGAGGTCGGCGACGTGCCGGGTTGCAACTGCATTGGATATATCCATCGCGCTGGCTGCGCGGGCAAAACTACCGAGATCCGCCACCCGGACGAAAACTCGCATCGACTGCAAATGATCCATAAGACAACTCCTGCCGTGGTACAGCTTTTATCTACCCAGTAAGAGGCGAAGCGAACTGCGAATTCTCCTCCGACTCTGAAGATCGTGCAGAAGTTGCCTTGAAACGCCGCATTTTCATAAAAATTTGTGCGACTGTGCCCTTCAACGTAAGTGACGCTCATTGATTGTTCCGCATAAGGAAACAATATGCTGCACCGCAGCTACGACTGTCTGCGAGCAGGAAACAGAGAAGACCTCAGCCAATCGCAGCGCCAGGAGAGGGGGCCAAAACAGTCCGGGAATGCTGCGTAAACGTAAAAAGACCGCCTTTCGGCGGTCTTTTTTCGAAGCGTGTACTCACGTTATCAGGCGGCGAGGCGTTCTTCCAATGTCGCGCGTGTTTCGCCCAGCGCCTGCGGCAACCCGTGCCGCAGCGTGTCGAAGAGTTCCGCATGCAGGGCGAGTTCATCGCGCCATGCCGCGTCGTCAACCGAGATGACTTCTTCGAACTGCTCGCGGGTGAAATTGAGACCGTGCCAGTCGATATCGTCGTACCCGGGCGACACACCGAACGCATGCTCGGCACCTTGCGCCGAGCCTTCGATGCGCCCGACCATCCAATGCAGCACGCGCATGTTCTCGCCGAAACCTGGCCACGCGAACTTGCCATCGGCTCCCTTGCGGAACCAGTTCACGCAGAAAATCTTCGGCAGCTTCGCGTTCAGTTGCCCGAGCCGCTCGCCCACCTTGAGCCAGTGGCCGAAATAGTCGCTCATGTTGTAGCCGCAGAACGGCAGCATCGCGAACGGGTCACGTCGTACGATGCCCTGCTGGCCCGCCGCGGCAGCCGTCGTCTCCGAACCCATTGTCGCAGCCATGTACACACCTTCGACCCAGTTGCGCGCCTCGGTGACGAGAGGCACGGTCGTCGAGCGGCGGCCACCGAAGATGAATGCATCGATCGGCACGCCTGCCGGATTCTCCCAATCGGCGTCGATCGACGGGCATTGCGATGCTGGTGCCGTGAATCGCGCATTCGGGTGTGCCGCCTTGCGGCCGCTTTCCTTTGCAATGGCGGGCGTCCAGTCCTTGCCCTGCCAGTCGATCAGGTGTGCCGGCGGTTCGTCGGTCATGCCTTCCCACCAGACATCGCCTTCGTCGGTCAGCGCAACGTTCGTGAAAATCACGTTTTCCTTCAGCGTCGCCATCGCGTTGGAGTTCGTCTTCTCGCTCGTACCCGGCGCGACGCCAAAGTAGCCGGCTTCCGGGTTGATCGCGTACAGGCGCCCGTCCCTGCCCGGCTTGATCCACGCAATGTCATCGCCGATCGTCGAGATGCTCCAGCCGCTCATCCCTTCCGGCGGAATCAACATCGCGAAGTTGGTCTTGCCACAGGCCGAAGGGAACGCCGCTGCAACGTGATACTTACGCCCTTCCGGCGACGTCACGCCGAGAATCAGCATGTGCTCAGCAAGCCAGCCTTCATCGCGGCCCATGGTCGACGCGATGCGCAGCGCAAAGCACTTCTTGCCAAGCAGCGCGTTGCCGCCATAGCCCGAGCCGTAGCTCCAGATTTCGCGCGCCTCAGGAAAATGGACGATGTATTTGGTGCTGTTGCATGGCCACGGTACGTCCTTCGCGCCGGCGGCGAGGGGCGCCCCGACCGAGTGCACGCACGGCACAAACTTACCATCCTCACCAAGTACGTCGTACACCTTGCGACCCATACGGGTCATGATGCGCATGTTCGTCACCACGTACGGGCTGTCGCTCAACTCGACGCCGATATGCGCGATCGGCGAGCCTAGCGGGCCCATCGAGAACGGCACGACGTACATCGTGCGGCCGCGCATTGCGCCTTCGAAGAGACCGTCGAGCGTCGAGCGCATCTCGGCCGGCGCGATCCAGTTGTTGGTCGGGCCAGCATCTTCGCGGCGCTCCGAGCAGATGAAAGTGCGGTCCTCGACCCGTGCCACGTCCGATGGATCGGAGCAGGCCAGATACGAATTCGGCCGCTTCGCCGGATTGAGCTTTTTCAGCGTGCCCGCTTCGACCATCTGCGCGCACAGCCGGTCGTACTCCTCTTGCGAGCCGTCGCACCACACGACGCGCTCCGGCTTCGTCAGCGCAGCGACGCGCTGAACCCATTCGATCAATTTTCGGTGTTTGACCCAGGCCGGCGCCTCTACGGCCGGGTTACCCGTAAATGCTGGATGATTCATCGAGCTGTCTCCGTCGTGTTATTGAAAGAAAAACGGTACCAGCCCATCGACGCTGCTTGCGAGAGGCGTCCAATCCTCACGTGCCACCTGCGCGGCGCGCCCGATTGTGCATATCGTCGCGGGCTAACCAGCTTGCTGTTCGAAACCGTCTGTAAAGCGGCTTGCATCGATTGGCAACAAACTGTTAAAAACGAGGTAAATCTTGTCTGCAGTTCGCGGGGCCGCTCTGGCCCCTTATTTTGCAGGGCATCCAACCAAACCAGCATGGACGTTCATTCACATGTTGGGACATTAAGCTTATCACTCCGTTCCGCACCGACACGTGCGCCGCAAAACACAAAAGCCATGAAGATTGCCATCCTCGACGATTACCAGGACGCCGTTCGCAAACTCGATTGTTTCCAGATGCTGGCCGACCATGAGGTCAAGGTTTTCAACAATACCGTCCGCGGTCTCGGGCAACTGGCAAGCCGGCTTTCCGAAGTCGATGCTCTTGTCCTGATTCGCGAACGCACTCGCATCAGCTCCCAACTCCTCGACAAGCTGCCCCATCTACGCATGATCAGTCAGACCGGCAAAGCGTCGAGCCACATCGAAATGGCGGCGTGTACCGAGCGCGGCATTGCCGTGCTGGAAGGCACCGGCTCGCCGATCGCGCCCGCCGAACTGACGTGGGCCCTCATCATGGCCGCGCAACGGCGCATTCCGCAATACGTAGCAAACCTTAAGCAAGGGGCCTGGCAGCAGTCCGGGCTGAAGACGTCGGCGCTGCCGCCGAACTTCGGTCTGGGCACCGTGCTGCGTGGCCAGACGCTCGGCATCTGGGGCTATGGCAAGATCGGCCGCCTGGTCGCCGGTTACGGCAAGGCATTCGGCATGAATGTGCTGGTCTGGGGCCGCGAACATTCGCGGGAAGCGGCGAAGGCGGACGGTTATGGCGTCGCGGAAAGCCGTGAAGCACTTTTCGAGCAAAGCGACGTGCTGTCGCTGCATCTGCGCCTGCACGACGATACGCGTGGCATCGTCACGCAGGAAGATCTGATGCGCATGAAACCCACTGCGCTGTTCGTCAACACGAGCCGAGCGGAACTGCTGGAAGAAAACGCGCTGATGAGCGCGCTGTCGCACAACCGGCCTGGCATGGTCGCCATCGACGTCTACGAAAGCGAGCCGATCCTCCAGGGATACAGCCTGTTGCGTATGGAGAACGTCATCTGCACACCGCACATCGGCTACGTGGAGCGCGAAAGCTACGAGCTGTATTTCGGCGCAGCATTCAGGAACATCCTCGCGTTCGACAATGGCGACATGTCCAGCGTTGCGAACCCGGAAGCCATGCAGGGCGGACGACGGCGCTAGAGGTCATTGTCGAACCCTGGTCGCGCCGCGCGCAGGTGTGTGCGTGCGCGCCCGCGTCAATCGTGTGCTGCAGCCTCCAGCACGTCCGGCATGCGTTGCAGGAATTGCTCGGCGTCTGCGCGTCCGAGGTTGTACGCATGCTGCATCTGCGACGGGCTCGTGTAGTCCCAGCTCGAGATCGGCACCTTGCGGGACGGTTGAACATAGAGACGCTGCTGCGTCCCGTGCGGCACGACGAACATCTGCGGCCGTGGGTAGAGCCGCGTGACCATCACGAGCACCATGCCAGGCGTTTCGTCGAGCGCACCGACCGGCACATTGTCAACCATCCCGCCATCGAGCACCGGCCGGCCATTGCGGCGCAAAACCGGTGTGAAAGGCGGGGTGCTCGACGATTGCAGAATCAGGTCGGCGAGATCCGCGACAGTCGGGCAATCCTGCGCACGGACGAATTCCGGATGGAATCCGAGTGTCTGACCGAGCGTCGGGTGCAGCGTCTTGCGGACGTATTTCTCGATGTTGTACGCGATCAGGCCCGCCGCAACTGCGCTGCGCGCACCCAGCCAGCGAGGCAGATGCGAAACGCCGACGCGGATCTCCGGCGCGTGTGAGAGCTTCGAGAACGCTTCGCCGTAGATATCGAGGAGCGCCTGACGGTAGATCCGATAGTGCGGAAACACCGACTGCCCGCGCAACAGGTTGCCCCAGTAAGCGTTTTTCGTGTTCGCGCGTAGGGCGTTCTCGTAGTAGCGCATCACCCAGTCAGAATCGCGCGTGTAGAGCATGCACGCGGTCGCGGCGCCCGCCGAGATGCCTGCGATGACGCGCGGCCGAATGTCCAGTTCCGGCTGGATGACATCCCAGAAGCCCGCCTGCCACCAGCAGCGATTGCCGCCACCTGCGAATACGACCTGATCGAACATTGTTGCTGTTTCCTTCGAATGCGGCGCGTCGGACGCGTCTGGCGGCAAAGTGCGCGGTAGCTGTCGTCAGTCGAGCAGCGCGTAGGTGGTGGTGGCGTGGACGGCCATCCGGCCGTCATCGTCGAACAGCTCGACTTCACCGAAGACGAGATTGCGCCCGAGTCGCAGCACGCGCGCCGTAATCAGCACATCTCCCTTGCGGACGGCGCGCATGAAACTGATGTTGAGCGACACGGTGGTCATCGGCTTGAAGCCGCCAAGGGCGGCGGAAATGGCGACGACCATCGCCGTATCGGCGGCCGCCATGAAGACCTGGCCGCAAATGACACCGCCCGAGTGACGCAACTCGCCAGAGAACGGCAGGCGCAGCGTGGCGCTTTCTTCGTCGACTTTTACTGGTGTGAGCGTGAGCGAGCGAACCCATGGCGCGAGCACGCGGTCGAGAAGTTCGCGAATTGCGTTGTCGTCCATCGTTTGTCCCCAGTTCAGGCCGCGCGATGCGATGCGCGACGTGTTGTGGCGTCATGATACCGGCAGCGCGTGGAGGGTGTGTTTTGGGTGTACGTTGAAGGGCTGGGCATCGGCGCGTCTAGTACCAGGCGGAGACGTAGATTTTTTAAGAAATCTGCGAAAGGGGCTTGGCAAGTCTCAAAAACTTCTGCATAATTCGCAGTCTGTTGGGGGGCGTTAGCTCAGTTGGTAGAGCAGCGGACTCTTAATCCGTAGGTCGAGTGTTCGAGTCACTCACGCCCCACCAAAGAATTTGAAAGGCCGGTCAGCAAAAGCTGACCGGCCTTTTTCTTTTCCGCCGCCGCCCGTTCCCACCCACGCCCAGGTCAACGCCAGAAACCGCCCAAGACAAGGATTCCGGTTCCCCGGCGACCACACCAGCACCTGCTCGATTATCGGCGCCTTGGGCAGGCTGTGCTCGCCGTGGAGTGTGAACGGCGAGAAGCTTCAGCCGAACGAGAAGAACGGCATCGGCGGCAACGACGCCGAATTGATCGCACGCTGGCCAGGCCTTCTCTACAACAACACCCGCGACTATCCGATGTGGGCCGTGGGGCCCGTCTCGGGCGCGTGGCGCTCGGCGCGATGCGCACCTGCCTGCGAGTGGTGAACAAAGTGCCCTTGCTCAAGCGCCGCATGATCGCCGCGGAACACCGGTTCCGCGGCAATCGCTCAGACGCCGCAACGGCACTGGCGAGCGCGAGAGTGGATGTTACTTCGGCGAAACGTCGATGTTGCCGAAGTACTTCTGGGCCAGCGTCTTCACGGTGCCGTCGGCCTGCACCCTGGCGATCGCCGTATCCAGCTGCTTCTTCAATTCGGCATCCCCCTTGCGGATACCGAACGCGATACCACTGCCCAGGATCTTGTCGTCACGCACGGGCTGGCCAACGAACGCAAAGTCCTTGCCGTCCGGACGCGACAGGAAACCCGTCTGCCCTGCCGGCGCGAGCACGAGCGTCGCGTCGAGGCGACCGGCAACGAGGTCGGCATAGACCTGGTTCTGATCCTGATACGGCACGACGGTGACACCCGCCGGCTCCCAATGCGCCTTCGCGAACGTCTCCTGAATGGAAGCCTGCAGCACGCCTACGCGCTTGCCCTTCAGCGATTCGGGCGTCGGCAGCAGGCCGCTGCCGTTGTGCGCGATCAGCTGGGTCGGCACGCGGTAAATGATGTTGGTGAAATCAATTGCCTGACGACGCTTCTCCGTCGCGTTCATCGCCGAATTGATCGCGTCAAACTTGCGGCCCTGCAGCGCGGGGATCAAACCGTCGAACGAAGTCTCAACCCACGAGCACTTCAGATGCGCACTCGCGCAGACAGCTTTGCCGATGTCGATATCGAAGCCCTGCAACTCGCCGTTAGCGCCCTTCGATTCGAACGGCGGATATTGCGCTTCGAGGCCGAAGCGCAGCGTTGACGCGTCGGCCGCAATGGCCGACACAGATGCGAAAGCGCATGCCAGCACCAGCAGGTTCCTGAGCAACTTCATGGGTGATCTCCTTCCCGTTGATAGCGTTAGTTTGTTGTGACGTCTGACGGCGTTGCAATGCGTTTATGCGTCAGCACCGGCAGACGTTCACGCACGGCATCCAGCACCGACGATCCAAGGGTCGCGATGGCGAAGCCGGGTTCGTCGTCGAGTCGTACGAGGACTTCGCCCCACGGCCCGACGATCATACTGTGACCAAAAGTGCGCCAGCCATTCGGGTGTGTACCGCATTGGCCCGATGCCAGCACATACGCCTGATTCTCGACGGCCCGGGCGCGCAGCAGCAATTCCCAGTGCGCAAGGCCCGTCGTGTGAGTAAAAGCGGCAGGCACGGCGATGACATCGGCGGCCGGTCCCGCGCGATACAACTCGGGAAAGCGCAGGTCGTAGCAGACCGACAGGCGCAGATTGCCGAACGGTCCATGCGCCGTGCCGACGCTGTCGCCGCCCACCATCGTGTCGCCTTCCGCATGTTGCTCGGTGCCTTGGCTGAAGCTGAACAGATGGATCTTGTCGTAACGGGCGCGGCACTCGCCCGAGGGATCGAATAGCAACGCGGTGTTGTACGCATGCGTGCCGACCTGCGGACCGTGGTCCGGCCGGATCGGCACGGTGCCGCCGATCAGCCACGTGCCCGTTTCGTGTGCGAGTTGCGCGAGTGCCTGCTGGATCGGCCCGTCGCCGAACTGTTCTGCAAGTGCGACGCGTTGTGCTTCGTCGTTACCGATCCAGCAGAAGTATTCCGGCAGGCTCACGAGCGTCGCGCCCGCGCGCGCCGCCTCCGTCACCCAATGACGCGCCTCTTCCAGATTGCGTGCGACATCGTCGGTGCTGCTCATCTGCACGACGGCGGCGGTGAGCGTCTTGTCCATCTGCGTCATCGTGCGCTCCTCAGATCGAGCACAGCCGGCGCGCGCCTTCGATCAGCGTCGCGTCGTCCTTCGAAAAGCTCAGGCGGATCAGGCCCGAATCCGTGCCGTCGGTGTAGAAGGCCGAGAGCGGAATCGTCGCGACCTGCGCGTCGCGGATCAGGCGCAGCACGAAATCGCTGTCGCTTTCGTCGGAGAAACTGCGGAAACGCACGAGCAGGAAGAAACTGCCTTCGCTCGGCAGCAGTTCGAAGCGCGACTCGCGCAATGCATGCGTCAACAGGTCCCGCTTCTGCTGATAGAACGCAGAGAGACCGAGATAGCTTTCCGGGTTTTTCAGCGCGTCAGCGAACGCGTATTGCATCGGCGTATCCGCGGAAAACACCATGAACTGGTGGACCTTGCGGATCTCATCCATCAGCGCGGCGGGGGCGAGGCAGTAGCCTACGCGCCAGCCCGTCACGTGATACGACTTGCCGAACGACGACACGATCACGCTGCGTTCCGCGAGTTCGCGGTGGCACGCCATGCTTTGATGCCTGGCGCCGTCGAACACGACGTGTTCGTACACTTCATCGGACAGAATCACGATGTCCGTGTTGCGCGTGACGGCTTTCAGGCGCTCGATGTCGGCATCGCTGAAAATCGTCGCGGTTGGATTGTGCGGCGTGTTAATGATGATCATGCGGGTCTTCGGCGTAATGGCCGCGGAGACCTCATCCCAGTTCACACGGAAGTCCGTCAGCGAGAGCTTGATCGGCACCGGCGTCGCGCCCTGCAGCCGTACGATCGGGGCATAGCTGTCGAACGACGGCTCGAAGTAGATCACCTCATCGCCCGGGTGAACCAGCGCGCTGATCGTCGAGTACAGGCCTTCGCTCGCGCTCGCAATCACAGTCACTTCGCTCGACGCGTCGTAGCGCACGCCGTACAGCGCTTCCACCTTGTTCGCCAGCGCCTCACGCAATGCGTCGATACCGGCCATTGGCGCGTACTGGTTATGACCCGCGCGCATGGCTTCTGCCACGCCGTCGACGAGCTTCGCGTCCGGCGCGAAATTCGGCGCACCTTGCGACAGGTTCAGCGCATCGTGTTCGGCGGCGAGCTGGCCGATGACGGTGAAGATTGTCGTGCCAACGTCGGGCAGTTTCGAGCGTGCTTGCATGGCGCTCTGCATGAGGGTTCCTCCATCGGGCTGCATGTCGATGGGGCGCTCTTTTGATACCGGCCCCATCCTGTAATGCGGATTAGGCATCAGCCAATACGCAGCCACAATCGAAAGTTTGTCATGCGCAGCATGCGTTTACGTCATGCCGTGCGTCGCCCGTGCGCCTGGGCGGGGCGGAGAAGGCGACGCGCGGCTTGAGAAACTGAGGGGTCAGATGTTGCAGCAGACACGCTTTCGATAAGCCGACGCGCGCGAGGTGCGCCGGGCAAACCTCACTCGTCCATCAAGCGGACTTTCACCTTCTTGCCCTTCACCTTGCCGACGCTAAGCTTGCGCAGCGCATCGCGCGCGATGCCGCGCTCGATCGCCACGTAGGTCGAGAATTCCGTCACGTTGATCTTGCCGATCTGCGTACCGGCAAAGCCCGCTTCACCGGTCAGTGCGCCGAGCACATCGCCTGGACGGATCTTTTCCTTGCGGCCGCCGAGAATCTGTAGCGTCTCCATCGGCGGCAAAAGAGGTTCGTTGCTGGCGGCGGTCAATTCCGAAACCGGATGCCATTCGACTTCGCGGCCGTTCGCCTGCTCGATACTGCCCACGCGTCCCATCTCGTTCATGCTCGCGAGACTCAGTGCCCAGCCGTCCTGATCGGCACGTCCGGTACGGCCGATACGGTGCACATGCACCTCAGGATCGGGCGTTACGTCCACGTTGATCACGGCTTCCAGCTGCGCGATATCGAGACCGCGCGCCGCGACGTCGGTTGCAACGAGCACCGAGCAACTCCGGTTCGCGAACTGGATCAGCACCTGATCGCGTTCGCGCTGATCGAGTTCGCCGTGCAGCGCGAGCGCGTGAAAGCCCTGCGCGACCAGCACGTCGAGCAGGTCGCGGCACTGCTGTTTCGTATTGCAGAACGCGATGGTGCTAACCGGCCGGAAGTGATTCAGCAAAAGACCGACCGTATGCAGACGGTCGTTCTCCGTCACTTCATAGAAGCGCTGGCGGATCTTGCTTTCGTCGTGACGCTCCTCGAGCTTGACGTCCTTGGGATTGCGCAGGAACTGCTGACTGAGCTTGCCGATACCGTCCGGATACGTCGCGGAAAAGAGCAGCGTCTGACGCTCTTTCGGGCACTGGCGCGCAACGGTCGCGATGTCGTCGAAGAAACCCATGTCGAGCATGCGATCGGCTTCATCGAGAACGAGCGTGTTCAGCGCCTTCAGATCGAGGCTGCCGCGCTCCAGGTGGTCCATGATCCGTCCCGGCGTGCCGACGATGATATGCGCGCCGTGTTCGAGGCTCGCCGTCTGCGGACGCATCGGTGTACCGCCGCACAGCGTCAGCACCTTGATGTTTTCCTCGGCGCGCGCAAGACGGCGGATTTCCTGCGTCACCTGATCGGCCAGTTCGCGCGTCGGGCACAGCACCATCGCCTGGACGGCGAAGTTGCGCACGTCGAGGCGCGCCAGCAACGCCAGCGCGAACGCGGCGGTCTTGCCACTGCCGGTTTTCGCCTGCGCGATCAGATCCTGGCCGGCAAGCGCGACCGGCAGGCTCGCGGCCTGGATCGGCGTCATCTCGAGGTAGCCGAGCTGCGTAAGGTTGGCCAGCATCGCTGGGGGCAGCGGCAGCTGACTGAATGGGGCGGGAGTCGGTTTGGTCATGGTGTCTTTCGATGTCGTTGAGCGTTCGATGGATTACTGGAACGGACGGCCTTCGATCTGCTCGTAGACGATCGTGCCGTCGTCCGCATCGAAACGTTCGACGTAATTGCGCGCGCCGCACATTGGGCAGCGAAACAGGAGCCCCTGCCCTTCATTCTTGATCACGACGTCCGACTGCTCCCACTGCGCGCCGCACGACTGGTTTCTACATGTAAACATCATTGATTCTCCTGCCCGATCCGGTTGTCTGTTGAGCCTCGCCACGCGTGCGAAGCTGAAGCCGCGCGCGGATTTCGTGGTGCGTCATCCTGAAAGCCCGGCAGTTTCGCACGAAACGCTTCCGCGAAACCGGTTTTGGCGGGTTTTGCGCGGATTTGCCATGCATTGCCCGGAATCTGGCAGCGGTTGCGCTCTGCATTCGTCTGCAACTGGCTCGATTTACGTACTAGACCACAAATCGTCGGCCCGAAGTGCCATCGTCGAAAGACGGGATTTGGGCCGCGACCTTGAACGACCTCAAGCACCAACTGGAGGAGACGATGCAGAAAGTGTTCGAGATTTACATCAAGACGACGCCCGAACGCCTTTGGGAGGCGATCACCAGCACGCAGATGCGGGCGAAATACACGTTCGGTCTGCTCGTCACGGACACACGGCTCGCGCTACGAAGGCGTGAGCGGAAACCAGGCGACGACCGGCTTCCCGGCTCACAGTCCGATTCTCGAAGGTGAGAATCTGGAGGTCGATCCGCCGCGCCGGCTGGTTCAGAGTTTCAGAGCCCTATGGAGCGACGACGTCAAACGCGAAGGCACCTCGCGGGTCACCTGGGAAATCGAGCAGATCGCCGATTCGTGCCGTCTGACGGCCATCCACGACCAGTTGCGCGACGAAGCCAATCCTGAGCTGTACGGCGGCTGGCCGATGGTGCTCTCCGGTCTCAAAACGCTCCTCGAGACGGGCGAAACGCTGACTACGCCAGGATCATTGCGATACGCGCCGGAGCAGACATAGGCCGCCTGAGGTCCAGGCGGGAAAACTGGAGTCTGGTGATGATGACGAGCGTCAATGCACGCGACGCGCTGCGTTCGTCAATCAGTCGAGGGTGATCTGTCAGTGTGTCACGCGCAGGTCGGAATCCAAAGGGCTGAGAGCGTGCCGGTTGGGCATCGACTCCTTCAACGTCTCCGAGGGACGCTTGCCGAAAAGCTTGCGGTAATCCGTCGCGAACTGGCTCAGATGCCAGAAACCCCAGGCTGCCGCCACATCCTGCACCGACCGCGCCGCTTCGTACAGTTCGCGTCGTGCGCCGTTCAGGCGGATCGTACGCAGATAGGTCGCCGGTGCCATGCCTAGCACGTCCTGAAAGCAGTATTGCAGCGTCCTGCGGCTCACATGCAGTTTCTCGCATAGCTCCGGCACGCCAACCGGCCGCTCGCGATTCGCCAGCACATATTCGCGCGCTTCAGAGACGATCCAGTGCCGACGCGGCTTCGTCGGTATTGCGCCGGCTTCCACGTGAGGCTGCGCGCAGAGATCGAACAGCGAAGCCAGCACCGACGACTGCAGACTGTCGCGCGCAAAGCCCGTCAACGGCGCCCCGCTGTTCGCGCCGTCATCGAGGATCTGGCGCAAGGAGGCGCACAGGCGCGCCTTGTGCGCCTCACCGATCGGGACAACCTCTGTATCCGGAAGATGGTGGATCAACCCCAGATGCTCGACGTCGGCCGCATACCGGCGCAGTACCTCGCCCTTCACCACCACGCCGAAAATCTCATAGCCCGCTGGCGTGATCAGTTCGAATTCGATGCCCCCCGGACGGAAGGCAATCGCGCCGTCGTCGATGACATTCGCGTCGATGCGCCCCGGCACATCGCGACGCACGGGAACGCCAAACCAGTATGCGTCCGACGGCACCTCGCAGCTCTGCCGCAGCGTATGGCTAGTCGTCTCGCAGAAAACATGCATGTGCTCCAGCGACAACTCCGTCAGCGTGCCAACGAAGGCGCCCGCGGTGAGTTGATCGTAGGTCTGGCTCCAGCCTTGCAGGTTGCGGGCCTGTTCGTCGGCATCGTGCGCGACGCAGGTTTGCACGCGCGTGCTGTCGCCGCGCATCGTTTGCGCGGATGAAGTATCGATGACAGGAAGATGACTCGTCATGCCCGGAGTGCCTGAAAACTCAATCACGACCTGAAACGCAAATCCCATGCCGTGCGCCGGGATGCTCGCCTGCGAGCGCCCGCGCTCAGGCGTTGTTCCAGTCCTGAACAGGTGAACGCGCGCTGTTCAGAAACGGCGCGCTTCTTGTGAACAGCTTGAACACTCGAGGCGGTATGCGCCATGAAGGTGCCTGCCGCACCCGCATGATTCACGCCGGAAAGCTCACTGGCACGCTTCTGGCGTATGCGATTCGCGGCCAGCGATTCAAGCGCCGACGACAAATCATCACACATGTGAGGAGCACACAGATGAACCATGCAGACATGCAGTTTCTCAACGTCGAATTCCCGTACAAAAAGCAGTATGGCAATTTCATCGGTGGCGAATGGGTGGCGCCCGTCGGTGGCGAATACTTCGACAACCTCTCGCCGATCACCGGCGAGCCGTTCACGTCGATTCCCCGTTCACGCGAAGCCGATATCGAACTCGCGCTCGACGCCGCACATCGTGCGAAGGTCGCCTGGGGCAAGACCTCGACCACCGATCGCGCGAACATCCTGAACCGCATCGCCGATCGCATGGAAGCGAACCTGCAGCGTATCGCCGTCGCGGAAACCATCGACAACGGCAAGCCGCTGCGCGAAACGATGGCCGCCGACATCCCGCTCGCCATCGATCACTTCCGCTACTTCGCGGGCTGTGTGCGTGCGCAGGAAGGTTCGATCTCCGAGATCGACGACGACACGGTGGCGTATCACTTCCATGAGCCGCTCGGCGTGGTCGGCCAGATCATTCCGTGGAATTTCCCGATCCTGATGGCGGTGTGGAAGCTCGCGCCCGCGCTGGCCGCCGGCAACTGCGTCGTGCTCAAGCCCGCCGAGCAGACTCCGGCGTCGATTCTCGTGCTGATGGAGGTCATCCACGACCTGCTGCCCCCGGGCGTGGTGAACATCGTCAACGGCTTTGGCCTGGAAGCCGGCAAGCCGCTCGCGTCGAGCCGGCGCATCGCCAAGATCGCCTTCACCGGTGAAACGACGACCGGCCGTCTGATCATGCAGTACGCGAGCCAGAACATCATTCCGGTGACGCTCGAACTCGGCGGCAAGAGCCCGAACATCTTCTTTGCCGACGTGATCGACCACGACGACAGCTACTTCGACAAGGCGCTCGAAGGCTTCGCGATGTTCGCGCTGAATCAGGGTGAAGTGTGCACATGCCCGTCGCGCGTGCTGATCGACGAAAAGATCTACGACCGCTTCATGGAACGCGCGCTCAAGCGGGTGGCCGCCATCACGCAGGGGCATCCGCTCGACACGAAGACGATGATCGGCGCGCAGGCTTCACAGGAGCAGCTCGAGAAGATCCTCTCGTATGTCGATCTTGGCAGGCAGGAAGGCGCGCAATGCCTGATCGGTGGGGAGCGCACCACGCTGGCCGGTGAGCTGAGCAAGGGCTACTACGTGAAGCCGACCGTGTTCCGCGGCCACAACAAGATGCGCATCTTCCAGGAAGAGATCTTCGGACCGGTCGTTTCCGTGACGACCTTCAAGACCGAGGAAGAAGCGCTGGAGATCGCCAACGACACGCTCTACGGTCTCGGCGCCGGCGTCTGGACCCGCGACGGCACGCGCGCCTATCGCTTCGGCCGGCAGATCCAGGCCGGGCGCGTGTGGACCAACTGCTATCACGCGTATCCCGCGCACGCGGCATTCGGCGGCTACAAGCAGTCGGGCATCGGTCGCGAGAACCACAGGATGATGCTCGACCACTACCAGCAAACGAAGAACCTCCTCGTCAGCTACAGCGACAAGCCGCTCGGCTTCTTCTGAAGCAGTGCTCCTGTTGGGCGGCCCGCTTGGAGCGGTCCGCCCTCTTTTTCGAGGAAACGTCATGTCAGACGAAGTCGAAGTTGCGCGCGTGGTCGCGACGCCCGCAGCGGTGGCGCTGATTCAGTCACTGGGCGCCGAGCACGGGCCGCTCATCTTTCATCAATCCGGCGGGTGTTGCGACGGCAGCGCACCGATGTGCTTTCCGTCGACGGAGTTTATGCTTGGCAACTCAGATGTACGACTTGGGACGATTGCCGGCGTGAAGTTCTACATGAGCGAATCGCAGTTCGAGTACTGGCAGCACACGCAATTGATTATTGATGTCGTTCCCGGGAGCGGCGGCATGTTTTCACTGGAACGGCCTACCGGTATGCGCTTTCTCACCCGCTCCCGCCTGTTCGAGGATGCGGAGAACGCGTGGCTCGAGAAGCACCCCGTTGAACATGCGGGGGCTTGAGCCTGTCAGTCTGATGGCGGCGCCGGAATCTCCGCACCTTGCGGCTCTGCGTGCCCCAGCAAAGCGTCGCTGTCATCCTTCAGGCCAACGCCGGTCAGACCGAGCCGACGCGCATGCGTCAGCAGATAGTGGAGCTTGTGGGCGGCCGCGTCGTAGTTCAAACCTTCGGGACGCACGTTGGAAATGCAGTTGCGCTGCGCGTCGCTGCAACCGACTTTCGGTGCATAGGTCAGGTAGATTCCGAGACTGTCCGGCGAACTGAGGCCCGGCCGCTCGCCGATCAGCATCACGACAAGCTTCGTCTTCAGGATTTCGCCGATCTCGTCACCGAGTGCCACGCGCCCTTGCCGCGCCACGACGACCGGTCCGATCGTCCAGTCCGTGAGGCGCGAACATACGGCGTTCAAAAGCGGAATCGATTGTTTCGACGCAGCGAATGCCGACAAGCCATCGGCAATGACAAAGACCACTTCGG
This sequence comes from Paraburkholderia sp. BL10I2N1, assembly GCF_004361815.1. NCBI lineage: Bacteria > Pseudomonadati > Pseudomonadota > Betaproteobacteria > Burkholderiales > Burkholderiaceae > Paraburkholderia > Paraburkholderia sp. BL10I2N1. The sequence continues at coordinate 1,487,450 of NZ_SNWA01000001.1, read as the reverse complement.
GCGGCTCTAGCATCGCCTGCCTGAGTGCCTCGCGGCTCTCATCTGACAGACGTCGCCCCAGATCCGGCCGCCTCAGATAGTGCTCGCGATCGGGCGCCGCGCTATGCACGTCGAGGGTAGTGAAGCCGTGGGTGCGCAACTGTTCATGCAGCACGTCGGCGTCAAGGGGATGATGCACGGCGTCACGCGCCTGGGCATGCGACAGGTTGAACGCGAGCAACGGCGCAGTCGGCAGACTGTTTCCCGCGCGGCCCAGCGCGATGCGTGCGTTCGTGAACTGGCGCAACGCATTCCATGGATTCTTTTCGAGGAGGTCGCTCATGCGATGTCCGCTCCTATCCATTCGCGTGCGCCTTCGAGCAGCGGCTGGCGCGGCGACCCACTCAGCAATACGCCGTGCGCATCGGTGATCTGCATCGACTCCAGCCATTCTTCGAACTCAGGCGCACGTCGCAGACCGAGCACATCACGCACGTACAGCGCGTCATGGAACGACGTGCTCTGGTAGTTGAGCATCACATCGTCCGCGCCGGGGATGCCCATGATGAAGTTGATGCCCGCGACACCGAGCAGCGTCAGGAGGTTATCCATATCGTCCTGATCGGCTTCTGCGTGATTCGTGTAACAGATGTCGCAGCCCATCGGCACACCGAGCAGCTTGCCGCAGAAGTGATCTTCGAGTCCTGCGCGCGTGATCTGCTTGCCGTCATACAGATACTCCGGGCCGATAAAGCCGACCACCGTATTCACCAGAAACGGATTGAACTTGCGCGCGACCGCATACGCGCGCACTTCGCACGTCTGCTGGTCGACGCCATGATGCGCATTCGCCGACAGCGCGCTGCCCTGCCCCGTTTCGAAATACATGAGGTTGTCCCCGACCGTGCCGCGCTTGAGCGATAACCCTGCTTCGTGCGCTTCCTGCAACAACGCGAGCGTGATGCCGAAGCCCGCGTTGGCTTTCTCCGTTCCCGCAATCGACTGGAACACCAGATCCACCGGCGCGCCCTTTTCGATGGCGGAAATAGTGTTGGTGACGTGCGTCAGCACGCATGCCTGTGTCGGCACCTGATAGCGCTCGCGGAACCCGTCCACCATGCGCAGCAGCGTCATGATCGCGGCGAGGCTGTCGGTAGCGGGATTGATGCCGATCATCGCGTCACCGCAGCCGTACATCAGACCGTCGAGCATCGATGCGGCGATACCTTTGACGTCATCCGTCGGATGATTGGGTTGCAGGCGCACCGACATGTGGCCCGGCAAGCCGACCGTATTGCGAAAGCGTGTGATCACCGGCCGCTTGCGCGCCGCCGCGATCAGATCCTGATTGCGCATCAACTTCGATACGGCCGCGACCATTTCAGGCGTCAGGCCCGCCGAGATACGTGTCAACGCGGCAGTATCGGTCGTGCTCGACAGCAACCAGTTGCGGAAATCCCCGACCGTCAGATGCGCGATTTCGGCGAAGGCTTCCGGCGAATGGTCGTCAACAATCAGCCTTGTGACCTCGTCGCTCTCATACGGGATCAGCGCTTGATTGAGGAACGTGCACAGCGGCACTTCCGCAAGCGCCATCTTCGCGGCGACGCGTTCTTCTTCACTTGCCGCCGCCACCCCGGCGAGCTGATCGCCAGACCTCAGCGGGCTCGCCTTCGCCATCAGTGTTTTCAGATCGGCGAACCGGTAGGTGCGGCTGCCGATCGTCTCTGTATAGCTCATATCGGATGCTCCATCGCCACTACCAGGGTAGCGGCTTCGCCTGTCGCGTCAGTCCTCGAGCAGAACGTCGGCCTGCGCCACTTCGCGCTGCTGCCGCGTCAACAGGAAGTAGACGTAGCCGAGCGCAAGAAAGATCGCGAACACGATCGCCACCAGGAAGTTGAAGTACACCATCGTTGCCAGCGAGATCACCGCCGCTACCAGCGCGAACGCCGGGAAGAACGGGAACAGCGGCGCACGGAACGGCCGCTCCATGTCCGGCTGCGTACGGCGCAGCTTGAACAGCGACAACATGCTGATGATGTACATCACAATAGCGCCAAAAACCGACATCGTCACGATGTTCGCAGTCAGCGTCTGGCCGCCAAACTGGATCAGCTCGTCGCTATAGATCGCCGCGATGCCGACCACGCCGCCCGCCAGAATCGCGCGATGCGGCGTCTTGAAGCGCGGATGCACCTTCGACAGGAACTCCGGTAGATAGCCGGCACGGGCGAGCGCGAAGATCTGTCGCGAATAGCCGAGAATGATGCCGTGGAACGATGCGACAAGGCCGAACAGTCCGAGCCACACGAGCATGTGCATCCAGCCGCTGTTCGCACCGACGATAAATTTCATCGCCTGCGGCAGCGGGTCGTTGATGTTGGCGAGTTTGGTCCAGTCGCCTGCCGCGCCGGCGAACACCATCACGCCGACCGCCAGCGCGACGAGCGTCAGGATGCCCGCGATGTAGGCGATCGGGATCGAGCGTTTCGGGTCTTTCGCTTCCTCCGCGGCCATCGCGACACCTTCGATCGCAAGGAAGAACCAGATTGCGAATGGAATGGCCGCCAGCATGCCGCTGAATGAGCCGAGGCTGAAGTGATCCGCGCCCGACCAGCCGCCCTTCGTGAAGTTCGACCACTCGAAGCCCGGGGACACGACGCCCATGAAGACCAGCAGTTCGAAGATTGCCAGCAACGTTACGCACAACTCGAACGCCGCCGCGATCTGCACCCCGACGATATTAAGCGCCATGAAGACGAGGTATGCGCCCATGGCCGCGTGTTTCGGATCGAGGCCGGGGAACTGGACGTGCAGATAGGCACCGATCGCGAGTGCGATGGCGGGCGGTGCGAACACGAATTCGACGAGCGTCGCCGCACCGGCGAGATAGCCGCCAGTCGGGCCGAATGCCTGGCGCGCGTAGGCGAACGGGCCACCTGCGTGCGGAATCGACGTGGTGAGTTCGGTAAAGCTGAAGATGAACGTGGTGTACATCGCGGCGATAAAGAGCGCCGTGAAGATGAAGCCGAGCGTGCCAGCGCTGGCCCAGCCGTAACTCCAGCCGAAGTATTCGCCGGAAATGACGAGGCCGACGGCGATGCCCCATAGCTGCCAGGTGCCCAGGGTTTGCTTCAGTTCGTGATGGATCACTTTGCTCATTTGTGGGCCTTTTGAGGTTGGTTCCATCGGGATTTTTGCTGTTTTGCGCGGTGTCGCCCTGTGCGAGCAATTGCGAACAGGGTTTAGCCGATCGTAGTGAGTCATTATTCGAGGTGTTATCGAAAATCGGCAAATGTTGGGGGTCGTCGCGAGACGACATGAGCGAAGACTCCGTGAATTCCAGCTCTTCTGGCGGCGAGGCTCCACGCCGACTTCCGCGCTTTGGTGCTGAAGAGCCTCTGCGACACGGCTTCTACACGGGCGCTGCGCCCGTGCGAAAATCCACGACTTGCGAAAACGACGGGCGACAGGCACATGGCAGCGATAGGTGGATTCGAACTTATTCCCCCGGACCAGTGGCTTTTCCCCGGACATGTCGACGTGCTGGACGCCAGACGTCGGGCGGAGGCGTGGTTTCAGGCTCACGAGACCTACGAAGGTGCCGAGCGGAGCATCGCGGAATTCGTCCGGCAGTGGGCGTTGCGGCGCCTGCTTGACGCTTACCGGTATCCAGTGGAGTGGATCGGCGAGCGCATCGTCATCGACGAGCCGGTGAGGATGGGCTCGACCGAAAAGGAAGCCGATATCTCGATCAGGAATACCAGTCGACGCACCTTCCTGTATGTCGAGACAAAAAGGCGCGGAATACCCAACGACGAATTCAAGGAGGCTGAACGGCAGCTGGAAGCGTACCTGTCGTCCACTCATACAGCCACCATCGGCCTGATCACCGATGGCGATCGAGTGAGGACGTTGCGGAAGAAGATCGATCCAGGCGGCTTTGAACTTATCGCCGACCTTCCTTCATACGGGCTCGAGGCGCGCTACAAGGTTCAACTGGTACGAGAGATGCCAGAGCAGCGCGAGGGACGAAGCACAGGACTGAAGCTTCTCAACGCTGACTACGAACGCGTTCTATTCGATTGCCACAGCGCAGCCCGAGATGTCGACGGCTTGCATGCGGATGAGGCGTTAGACGAGATCTGCAAGATCATTTACACGAAAGTCTATGACGAGCGGCAGACCGCGAAACAGCCGCTCGGTACCCCTTTTGCGTTTCAGGCTTATGGCGTCAGCAACGCGTCCGAGGTTGCCTCCAATATTCGAGTCCTCTATGACGCGGCTCGCGCAGCCGATCTCGACGTCAACACCGAACGCATCCCCGGATACGAGCGGTCAAGAGGTGTCTTCAGATCACAAATAAGGCTGTCGGATTCAGCCTTGTATCGCGTGGTTGACCGGCTGCAAGAGTTTTCTCTTTTAGACAGTCAAGCCGACATCAAAGGTCGCGCGTTCCAGAAAGTGCTGGGGCCCGCGATCCGGGCTGGCATGGGTCAGTATTTCACTCCCGATCCGATCGTGGAGCTTGCGGTTGGGTTAATTCAACCCAAGGCCGATGAATTGATCCTTGATCCGTTCTGTGGGTCAGGCCATTTCTTGACGAAAGCGTCGCAATACGTCGTGCGCGAGCAAGGAAGAACATTGACTCCGCATGAACTGCATGAGTTCAAGTGCTTTCACTTGCACGGTATCGAGAAATCGGATCGCATGGTCCGCATTGCGATGACCGACATGATGCTGAACGATGACGGGCATACCAACATCCGGAACCAGGACGCTCTCCTGAGTTTCAACAACTATCCGGACATTAACGCTCTGCGTGACAACGGGCACGCCGATCCAGCAGTTTTCGATGTGGTACTGACCAATCCTCCTTTCGGCAGCATCATGCGGCAAGAGACGATGGAGATGATGGGAAGATTCGAGCTTGGACATAGGAAAAAGTCGCTTCCGCTGGAAATTCTCGGCCTGGAGCGCAGCCTGCAATTCTTGCGGCCGGGCGGGCGGATGGCGATCGTATTACCAGAACATCTGATGAAGGGAAAAAGTGCCTTGTTCGTCCGAAAATGGCTTGAGGGCGTCGCAAGATTAAAGGGGATCTTTTTCTTCCCGGAGGAGGCTTTTACTCCGTATGGGGCGCTGGTAAAGACCTGCCTCTGTATTGTGCAGCGATTGAGAGAGGATGAGCGGCCATCCCCTTCGGATAAGACATTCCTCTGTGAGGTTGAGAATCTGGGCTACGACGCCACGGGGCGGCCCGAGGCTGGATCGGAAATTCAGGCGGCCATGTTGGCCTTCCATCAAGAGGTGTCGTGGCAATGAAACGACTCGTAAAATCGCTTCGCGAGTTGCAGGCCGCCGGCCGATGGGATATTGATTTCCACTTGCCGCCGGAGGGCATCAAGTCTTTTCCTGCGGACATCCTGCGCCGTGTCGACGAAGTCGCCAACGTAGCGAAAGACAAAAGAGATCCGACCCGGCTGCCAGACGTTCCATTTCAGTATCTGGACATTTCAAGCGTGGATGTCGCAACGGGATCAGTAGCGAATCCTCAAGACCTGGAAGGGGCGGAGGCGCCGTCTCGTGCGAGAAAGGTTGTGCGAGCGTTCGATATATTGATCTCGACATGTCGCCCTACGCGAGGTGCGATTGCAGTCGTGCCCCGGAAATATCACGACCAGATTGCCTCCACTGGCTTTTCGGTCGTCCGGGCTCGCGACGACGTCAATCCGTTTTATCTGCATTTTGCGCTTCGGTTGCCCAGTACTCTTGAGCAATTCCGCAAGTGGAGTACCGGGTCGAGTTATCCTGCAATACTTGACGAGGACGTTGCAAAGACATTGATTCCTGTCCCGCCGGCTGAAGAGCAAGACAGGATAGCGTTGTTGGTAGTCCAGGCTTTGGACGCACGCGACCAGGCCATGAGAAAAGCCAACTATGCATGGAATCAGACACTGGGCGAAATTACGTCCCGCTTGAGCGGCAGGACGGTTATGCCAGACGCCATGGAAAACGCGGAGTCCGGGAGCATACCGATCACCATTGCCGATATTCAGGAGACGATTCGATCGCTACCCGGGCTGACAACCGATGGCAGCAACGCGAGCACGGAAGCGCAGGCGCTTTTGATCTGATCTGACAGATTTGATCTTTGAAGGGAAGGAAAAGCGGAAAAGGCCATGTCCCAAAAATAGCACGCACGCGTTTACCTATCGTGACGTGTGCGGCTAGTGATTGTTGCGTAGATTGAAAGAGCAACGGCCACCTCAGTGAGGCGGCCGTTGCTCTTGCTGGTGTGACGTCAGGCTAGGTACCCTCAACCTGAGCTATCAGGGCACATCCATCAATAGATGTCTCAACGGATGCTTCCCAAAATCTCTGCTTTATGGTTCCCGCTACACAACGTTCAAACGTCAATATTCCCCGCTCTCAACGCATTCGACTCAATGAACGCCCGCCGCGGCTCGACATCATCACCCATCAACGTAGTGAATATGCCGTCAGCAGCAATAGCATCCTCAATCTGCACGCGCAACAACCGCCGCACATTCGGATCCATCGTCGTTTCCCAAAGCTGCCCAGGGTTCATCTCACCGAGGCCCTTATAGCGCTGCTTCGAAACATTCCGCTCAGCATCGGCAATCAGCCACTTCATAGCGCTCTTGAAGTCGGTAACAGCCATGCTCCGCTCACCGCGCTTGATCACCGCGCCATTACCGATCAAACCTTTGAACGTATTAGCCGTATTCAAAAGCTGCTGATAATCCGCAGTCAACTGAAACTCTTCATCGAGCACAGAAACCTTCTGATTCCCGTGATGCGTCCTCGACACCTTCAGCGACCGCATCTCCCTCACCGGGTCGTACATCGCAGTCACCGTCACCTCAGGCTTCAACGCATCGTCGCGTAGCTTGGCCTCGAGCGCCTTCGCAGAAGCCTCAGCAGAAGCCTCACTGGAAAGATCGATCGTCACGCCATCCATAACGGCCTCAAGCGCTCCAGCGTCATACAACCGGCTCAACCGGTCAACAACAGCCTGCGCCAACAGATAGGACCGCGCCAGCTCACCCAACGCATCCCCAGCAATCGGCGTAGCCCCTTCCGAAGCCAGAAGCTCCGACCCGTTGAGAGCAAGCTTCAACATATGCGCATTCAGCTCGGACGCATCCTTCAGATACCGTTCATCCTTCCCGGCCTTCACCTTATACAAAGGCGGCTGCGCGATATAGATGTACCCGCGCTCGATCATCTCCGGCATCTGCCGATAAAAGAAAGTGAGCAACAGCGTCCGGATGTGCGCGCCGTCCACGTCAGCATCGGTCATGATGATGATGCGGTGATAACGCAGCTTGTCGAGGTTGTAATCCTCCTTACCGATCCCGCAACCCAGCGCGGTAATCAGCGTCACGATCTGTTCCGAAGAAAGCAGCTTGTCATAGCGCGCCTTCTCGACGTTCAGCACCTTGCCGCGCAACGGCAAGATCGCCTGAAACTTCCGGTCACGCCCCTGCTTCGCCGACCCGCCTGCCGAGTCGCCCTCGACGATATAGATCTCCGACTTCGCCGGATCCTTTTCCTGACAATCCGCGAGCTTGCCGGGCAGACCCACGCCATCCAGCACGCCCTTGCGACGCGTCATCTCACGCGCCTTGCGCGCCGCATCCCGCGCCCGCGCGGCATCGACAATCTTGCTGCAAATAATCTTCGCGTCGTTCGGCGTTTCCAGCAGGAATTCTTCGAGCGCTTTCGCCACCACATCCTCAACCGGCGCACGCACTTCTGACGACACCAGCTTGTCCTTCGTCTGCGCGCTGAACTTCGGCTCCGGCACCTTCACCGACAGCACGCACGAAAGCCCTTCACGCATGTCATCGCCAGACGTCTCGACCTTCGCCTTCTTCGCGATCTCGTGATCGGCAATGTACTTGTTCATCACGCGCGTCATCGCCGCACGCAACCCGGTCAGGTGAGTGCCGCCATCGCGCTGCGGAATGTTGTTCGTGAAGCACAGCACGTTTTCGTTGTAGCTGTCGTTCCACTGCATCGCCACTTCGACGCCCACGCCATCCTTCTCGCCGTTCACGTGGAAAATGGTCGGATGCAGGACGCTCTTCGTCTTGTTGATGTACTCGACAAAACCCTTCACGCCGCCGACGAACGCGAAATCGTCTTCCTTGCCCGTGCGCTGATCCGTCAGGCGGATCCGCACGCCGTTATTCAGGAACGACAGTTCGCGGATACGCTTCGCGAGAATGTCGTAGTGATATTCGACGTTGCCGAAGATCGTCTCGTCGGCCATGAAGTGCACTTCGGTGCCGCGGTTTTCGGTCTCACCGACTACCTGGATCGGCGACACGCGTTCGCCGTTCACTTCTTCGATCACGCGGTTCTGCGGAACGCCACGGTGAAACTCCATGAAGTGCTTCTTTCCATCGCGGCGCACGACGAGGCGCAGCCACGACGACAGCGCGTTCACGCACGACACGCCCACACCGTGCAGGCCGCCCGAGACCTTGTAGCTGTTCTGGTCGAACTTGCCACCGGCGTGCAGCTCGGTCATCACGATTTCAGCGGCGCTGCGCTTCGGGTCGTGCTTGTCGTCGAGCTTGATGCCGGTGGGCACGCCACGGCCGTTGTCGGTGATCGAGATGGAGTTATCCGCGTGAATGATCACCTGGATGTCGTTACAGTGCCCCGCAAGGGCTTCGTCGATCGAGTTGTCGAGCACCTCGAACACGAGGTGATGCAGACCGGTACCGTCCGACGTATCGCCGATGTACATCCCGGGCCGCTTGCGTACCGCCTCCAGACCTTCGAGGATCTGAATGGATGAGGCGCCGTAGCTGTTATCGGGTTGCGAATTGTTCGTTTCAGTCATGGATTTCTTCCGGTTCTGCGTTACTGCTTCGTTACTGCTCGGGACTTTTCAAAACACCATAAAAACGCCAAAGGGGCACTGCGCCCCTTGATGTCTTCTTGTTGTCGAACGCGTCAGATGCGCATCGGCATCACTACGTACTTGAATTCGTCGTTCTCAGGAATCGTGATCAGCGCGCTCGAACTGGCATCGCCGAGGCTTACCTGCAGCATGTCGACCTTCAGGTTCGCGAGCACGTCGAGCAGATACGTGACGTTGAACCCGATATCGACGCTGTCGCCGTCGTAAGCGATTTCCAGTTCTTCCTGCGCCTCTTCCTGGTCCGCGTTGGTGGACATGATCTTCAGCTGGCCCGGCTCGATGATGCAGCGTACGCCCTTGAATTTGTCCGAGGTCAGAATCGCGGCACGCTGCAGCGAGCGTTGCAGTTCTTCGCGGCCGATCACAAACGTATTCTTGTGCGACTTCGGAATCACGCGCTGGAAGTCGGGGAACTTGCCTTCCACCAGCTTCGACACCAGTTCGACCTGGCCAAAGATGAACTTCACCTGGGTAGGCGCGATATCGATCTTCAACACGTCGTCGATGTCTTCCAGGAGACGCTGCAGCTCGAGAATCGTTTTGCGCGGGATGATCACTTCCTGACGCGGGAACGAGCCTTCAATCTTCATCGACGAGAATGCCAGACGGTGACCGTCGGTCGCGACTGCCATCAGCTGGTCGCCGTCCACCACCAGCAGCATGCCATTCAGGTAGTAACGGATGTCCTGCTGCGCCATCGCGAAGTGGACCATGCCGAGCAGTTGGCGGAACGTTTTCTGGGGAACCGAAAGGTTCGCGCCGAAGTCTTTTGCCTGAGCGACGGTTGGAAACTCGTCGGCGGCGAGCGTCTGGAGCGCAAAGCGGCTCTTGCCGGATTGCACCGTGAGACGCTTGTCGGACAGGGTCAGGCTCACCTGGCCTTCCGGCATGGCGCGCAGGATGTCGAGCAGCTTGCGCGCCGCGACCGTAGTGGCGACGGACTCGCCACCGACACCGAAATCAGCGTGCGTGGTGATCTGAAGCTCGAGGTCCGTCGACAGGAACGACACGTCAGGACCGTTCTTGGTAATCAGCAAATTGGCGAGGATCGGCAACGTATGGCGGCGTTCGACGATGCCGCTCACAGTTTGCAGCGGCCTGAGGAGGTTATCGCGTTCGGTCTTGACCAGTTGCATAGAGTTCCTTCGTTGATGTGACGGCCTGCGCGCCTCGTCCGGCAGCTGTGTTGCGCGTGGCCCCGCCCCCCGCTGGCTGGCGCCACGCTGCGCCAGTCACGGCGTGAAATCCGCCCGCGGCCGCCGGGCGGTTAAACCTGTATTGTGCCTGAAAACGGAACCGCTCCACTAAATTGGGGGCGAGTTGCGAAATAAACAGATCGAATTTACCGGGTCGGCCACTCAACCTTTAAGTGTTTGCTCTAAAACGTGCAGCTCGTGATTCAGTTGAGCATCCTTGCTGCGCTCGTCGGCGATCTTGCGCACCGCGTGCAGCACCGTGGTGTGATCCCGGCCCCCGAAAAGCTCGCCAATTTCCGGCAGACTTTTCTGCGTCAGCTCCTTCGCCAGATACATCGCGATCTGGCGCGGCCGCGCGATGTTCGCCGGACGCTTCTTCGAATACATGTCGGCGACCTTGATGTTGTAAAAGTCGGCGACCGTCTTCTGGATGTTTTCCACCGAAATCTGCCGGTTCTGCACCGTCAGCAGGTCTTTCAGTGCTTCTTTCGTCAGTTCGATCGAGATTTCGCGGCCGTGGAATTTCGAGTACGCGAGGATCTTGCGCAGCGCGCCTTCGAGTTCGCGCACGTTCGAGCGCAGATGCTTGGCGACGAAGAACGCGACGTCTTCGTTCAGGCTCACGCCTTCCGACTGCGCCTTGCGCATCAGGATCGCGACGCGCATTTCCAGCTCGGGCGGCTCGATCGCGACCGTCAGGCCGGAGTCGAAGCGCGAGATGAGGCGGTCGTCGATACCCGAGATTTCCTTCGGGTACGTGTCGCTGGTGATGATCACCTGCGCCTTGTTCGCGACCAGAGCTTCGAACGCGTAGAAAAACTCCTCCTGGGTGCGCGACTTGCCGGAAAAGAACTGGATATCGTCGATCAGCAGCAGGTCGAGCGAGTGGTAGTAGCGCTTGAAGTCGTCGAACGCCTTGCGCTGGTAGGCCTTCACCACGTCCGATACATATTGCTCGGCGTGAATATAGCGAATCCGCGCGCCGGCCTTGTCCATCAGCAGTTGGTTGCCGATCGCATGAATCAGGTGAGTCTTGCCGAGGCCCACGCCGCCGTAAAGGAACAGCGGGTTGTACGAGATGCCCGGATTGTCAGCGACCTGAATCGCCGCGGCGCGCGCCAGCTGGTTCGCCTTGCCGGTCACGAAGTTGTCGAAGGTAAGCACGGGGTTCAGTTTCGAACGCTCGTACATCGAGTCGTTTTCACCGCTGCCGGCGCTCGCGCCCGAACCCGGGCGCCACGTGCGGCGCGCGGCGGCGGCTTCGTTCGCGTCGAGGCTAGGGAGGTCGAGGTCGGCGCCATCGTCGGCGGTGTGCGTCGCGGCGGCGTGTGCGGCATGGGCGCCCGCGCGGGCGGCGTGCGCGGCCTGGACGGCGCCCACTGCGGCGTCCACGGCGGCGCCGGAATTCATGGAAGCGGTCATCGGGCGCGACTGCGGTTGCGGCGCGGGTGCCCGCATGCCGGCCTTGGGATCGAGAACGAACTGGACATCGACCGGCGCCTGCCAGAAATCGCGGGCCAGATCAGCAATGCGACCCGAAAACTGGCTCTTCACCCAATCGAGCTTGAAGCGGTTGGGCGCGGCAATGCACAAGGTATTTGCATCGGCGTCGAAGGCGACCAGGGCCAACGGTTTGATCCACGTCACGTACTGCTGGGGCGTGAGTTCACGCTCTAGCAGTGCGGAACAGTGTTGCCAGAAATCATTCATCGAGTTGCTATAGTTTTGTGCACAGCGGCCCGCGGCCGCCCTCGCCGCGCCTCCCACCGAAGGCGCAACAAGGCCCGGTACAGCCGAGCGGACAGGCTCCAGGCGCTTGTGCCACAAGGGTTTGCGGAGGGCAAGCGAGCCGGAGCGGCGTGCATGATTTTTGGGAAGTAAGGCGAGATTCTACCGCCAAACAACGCCGCGAAGGGAGTTATCCACAGGGACCGATCAATGACGGGCGCCTACCCAACCTGTGGAACATCTCTCTAAGCTATTGACGACCAAGAGAAAACCGGTTTAAATAGCGGGTTCCGCGAAAACCAATTTTCGAACCACCGGCCATTGCACTTTCCGCGATGCTCGCGCGGTTAATTCTCTGCAAAGTGAGAGCAACATGAAACGTACTTATCAACCTTCCGTGACGCGCCGCAAGCGCACCCATGGCTTCCGCGTTCGCATGAAGACCGCCGGGGGCCGCAAAGTGATCAACGCACGCCGCGCGAAGGGCCGCAAGCGCCTCGCCATCTAAGGCTGTTGCGACGATTGCGCGCTATGTCCGACGCCCGCATCGCGGGAACGGCTGGGGCGCCGCAGCAGGGCTCAGTTCCGTTGCGAGCGCAAGCCGCCTTTCCCAAAGCCGCAAGGCTACTAAAAACGGATGAATTTTCATCCGTTTTTCGTTTGCGCCCGTGGCGCCGGTCTGCTTATTTCGTCGTCTACGGCCGTCCGACGGGCAACCAAGCGCGCCTCGGCCTTGTGATCGGCAAGAAGTATGCGCCGCGCGCGGTCACCCGCAATCTGGTGCGCCGCATTGCGCGCGAAGCCTTCAGGGTGCGGCGTGCGGAGTTCGGCGGCTGGGATGTGTTGCTGCGCCTGCACACGAAGTTCGACAGGAAGGCGATGCCCGCCGCTTCGTCGCCGCCCCTGAAAGCGTTGTGCAAGAGCGAGATCGAAGCGCTGCTCGACAAGGCGGCTCGCGAAATCGCGCGCCGTCAGGCGCCGCCGGCAGAAATGCCCGCGACGGAATGACGCCTCCCGCGGCCCGTCTGCGGTCGCGTCGACTGCCACTCTATGTAGCGCGGCGCAGGCTGGCCGCACTTGCCATGCAAACGGTACTTTTCGCTTTATTGCGTTTCTACAAGGTTGCCGTGAGCCCCCTGCTCGGCAGCCGGTGCCGTTTTTACCCTTCCTGTTCGGATTACGCGCGCGAAGCAATCCAGTATCATGGCGCCGCGCGTGGTACTTACCTCGCCGCCAGGCGCCTGTGCCGCTGCCATCCGTTTTCTGCGGGCGGCATCGATCTTGTCCCGCCTCCCACTTCTGAAAAGCGCTGACGCGCCGTTCCATCGACACTGAGACAACGCATGGATATTAAACGCACCGTCCTATGGGTCATCTTCTTCATGTCAGCGGTCATGCTGTTCGACAACTGGCAACGCGACCACGGACGCCCGTCGATGTTCTTCCCGAACACGTCGGTGACGAAGACCGCTCCGGGCGCGCCGCCTGGCACGACGGCATCTGACACCCAGTCCGCCGATCTGCCGCAGGCTAGCACGGCTGCCGCCCCTGGTGGCGCGACAGCGCCCGCTGCGCAGACGTCGCAATTGGTCAGTTTCCGTTCCGACGTCTATTCCGGCCAGATCGATACGCGTGGTGGCACGCTGTCGAAGCTGTCGCTGGTGAAGGAAGGCGACGGCAAGCAGCCTGACCAGTACATCACGCTGTTCGACCACACCGCGAGCCACACGTATCTGGCGCGCACGGGTCTGCTCGGTGGCGATTTCCCGAACCACAACGACATCTTCACGCCTGTCGCCGGTCAGCCGACCGAGTTGCCGGCCGATGCGAAGTCGTTCCAGTTGAGCTTCGAGTCGCCGGTTCGCGGTGGCGTGAAGGTCGTGAAGACCTACACGTTCACGCGCGGCAGCTATGTGATCGGCGTCGACACGAAGATCGTCAACGTCGGCACGACGCCGGTGTCGCCGACCCTCTACATGGAACTCGTGCGTGACAGCCAGCCGGTCGAAACGCCGCGCTTCTCGCACACGTTCATCGGCCCGGCTGTCTACACGGACCAGCATCACTTCCAGAAGATCGATTTCAGCGACATCGACAAGAACAAGGCGAACTACGCGACGACGGCCGACAACGGCTGGATCGCGATGGTGCAGCATTACTTCGCGTCGGCCTGGATTCCGGAGCAGGGTGCGAAGCGCGACATCTATGTCGAGAAGATCGATCCGTCGCTGTATCGCGTCGGCGTGAAGCAGCCGGTGTCGACGATCCAGCCGGGGCAGTCGGTTACCGTGTCGTCGCGCCTCTTCGCCGGTCCGGAAGAAGAACGCAATCTGGAAACCATCGCGCCGGGTCTGGAACTGGTGAAAGACTACGGCTATGTGACGATCATCGCCAAGCCGCTCTTCTGGCTGCTCGAAAAGATCCACAGCTATGTCGGCAACTGGGGCTGGTCGATCGTGCTGCTGACGGTCCTCATCAAGGCCGTGTTCTTCCCGCTGTCGGCGGCGAGCTACAAGTCGATGGCGCGCATGAAAGCGATCACGCCGCGCATGCAGGCGCTGCGCGAACGCTTCAAGGGCGATCCGCAGAAGATGAACGCCGCGCTCATGGAGCTTTACAAGACCGAGAAGGTGAATCCGTTCGGCGGCTGTCTGCCGGTCGTGATCCAGATTCCAGTGTTCATCTCGCTGTACTGGGTGCTGCTGTCGTCGGTGGAAATGCGCGGTGCGCCGTGGATCCTGTGGATTCAGGATCTGTCGCAGCAGGATCCGTACTTCATCCTTCCGGTGCTGATGGCCGTCTCGATGTTCCTGCAGACGAAGCTGAACCCGACCCCGCCGGATCCGGTTCAGGCCAAGATGATGATGTTCATGCCGATCGCGTTCTCGGTCATGTTCTTCTTCTTCCCGGCTGGCCTCGTGCTGTACTACGTGGTCAACAACGTGCTGTCGATCGCGCAGCAGTACTACATCACGCGGATGATGGGTCAGAGCAAGACCAAGAAAGCCGCCTGATGCCGGCTTGAGTGAACGGCGCGGATTTCCGGTCCGTTCACCACGAGAATGAGAAGGCCGCCCGGTTTGCGCCGGGCGGCTTTTTTTGCGGGTTCTGCATGCGGCTGCCCGCTACCGGCAGTGACGCAGAACGGCGCGAATCGCTCGAGGGCCATCGGAAAACGTCTCAGGTATTCGCATCGCTCGTGGTTTCCTCGCCCCCGGCTTCAAGCACCGGGAAGGCCCGCGTTACAATGCCTGGCGCCGCACGATCTCCGCTCGCGGCCACCTCTTTGTCCTGTTTCTTCGATCCGCCACCATGCTCTCCACCGACTCCGATCCGATTGTTGCCATCGCCACAGCACCCGGTCGTGGAGGAATCGGCGTCGTGCGGATCTCGTTTAGCCGCGCCGGCGAGGCCGCCGCCGGTCCGCTGATGCAGGCTCTCACAGGCCAGTTGCTGGCACCGCGGCATGCGAGCTACGTGCCGTTCCTCGACGACGGCGGCAATGCGCTCGACCGCGGCATCGCCCTGTATTTCCCGGCTCCGAATTCGTACACCGGTGAGCATGTTCTGGAACTGCAGGGACACGGCGGCCCGATCGTGCTGCAACTCCTGTTGCAACGCTGTATCGATGCCGGCCGCGCCTTCGGCCTGCGGCTTGCTGAACCGGGCGAGTTCACGCGGCGTGCCTTTCTCAACGACAAGCTCGATCTCGCGCAGGCCGAAGCAGTCGCCGACCTGATCGAGGCAAGTACCGAGGCCGCCGCACGCTCTGCGAGCCGCTCACTCGACGGCGCGTTTTCGCGCGACATCCACGCGCTCGTTGACGAGGTCATCACGTTGCGGATGCTGGTCGAAGCGACGCTTGATTTCCCGGAAGAAGAAATCGACTTCCTCGAAGCCGCCGATGCCCGCGGAAAGCTCGCGCGCATTCGCGAGCGGCTTGCGCACGTGCTCGGCGAAGCGCGCCAGGGGGCATTGCTGCGCGAAGGTTTGTCGGTAGTGCTGGCGGGCCAGCCGAACGTCGGCAAATCGTCGCTGCTGAACGCGCTCGCAGGCGCGGAACTGGCGATCGTCACGCCGATCGCCGGCACGACGCGCGACAAGGTCACGCAGACCATCCAGATCGAAGGGATCCCGCTGCATGTGATCGACACGGCAGGGCTGCGCGAAACGCAGGACGAGGTCGAGAAGATCGGCATCGAACGAACATGGGGTGAGATCGAACGCGCCGATGTGGTATTGCATCTGCTCGATGCTCGCGTCGGCATGACCGATGAGGACGTGAACATCGCCACACGTTTTCCCCAGGGTGTGCCCGTCGTGCGCGTGTTGAACAAGACCGATCTGACGGATGTCGGACCATCGGTCAATACGATCGACGATGTCGCGGGTGCGAATCTGCGTGAAGTCTGGCTTTCGGCTAAAAAGGGCGATGGGATCACACTGCTGCGGGCGGAACTACTACGCATTGCCGGATGGCAGGCGGGCGCCGAGAGCGTGTATCTGGCACGCGAACGACATCTGATTGCGCTGCGCGCGGCGCAGGAGCATCTCGCAATGGCCGAGCAACACGCGGATCAAAATGCGCAGGCACTCGATCTTTTCGCCGAAGAGTTGCGGCTGGCGCAGGAGCAGTTGAATTCGATCACGGGTGAGTTTACTTCCGATGATCTACTAGGGGTAATTTTTAGTCGATTTTGTATCGGGAAGTGATGATCCGAGGAACAGCCACCCGATCCGGAACACTAATCCCCCCTTTTTCCAAGCGATTTAGCAGATCATTGCTATACTTCCGACAGCGCTTACGAACCTGTGGGACGTGACTTTTTTTGGTACACAGGATGATGTGCTTCTCAATCTGGCCAGTCCCGTGTACCAACAAAAAATGCCTAGAGCCGCCGTCCCCCTCACCGAACCGCAGATACGTGCCCTCCAGCCGCGCCGGACGCGCTACTCCATCGCAGACGGCAACGGCCTCGTTCTTGAGATCATGCCGACCGGAAACAAGATCTGGCGTTTCCGTTATTCCCTCAACGGTGCACGTCAGCCCACCGTCACCATCGGCGACTTCCGGCTGATCTCGCTGCGGGTTGCGCGCGAGAAAGCGCGGAAGTACGCCGCGATCGTCGCAGGGGGAGTTTCGCCGGTTTCTGCCGCACGGCAGGACCGCGGCGCTGAGAAGCGCGTCGACGTCCTGAGAGACGCCGCGGAGCTATACCTGAGCGCTGCGATGGTGAAGAAGTCAGAGGAATATCAACGTACGGCGCAGCGGGCGCTCGAAAAGGACGTATTACCCGCGATTGGAAACAAACTGATCCGCGACGTGACGGCAGAAGACGTTCTGGCGGTATGCGACAGGATCAAGGGCCGGGGCTCCCCGAAGATGGCGCTACATACCCGCAACGTAGTCAAACGGCTCTACGAGTTTCTGATTGCACGCCAACTGGCAACCACAAACCCCGCACAGGTCATCCCGGCCCGATTCATCGCAACCCCGGAGAGCCGTACCCGCGTCCTTACGCGAGACGAGATCGGTACGATGCTGCGGGCGATCTACGCATCGAGCATCCGGAGACCGCTGAAGCTGGCGTTGCATCTGCTGGTGCTTACGATGGTCAGGAAATCCGGGCTGATCGAGTCGACGTGGAGCGAATTCGATCTCGACACAGCGATCTGGAAAATCCCGGGGTCGCGAATGAAGAACAACTGCGAACACTGGGTTTACCTACCTCGCCAGGCGGTCGCCATACTGCGTGAGCTCCGCGCGACGAAGGCCAGCCCGACGTTTGTTTTCCCGGCGGTGAGAGGCGCGGACCGGCCGATAAGCAGGAGCACGCTCAATCAGGCAGTGAAAGCACTCGGCCTCCAGTTTGAGCATTTCGTCTTGCACGATTTCAGACGCACCGCTTCGACACATCTCCACGAAGCGGGCCAGCCTTCCGACGCGATCGAAAAGGCGCTGGCAAATACAGTCAAGGAGACTGAAGGCGGCAATAACGTCTCGGCGTTCGCGTCCGAGCGCCGCCAGATGCTGCAGCTATGGGCCGATTTTGTGGAAGCAAAGATTGACGGCGCCCGAGAGGTGCCTGTCGGCCAACCGCGAGACGCGTCGTGACGTTTGCCGCGCATGACCCACGAGGGCGATCACGCCGCCCCGGCTTGCGATCTGCAAGCGCCTCTTCTATGGTACACAGCACATTCAATAAACCCATCCAACCCTTTCCAGACAAGGAAATTAGGCAGTCTCACAAGGTTACGTGCTGGTACCACGCGCGCAACGATAGCGGGAGCTGAAGCTGACCTACCCAGATTCCCCATCGGACCCGCTGATGCTGCGGTAAAAACCCGGCCGGCCGTGCCGGCTGCCAGCCGAAACCTCTGACGAAGGGTCGCTTTCCCCGCCACACAGTGTCGTCAATACAAGGCTAAGCGCCATCAAGCCGAAGATCGCCAGAAAGTACCCCATCCACGAAAAGTTGAAGTCCATGCGCGCCTCCCAGATGCCTTAGCACTTGCGCGATGTCGGTTCAGTGATGCCGGAGGCTGCGCCACGGATGGCGCCAGTCGATCTTTCGCGGATGCTGGTCCGGTTCATGTTCGTGGAGTCGATGTTCCTGCCAGAGTTCGTCTGAGAAAAGGAATGCGACGATCAGCAAGGGCACGACCAGAAACACGCCCAGAATCAGGTGCTCGATCACGTCAGCCTCCAGATCGTTAGATATCCGCCATTTCATTGTAGGCGTCTCGCGAATGCGTGCATTGCGGGGAACCACTCACTGCACTATCGAAATGCCCGGCACCCGTTTCATGTGCCGCATGGACACATCGCGCCTCTCAGGGCAATGAGCATGGATCTCTTTTCGACCGCGATTTAGCTGCTTCCTACGCGCGCTCCATTAGCCCGGAAACTGCAGCACGCAGATCAGGCATCCTTTTTATTCTGCATCCACACCTATACCCAGCTATTTTTCCTCCGGCTGCCAAACAAGTTTATGTGCAGCGCACCAAGGAAGCTGATTTCATAGCAATCCACTTAATTAGTACGATCGATTTATCAAATAGATTGACGCTAAAGCACACCAGATATAGCGCGTCGTAAATTGCTGGGTGCTTCTTCAACCGTCAAAACCGTATGGGTTTACGCTGATCTGCAGGCTCTAAATCGGCCCTGTCACAGCTGCGACAATTCGCCGCTGTTGCGAACGCACACAAGATATGCTTGTGTCCAGCGCCGGTTCTCCTAGAGTGAGAGTTGCGGGTGTTCCCTTGAAGTTAAATACATAGCTAACCTGAGTAAAACCCGCTCGGAGGCAGAACATGAAAATGCGTATCGCTGTTCTTTTCGCAATCGCAGGACTGGCCGCCGTTTCTGCTGCGCAGGCACAAGATGTCGTTATCAAGCCGCAGCAGACGATCCAGTTCAGGCCTAATGCGTATGGGTGTCTGTCGAAGGATAAATTCGACGCCGCCGACCACCATGCCCAGGCGGGCGAGCAACAGAAGATGCAGGAATTCTTCTCCGGTTATCAGTGCCTCTCGACCCCGGAAAACGCCAATTTCCGTGTAGTGCGCGTCGTGGGTCACGACGTTGAGTTCGTGAATGCCGGCAATGGCGACACTCAGGGACTCTGGACCAACGACCGTTTTATCAAGCAATAACCTGTTTCTGCCTCGCGCAGAAAAAGCGAGTAACGAAATGCCCGTCCTTTAATGGACTGGCGGTCAATCTGCGTGTTTAAAAAAATGGCCTGGCGCCTTTTGCCAGGCCATTTTTTTCGCCCGTTCCCGCGGCGTAACGAGCAAAAAAAGCCGATGCGCTTAAAACACGCATCGGCATGACGCCTTCTCGCTAGCGCAGGTACATCAAATCAATGCGAATCGCGCGGCACTGGCGCGCCGCTCGAGCCAACCAGGAAGTCGAGATCCGCGCCCTGATCGGCCTGAAGCACGTGTTCGACGTAGAGCTTGTAATAACCGCGTTTCGGCGGCTCGGGCGCCTGCCACGCGGTTCGACGGCGCTCGAGTTCTTGGTCGGAGACATCGAGATGCAGGCGCCGCGCTTCGACATCGAGTTCGATCATGTCGCCGGTTTTCACGAGTGCGAGCGGCCCGCCTGCCGCTGCTTCCGGCGACACATGCAGCACCACCGCGCCATACGCGGTCCCGCTCATGCGGCCGTCCGAGATGCGGACCATGTCCGTGATGCCTTTTTGCAGCACCTTCTTCGGCAGCGGCATGTTGCCCACTTCAGCGAAACCCGGATAGCCCTTCGGTCCTGCGCCCTTGAGCACCATGATGCAGTGCTCGTCGATATCGAGTGAATCGTCGTCGACCTTCGCGTGCAGCTCTTCGATGTTTTCGAACACCACCGCGCGTCCACGGTGCTTCAAAAGCTTCGCCGTGGCTGCCGACGGCTTGATCACCGCGCCATTCGGCGCGAGGTTGCCCTTGAGCACCGCAATGCCGGCCTTCGGCTTGAAGGGCTCGGCAAACGTCGTGATGACCTTCTCGTCGTGATTGGGCGCGTTGCGTACGTTCTCCCAGATCGTCCTGCCGTTGACTGTCAGCGCATCGCGATGCAGCAGGCCCTGTTCGCCAAGCTGTTTCAGCACGGCGGGCAGGCCGCCCGCGTAATAGAAGTCCTCCATCAGGTATTCACCCGATGGCTGCAGATTCACGAGGCATGGCACGTTCGAACCCAGTTCCCAGTCTTCAAGCGACAGCTCCACGCCGATCCGTTTCGCCAGTGCGATCAGATGCACGACCGCATTGGTCGAGCCACCGATCGCGGCGTTGGTGCGGATCGCGTTTTCGAAGGCTTGGCGCGTGAGGATCTTGTCCATCGTCAGGTCTTCGCGGACCATGTCGACGATGCGCCGGCCAGCGAGATGCGCCAACACCTGACGCCGCGCATCGACCGCGGGAATCGCCGCGTTGTGCGGCAACCCCATGCCCAGCGATTCCACCATCGACGCCATCGTCGAAGCCGTGCCCATCGTCATGCAGTGGCCGCGCGAGCGGTTCATGCACGATTCGGCCTCGGTGAATTCTTCCTGCGTCATCGTGCCGGCACGCACTTCCTCGGACATCTGCCACACGCCCGTGCCGGAGCCGATGTTCTTGCCGCGAAAGCGGCCATTCAGCATCGGGCCGCCAGATACCGCCAACGCGGGCAGATTGCACGACGCCGCGCCCATCAGCAGCGCGGGCGTGGTCTTGTCGCAGCCAACCAGCAGGATCACGCCATCCATCGGATTGCCGCGAATGGATTCCTCGACATCCATCGACGCGAGATTGCGAAACAACATGGCTGTAGGGCGCAGATTCGTTTCGCCCAGCGACATCACCGGAAACTCCAGCGGAAAGCCACCGGCCTCGTAGACGCCTTTCTTCACATACTCCGCCAGCTCGCGAAAGTGCGCGTTGCACGGCGTAAGTTCCGACCAGGTGTTGCAGATTCCGATCACCGGGCGTCCGTCGAATTCATCGTGCGGAATACCCTGGTTCTTCATCCACGAGCGATGCAGAAAACCATCGCGGTCCTTCAGCCCAAACCACGCCTGGCTGCGTAGCGGCTTACTGGTCTTGCTTGAATCAGCCATGAATACTCCTGTCTTTTGTCATACATGTCGGGCGCGCGGTCTGTCGCTCAGTGCACACGCTTGCTGCGCCGGAATTGATCAAACAGTACCGCTAGCAGCAGGATTCCGCCACGAATAAGGTATTGATAGAAAGTCGGCACGTTCATCAGGCTCATCGCGTCCTGCACCGAGCCCATGATCAACACACCGACGAGAACGCCGGAAATCGTCGCCACGCCGCCCGTGAGCGACACGCCGCCGAGCACGCACGCCGAAATCACGCCCAGTTCGAGCCCGACTGAAGTCTTCGGATCGCCGAGACTCATCCGCGACGCGAGCATCACGCCCGCAAAGCCGGTCACGAGTCCCTGCAGGATGAACACGGTGATCTTGATACGCGTGACGGGCAACCCCGCCAGCAACGCTGCTTCGCCGTTGCCGCCCACGGCCAGCACGTTCTTGCCGAACACGGTCTTTTTCAGCAGGAAGCCGAACAGCACGAAGCCGACGATGTTGCTCCAGATCGGATACGAGATCCCGAGGAAGGAACCGCCGCCAAGATCGAAGAAACGCTCTTCGGAGATCATCACCGCGTCGCCGTTCGACGTGATGAATGCAAGGCCGCGCACGACCTCCATCATCGCCAGCGTGACGATCAGCGAATTGATCTTGTAGCGCGCAACCAGCACTCCGTTCACCAGCCCGACCGCGCCGCCGGCGAGCACGCCCGCCAGCACGCCGAACAGCACGCTATGGGTCGCGGTAATCAACGTCGACGCGACGACGCCTGAAAACGCGACGATCGAAGCCACAGAAAGATCCACTTCGCCGAGCGCAAGCACGAACATCATCGTGACGGAGATCGAGCCGATCAGCGTCACCGACAGCAGCAGCCCCTGGATATTGCGTGAGCTGATGAACCCCGGCACCGTGAACGACAGCACGGTGAACAGGATCACGAACACCATCACGATGCCCGACCTGTTGATGAGATCCCACGTGCGCGCCGCACGCGCGCCGATGCCCGCGGAGGCGCCCGACGGATTGGGCAGGGGTGAGTTGGTCGATTGTGTTTGCATGTTGTCTGTTCCTGATTCGATTGCCCGAAGGGCGCGTCAGCGTGGCAGCGCGAGCTTGATCAGCGCATCGGGCGTGGCCTGCGCTTTCGGCAGGTCGCCGACGATGCGACCTTCCTTCATCACGAGCACGCGATCGGTGACGCCAATCACTTCAGCGAGGTCGCTGGACACGACGATCACCGTGCGGCCCGCCTCAGCCAACGCATACAGCAGGCCGTAGATTTCGCTACGCGCACCGACGTCGATGCCGCGCGTCGGCTCGTCCATCAGGAACACGTCGATTTCTTCCGCGAGCCAGCGCGACAGGATGACCTTCTGCTGGTTGCCGCCCGAGAGCGTGCCGATCGGCGTTTCACCGCTGCGCGTCTTGATGGCGAGCTTCGCGATGAAATCCTTCGCCGTCTGCGCCTCCTTGCGGCCGTTCAGCACGTTGAAGCGGCTGAAGTGGCGGCGGCAACTGATATTCAGGTTGTCCGAGACCGACGCGATCGACACGATGCCTTCCTGCTTGCGATCCTCCGGGCACAAGGCGACACCCGCGCGCACCGCATCGCGCGGCGTCGAGAAACGCACGCGGCGCCCCTTGAGGGTGATCTCGCCGGCGCTCGGTCTGACCGCGCCGTAGATGAGCTTCATCAGTTCAGAGCGGCCAGCGCCAACCAGCCCGAAAAAGCCCACGATCTCGCCGGCCCGCGCGACGAACGAAGCCGGCTCCGACAGACCCGGACCCATCAGATCCTTCACCTCGAGCTGAGTCGCGCCCATCTCGCGCGAACGGTAGCCGTACACGTCGCTGATCGAACGGCCGACCATGCAGCTGATGAGCTGGTCGCGATCGAGTCCGTCTACCGCTTCGAACGTCTCGATCCGGCGCCCGTCACGGAACACTGTCACGCGATCGCACAGCTCGTAGACTTCGTCCATCCGGTGCGTGACGTAGATGATGGCGCGGCCTTCAGCTTTCAGCGCGCGGATGATGCGGAACAACTGCTCCGTTTCGCGCGACGACAACGAACTCGTCGGTTCGTCGAACGCGATCACGCGCGCGTCGCGCATCAGCGCCTTGCCGATTTCTATCATCTGCCGCTGGCCGATCGACAGATGTTTCACCTGCGTCGCCGGATCGATCTTCTCGCCGAGCCGGTCGAGTTCATGGATCGCACGTTTGACGAGCGCCTTCTCGTCGAGCACGCCAAAGCGGTTCGGCAGTGCACCCAACATCAGGTTTTCCGCGACCGTCAGTTCCGGCACGAGATGCAGTTCCTGATAGATGATCGCGATGCCGGCTTCGATCGCTGCCTTGGTCGTCGTGAACTGCTGCGCGACGTCATTCAGCCGCAACGTGCCGGACTCAGGGTGGTTGACGCCCGACAGCACCTTCAGCAGCGTCGACTTGCCCGCGCCGTTTTCACCCATCAGCCCGTGCACTTCGCCACACCGCACGCCAAGCGAAACCTGGTCGAGCGCGAGCACGCCCGGAAAGCGCACGGTGATGCCGTCAAGCCGCAGCCATGGACCGGAAGCGGGCGAGGGCGATGCCACCGCAGCCGCTTCTTCTTGTGGTAAAGCCGTCATCGAATGCCTCTTGCTGGAGGAGGTGAAGCCGGCACGCGGACAGTCATGGCCATCCGCGCGCCGTTCATCTCACGCGTGCCTGTACCGCTTTAGATGCCGAGTTCCTGACGCACCTGTTGCCAGTTGCCGCGCACCATCAGCTTGCCGGTGGTCTGCGTATCGGCGGGCGGCTGCTTGCCCGTCTTGATCCACTCGATGAGGTTTTCCGTGCTCTGCTTGCCGTGGTTTGTCGAGCTCACAGCGATCGTTCCGTAGAAGCCCGTCGGCTCTTTCTTCTGGAATTCGGCGAACGCTTCGCCCGCGCCGTTGATGCCCACGCCGATCACATCCGCCGACGGAATATGCAGTTGCTCGGTCGCGCGCACGCCGCCCAGCACGCTTTCTTCGTTCAGCGCGAAGACCACCCACTTCTTGATGTTCGGATGCTGTGCGAGCACCGGTGACGACGCGTTGAAGCCGCCTTCGTCATCGGTCGTCTTTTGCGGCGCATCGAAAATGTTCTCTTTCTTGAAGCCGTTTGCCAGCAGCGATTGCGTCGCCCCATCGGTGCGAAGCTTGGCGGTCGGCAGTTCGTAGTTCGTGATGCGCAGCGCGCCGACTTCTTCGGGCTTCCAGCCGCGACGCTTCATTTCATCCGAGATCGCCTGACCGACCTGATTGCCGATCTTGAACGCCGACATGCCGAGGTGCGGCACGTCCGCCAGCGGCTTGCCGGAGGAGTCGACGAGCTGGTCGTCGACGGTGACGAACTTCATGTTGTAGCGCTTCGCACGCGCCTCGATGGCCGGTCCGAGACGCACGTCGGGGGCGCAGATCACGAAGCCTTTTGCACCCTGGGCGCCGAGGTTGTCGATTGCGGCCAGAACCTTTTCGCCGTCGGGCGTGCCGATGTTCACCACCGAGAAGTTTTCCTTCTGGCCGAGGGCGGACGCGGCTTTCTGTTCGTTGATGAACCACGCCTGTTCCGGCATCTTCACGAGGAAGCCGACTTTCAGCGGCTCGTCCGCATGCGCCGACATATGCGCGGCGAACGGAGCGGCGAGGGCGGCAGCGGCCATCGCAGACAGGGTCAAACGGCGAAGCTTGAGATTCATTCGTGTCTCCTGAAGTTATCAAAGCTGCGGGTACTTCATGTTTTTGCAGCCGGTCGATGCTGGCGCGTGCGGATCCGGGTGCCCGCCCGCGCAGGTTTGCCACGTCATGGCCGATGTTGCGTCGTGCTTCAGCCCGCGACGTAAGCGGTCTTTACAGTCGTGTAGAACTCAACGGCATACGTGCCCTGTTCGCGCGGTCCGTAACTCGAGCCTTTGCGACCGCCGAACGGCACGTGATAGTCGACGCCCGCGGTTGGCAGATTCACCATCACCATGCCGGTCTGACTGTGGCGCCGGAAATGCCGCGCGTATTTCAGCGACTGCGTACAGATGCCTGCGCACAGGCCAAACGGCGTGTCGTTGGCGAGATGCAGTGCGTGCTCGTAGTCGTCGGCAGGAAGTACAACGGCGAGCGGACCGAAAATCTCCTCGCGTGCGATCCGATGCGCTGGCTCACCAATGAAGAGCGCCGGCTCGAGAAAGTAGCCCCGCGTTGCCCGTTCCAGCCGGCGGCCGCCCGCCACCAGCTCCGCGCCTTCTTCGCGACCGACATTCAGGTAGTCCTGCGTCACTGCGAGCTGCTGCTCGTTGGCGACCGGCCCGATGTCGGTACCGTGCTTCAGCGCGTGATCGACGGAAAGCGACGCAAGCTTCGCCTTCAATGCCTCGACGAAAGGTTCGAACGCGCCGCGCTCGACGATCAGCCGCGATGAAGCCGTACAACGCTGTCCGGTAGAGACGAACGCGCCGTTCAGCGCCGCATCGACGGCGCTCTCCAGATTTGCGTCCGCCAGCACGACGAGCGGGTTCTTGCCGCCCATCTCAAGCTGCACGCGGGCCTGCCGCGCGGCCGCCGACTGCAGCACACGTGTTCCGGTCTCGACCGAGCCCGTGAAGCTGATCGCGTGCACGAGCGGGTGGGCGACGATCCGTTCGCCAACCTGCCGGCCGCTGCCCATGACGAGATTGAAGACGCCCGCCGGCAACCCCGCGCGATTGATGATCCCGGCCAGCGCCGCCGCGCACGCTGGAACCGTTTCGGCCGGCTTGAACACGACGCAGTTGCCATAGGCGAGGGCCGGGGCGATCTTCCATGCCGGAATCGCGAGCGGAAAATTCCATGGCGCGATGATCCCGATTACGCCGAGCGGCTCGCGTGTCACGTCGATGTCGATTCCGGCGCGCACCGATGGGCGGTGTTCCCCGGGAACGCGCAGCGCCTCGCCGGCGAAAAACCTGAAGATCTGGCCGGCGCGCGTCGCTTCTGCGATCGCTTCCGGCAGGGTCTTGCCTTCCTCGCGCGCCAGCAGGCGGCCAAGTTCGTCCTTGCGAGCGAGAATCTCACTGCCGATCGCATCCAGTGCGTCGGCCCGCCGCTGGATCGAAGCGAGCGACCACTCGCGAAACGCCGCGCTTGCAGCCTCGATGGCCGCATCGGTCTGCCGTGCATCGGCGCGGGCATATTCGCCGATCGGATCGTCGAGATCCGATGGATTCAGCGACAGCCCCGTCGTCGCACCGGTTTCCCAGGCACCATTGATGTAGTGCCGGAACGGACCGGATACGAGAGGAAACAGAGGGGCTAGGGGATCGCGATTCATCGCTGCGCAGTGCGGCCGTCCGGTGAAAGTTCACGAATGGTATGAGTCGCCGCAATAACTTTCCAATCCCTTTTTAGGCCATCGCAATATCGTTTCTGGTATGGCATCATCGCAGCTGGCCCAACGCGGTGTGGCGCCGATACGACCTACCGCCAGGTCTTTTGCCGACATCCCCCAGATAACCGCACGAAACAACGGAGCGGGACATCCATGACACGCAGCTACTCGAACTGGTTCGTCCGCGCGCGGCTCAAGACCCGACAGCTGTTACTGCTCGCCGCGATGGAGGAAGAGGGCAACGTCCGGCGCGCTGCCGACGTGCTCGGGATGACGCAGCCCGCGGCATCCCGTTTGCTGAAGGAACTGGAGGACATGCTGGGCGTGAGTCTCTTCGACCGGACGCCGCACGGCATGCACGCCACCCTGTACGGTGAGGTGATGATTCGCCACGCGCGGATGGTGCTGTCAAACCTGAGTCACGCGCATGATGAAATATCGGCATTGCGGGCCGGACTTGCGGGACAGGTGCGCATCGGCGTGATCGCGACGGCAGCCGCGACGATGGTGCCGCGCGCGATAGCCAGCGTGAAGGCGCGCTATCCGCAGTTGCAGATCTGGGTGCAGGTCGAAACGTCGGATGTGATGCTGCCGCGTGTGGCGGAGGGCGAACTGGATATCATGATCGGCCGGGTGCTCGAACGGCAGGACCAGTTAAAGACCGAGGTCCGCTATGAACCGCTCGCCGATGAGCCGTTATGTGTGGTCGCACGGCCCGGCCATCCGCTCGAAGGCGAGGCGGGGCTGACGTTGCGCGGCATCGTCAACGCTAGCTGGGTACTGCATCCGCCCGGTAGCGTGCTGCGGCACCGGTTCGATATGATCTTTTCGCAGATCGGACTGAATCCGCCGCAAAACGTCGTCAATACGAACAATTTTCTGGCGATCTCGAGCCTGCTTTTGCAGAGTGACATGTTGGCCGTGTTGCCTGACGAGGTCGCGCGGCAGTATCAGCAGTACGGCGTGCTGAAGCGCCTGCCGATCGACTTGCCGTGCAGGATGGACGCATTCGGTATCATCACGCGCCAGTCGCATCTGCTTTCGCCGGCGGCGTCGGTGGTGCTCGACGCGCTTCGCGAGGCCGCCGCCGAGGTGTACGGCACGCCGTTCGATGCCACCGCGGCGACCTGAAAGTCGCTGCTTAACCCTTATTCTGAAAGGGCCGCCGAAGCGGCCCTTGATCCTGCATGGCTCTAAAATCGACGATTTACAAGGCGGAACTCCAGATCGCCAACATGGACCGGCACTACTATGCCGACCATCAGCTGACCATCGCGCGCCACCCGTCTGAAACCGACGAGCGAATGATGGTCCGCGTCGCCGCGTTCGCGCTGTTCGCGCAGGAGCGGCTCGAATTCTGCAAGGGGCTGTCGGATACCGATGAGCCCGATCTCTGGCAAAAGGACCTGACCGGCGCCATCGAAACCTGGATCGACGTCGGTCAGCCGGACGAACGGCGCATCGCGAAGGCAAGCGGTCGAGCGAACGAGGTGATCGTGATCGCGTATGCGGGCCGAACCTCCGATATCTGGTGGCAGGGCGTGCGCAGCAAGGTCGAGCGTCTGCGGAATGTGACGGTTTGGTCGCTGGGTGAAGGCGTCGCCGAGGCCCTTGGCGGCCTCGCCGAACGGACGATGCGACTGCAATGCACGGTGCAGGACAGCGCCGCGTGGCTCGGCAGCACCGAAGCCGATCCGGTGCCGATCGAGTGGACCGTGTTGAAGGCGCCGGCCAGCGTCTGAGCGCGTCACCGACTCCATGGGGCGCAGCGGAACCCGGCAGGGCTCATTGGCGACGAAGCTACAGGGACGTCTCGCGCGCCGCTTCGGGTGGCCCTTTCAGTTCGACCATATTGCCTTCTGGGTCGAACAGATACAGCGAAGGGCCGTAGCCGTCCGCGCCATATCGCAGTGCCGGCTCTCCCGGCCGCGCCCCGTGGACGATGAGATGCGCCTTGAGCGCATCGGTGTCGAAGGGCTCGATGCGCAGGCACAGATGATCCATATTGCGTCCCGCGCCCGGCGCGCCGCTCTCCGGGCGATCGATCTTCCCGCCGACCTTCAGCAGGTCGATCAGCGAGCGCCCGGCGCGTAACTGAGTGAGCCCAAGATCAGCCTGTTCCTTCTCCACGCTGCAGCCAAGTACATCGCGGTAAAAACGGGTCATCGCATCGAGATCGGTGGTCCTGATCACGACGTGGTCGATCTCACGAATGTGAAACTTCATGGAAAAGCCTCCTTCGTCCGGTTCTTCATGCCGCTGGATGGCAGTCTACGAGTGTAGGAGGAAGACGAGGCGGGTGCTAATGCCGCTGGATGGCTCGGCGGATGACTGCCTGCTGGCTGCCTGCCGATTTCATGCCGTTGTCCGCGCTGTCGTACAGTTAGCAGGCGAAAAAAAGCCCGCTCACAGGGAGCGGGCTGAATCCATATCAGGAGGAGACATGGAGGAGACAGAGACAACTATACACAACGGGTTGGTGCGACGCAATAGATTTTTAAGGGAAAACCCGAGGCGATGCCGATTTGTGCTCTCTCCTGGGATTCGACCCCAACAATTGCCGGCTAACCCGGGCGGCCCAATGACAGAGCAAGAACCGGAGCGTACTGTAAGGCTCTGCGGACTACATTAGGACCATCGAAACCGTCCTGTCGAGAACGTCATGAACGCCACACAACTCGCCTGGTCCACCGACGCCGAGCGCTGGACCGCCCTCACCGAACGCGACGCCCAGGCAGACGGCGTGTTCTTTTACGCCGTCCGCACGACGGGGGTCTTTTGCCGGCCGTCGTGCGCATCACGTCCGCCGCGCCGTGAAAACGTCGAATTTTTCGTTACCGCAGACGAAGCGCGCGCCGCGGGCTATCGCGACTGCAAACGCTGCCAGCCCGGCGGCCTGCCGCGCGAGCTCGACATCGTGAACCGCGCCTGCGCGGCGCTCGATGCCGACCCCCAGCAACGTCTCACGCTCGCCCAGCTGAGCGAAGCGGTCCACGTCAGCCCATTTCACCTGCAGAGACTGTTCAAGCGCGTAACAGGCGTGTCGCCGCGCGAGTATCAGGCCGCGCAGCGTGGCGCAGCGCTGCGCGACGCCCTGCAACGCGGCACCGACGTCACCCGCGCCACCGTCGACGCGGGCTTCAGTTCGCCATCACGGATGTACGACAACGCGCCGGCCGAACTGGGCATGGCGCCGTCGGCCTACCGCCACAAGGGCAAGGGTCTCACCGTGCGCTACGGCAGTGCGCCGACGTCGCTCGGCTTCGTGCTCGTCGCGGCGACCGACAAGGGCATCTGCAAGATCTCCTTCGGTGACGAGGTCGCCGGGCTGGTCGACGACCTGCGCGGCGAATTCGCGAATGCCATGCTGATCGACGATCCGCTGAAGCTCGCGCCGTTCCTCCGGCAGATCGACGCCTATCTGCACGGTACACGCCAGCATTTCGACCTGCCGCTCGATATCGCCGCCACCGCCTTCAAACTGCGGGTCTGGGACGCGTTGCGGCGCATCCCGTACGGCGAGACGCGTAGCTATTCCGATATCGCCGAAGCCGTCGGTTCACCGCGCGCGGTACGTGCTGTCGCCAGCGCCTGCGCGACCAATCCGGTAGCACTCGCGATTCCGTGTCATCGTGTCGTGCAGAAGGGTGGTGCGCTCGCGGGCTACCGCTGGGGCCTGCCGCGCAAGGCAGCGCTGCTCGACACTGAAGCTCGCCACACGGGCGCGGTAGCCGCTGCGCCTGCCGAAACCAACGATCTGGATCACGTCGCTTGAGCACCCTTAGGCCCATTCCGTCCGCAACATCCGCCGCTTCTCTCGAACTGCCGTTCAAACCGCCTTTCGACTGGCCGCGCATCCTGCGTTTCTTCGCGGGACGCGCGACACCTGGCGTCGAAGCGGTCGAAGACAGCGCGTATCGTCGCGCAATCGAGTGGGCCGGCGACAGCGGCACGCTGACCGTCCGTCTGCATCCGAAGAAGCGCTGCATCGTCGCCACGCTCGAAGGTGAGGTCGGCCGCCATGCCGAGGCGCTCGCCGCGCCCATCGCGCGCATGTTCGACCTGCACGCCGATCCGGCGGCGATCCGCTCGCACTTCGCCAGCGACCCGTGGCTTGCCCCGCTCGTCGAAGCCGCGCCGGGTCTGCGCGTGCCGGGAGCCTGGTCCGGCTTCGAGCTGGTGGTCCGGGCAATCGTCGGCCAGCAGGTCAGCGTGAAGGCGGCCACCACGATCATCGGCCGGCTCGTGCAGCGCGCCGGACAGCGCATCGAAGGCCATATGCACGAGCGCACCGCCTGGCGCTTTCCGACGCCTGCGGCTCTTGCTGCCGTCGATCTCGCGCAGATTGGCATGCCTGGCAAACGTGTGGCCGCGTTGCAAGGCTTTGCGCAGGCGGTGGCCTCCGGCGCCGTGCCCATCGACCACACCCATGACGCCGATATCGACGCGATGGCATTGCGTGCCGCGCTGCTCGCGTTGCCCGGCATCGGGCCGTGGACGGTCGAATACGTCGCGATGCGCGCATGGCGCGATGCCGATGCGTGGCCGGCGTGGGACCTGGTGCTGATGCAGTCGATTGCCATGCGCGACCCGACGCTCGTCCGTCCGACCCAGCAACGCACACGCACGGACACATGGCGGCCATGGCGCGCCTATGCCGCCATGCATCTGTGGAATGAGGTCGCGGACCGCGCGGGAGGGGCGCGCGGCGGTTGACGGGTGTCGGGGAAACGGCGATTCCAGGGTAGTCCCGGAGACGCGGAACCGGCCGCCGAAGCGGCCTCAAGCAGGGGTTCTGGCGAGATGTTAAAGTGCCCGCTACTGAAAATTCCGCCGATCGTTGTCGGCCGCACAAAGCGCCGATAACGCACGACCTGCATCAATGCCCAACACGACACCTCTCCGCACGACCGACGCCTTTTCGCACCGCCTGTCTGTGCTGACATCCGGCCCGCAGCGCGACGCGCTGACGGCCGGTCTGCGCGGCATCGAAAAAGAAAGCCTGCGCGTGACGCACCATGGCCAGCTCGCGATGACGCCGCATCCGCGCGCGCTGGGCTCCGCCCTGACGCACCCGTCGCTGACCACCGACTATTCGGAAGCGTTGCTCGAACTGATCACACCGGCCGAACACGACGTCTCCATCACGCTGGAAAAACTCGACGAGCTGCATCGTTTCGTCTACGCAGAGCTCGGCGACGAGATTCTCTGGAACAACTCGATGCCAGGCCTCTTGCCCGCCGACGACGAGATCCCGATCGCGCAATACGGCACATCCAATATCGGCAAGCTGAAGTATGTGTACCGCACCGGTCTGGCGCTGCGCTACGGGCGCACGATGCAATGCATTGCGGGCATTCACTACAACTATTCGCTGAACGAAGAAGTGTGGCGCGTGCTTCACGCGGATCAGCAGTCCACGGCGAGCCCCGTCGATTTCCAGTCGGAACGCTACCTCGCACTGATCCGCAATTTCCGCCGTACGAACTGGCTGCTGATGTATCTGTTCGGCGCATCGCCGGCACTTGATCGCCGCTTCCTGCGCGACCGCGCGCATACGCTCGAAACCTTCGACGCCGACACGTTCTATCGCCCATACGCGACGAGCCTGCGGATGAGCGATCTCGGTTATTCGAACACCACTGCGCAGGCCGCGCTGCATGCCGACTACGACACGCTGCCCGGCTATCTCGACGCACTCGCAAAAGCGGTCAGCCAGCCCTATCCGCCGTACGAGGCGATCGGCACGCAGCGCGACGGCGAGTGGGTGCAGATCAACACTAACGTGCTGCAGATCGAAAACGAGTTCTATTCGACGATCCGGCCAAAGCGCATCACGTATCCTGGCGAGCGTCCGCTGCATGCTCTCGCCGCGCGCGGTGTGCAGTACGTCGAAGTGCGCTGCATGGATATCGATCCTTTTGAGCCGATCGGAATCTCGCTCGAAACGTCGCGCTTTCTCGACGCCTATCTGCTGGTCTGCGCGCTCGACGACAGCGCACTACTGCCGCCGGCTGCCTATGCCGAATCCAACGCGAACTTTGGCCGCGTCACGATGGAAGGGCGCAAGGCGGGTCTGGAACTGACGCGCGAGGGACGCAGCATCCCGATGCTCGACTGGGCGCACGAACTCTTCGCGAAGATCGACAGCGCCGCGGCAACGCTCGACGCATTGCGCGGCGACGACTCGCACGCTCGTGCTGTCGCGACGCAACGCGCAAAGCTCGCTGATGTATCGTTGACGCCGTCGGCACGCGTACTGGAAACAATGCGCGACAGGCAGCAGAGCTTCCTGCAATTCGGCCTCGAGCAGAGCGAAGCGCATGCCGCATATTTCCACTCGCGTCCGCTGCCCGTCGACGAACAGCAGGCGTTCGCTGAGTCTGCGGCAAAGTCGCTCGAAGAACAGGCGAAGCTCGAGCGCGAGGAAGTCGGCTCGTTCGATGCATTCGTCGCTGCCTATCGCGCATACACTTTGAATCGCTTCAGCGTGTGATCCTGCAGCCAATCGTTGTACGAAAGAGGGCAGCGCGATGCTGCCTTTTTTCATTTCGGCGTGGCGCGCCATCCGTCCTTGCGCACGGTAACAGCCACGCGATCAGCAACTGCCACACGCCGTCGATCGGCAAAATCTCCGCGACCTGAGGTAGATCAAAAGTGTGCATGAAACGTCGTCGGCCTTGGTCGGTCAAACTTTCATGACATACGATCGGGCCGCGATGAAATGGACCCGACGCGCAACGGTGGCATGGAGCTACGCGATGAAAAAAGGTCTGGTGGCTGTGCTATGCGTGCTGGCCGCGGGGTGCTCGACACGCGGCCAGGTTGACCCCGACACGATGCAGATCGCGACCGCACCGCTTACCTGCGCGAACAAGGCCCAATGCGATCTGTGGTGGAAGCGCGCGCAGGCGTGGGTCACACAGGTGTCAACCTATGATGTGCAAACCGTCAGCGATACGCTGATCCAGACCGCCGGGCCCGATGGCGGCAAACGCGCGCTTGCGTACCAGATCACGCTGACACCCAATAGCGACGGCACCGCAACGATCGGCTTCGCCGCGCACTGCGATAGTTCGCTCGGCTGCAAACCGAATCCATGGAAAGCGGGAGCCGATTTCAAGCAGTTCGTGAGAGGCACTGCAGCGGGTGTTACACCGCAGTCACCGGCGTCCGCTCCTTCTGCAGCAAACCCCACTGATACAGCGGGCGCTCAATCGGCCCGTCCGTCTTCGACAGGCGAGCCTGTCTCCCAGTAGCCGGCGCTTCGTCGCCGCGCCGCAACCGCTCGCGGCGGCGAAAGAGGCTAGTGCCCTATGGACGGACCGCCGACTTTGCGCGGCTTCGTGATCCAGACGAGGCCCGCCAGCACAAGAAACGCGACGCAGGAAATCCGGAAGAAGTCGTTGGTCGCCATCATGTAGGCCTGCTGCGTGACGATCTCGTTCAGTTGAGCCGTTGCCCCTGAGCCGGACATGCCGAGACTCGTCAGGGCATCACGATAGGCAATCGTGTTCTGCGAATAGGCGTTTACCGATTCCGCCAGTACCGCGTGGTGAAAGATCGTGTCGTTCTCCCAAAACGTCGTGCTGATCGCCGTGCCGATCGCCCCCGAAAGTGTCCGCAGAAAGTTCGACAGGCCTGACGCGCTCGCGAGCCGTTCGTCCGGGACGCTCGAAAGCGTGATGGTCGTCATCGGCACGAAGAAACATGCGACACCGATCCCCTGCACCAGCCGCGGCCAGATCACATGATTGAAGGGTACGTCGAGCGTGAAGCTCGAGTTCCAGAACGACACGAACGCAAATACCAGAAACGCGCAACTTGCGACCATCCGCAGGTTGAGCCGATGCATGTTGCGGCCGATCAGCGGCGAGAGCACCAGCGCGAGCAGCCCGACCGGCGCGGTTGCGAGGCCGGCGATCCCCGGCGTGTAGCCCATCACGGTCTGCAGCCACAGCGGGAAGATCACCACCGAGCCGAAAAACGCCATGAAGCCGAACGAGATGATCAGCGCGCCGAGCGCGAAGTTGCGGTCCTTGAAGAGCGACAGGTCGACGACCGGTTCCTTCTCCGTCATTTCCCAGACGAGCATGAACGCGAGCGACACCACCGCAATGATCGCCAGCGCGACGATGAACGTCGAGTTGAACCAGTCGCGGTCCTTGCCGAGGTCGAGCACCATCTGCAGACACGACACGCCGATCACGAGCAACGCAAGACCGACTGCGTCGATACGCTGCTTCGTGGTCTTCGTTTCGCGGCCACGCAGCAGCAGGAACGCACAGGTCGCCGAAAAGAGGCCGATCGGCACATTGATATAGAAGATCCACGGCCAGGTGAAGTTGTCGGTGATCCAGCCACCCATCACAGGCCCGAAGATCGGTGCGCAGATCACCGTCATCGCCCACAGGCCGAGCGCGAGGCCGCGCTTTTCCGACGGGTATGAGCGCATCAGGATCGTCTGCGAAAGCGGCACCATCGGACCGGAGACGAGCCCCTGAAGCAGCCGGAAAGCGATCAGCGATTCGAAGTTCTGCGCGAAGCCGCACAGCGCCGATGCGACCGTAAAGAGCAGCACCGACAGGGTAAAGAGCCGCACCTCGCCGACCCGGCGCGCGAGCCAGCCGGTCAGCGGCACGGCAATCGCCGACGCCACCGAATACGACGAAATCACCCACGTGCCTTCGCTCGTCGCGACACCGAGGCTGCCGGAAATAGTCGGTACCGCGACGTTCGCGATCGACGTATCGAGCACTTCCATGAAGGTGCCGAGCGCAAGACCCACGGTGAGCAGCGCGAGCATACCGCCGGCGAGCGGCGCCGGTGCAGCGGGTGGGGCGGAGGCGTCGGCAGTTGCCAAAGTTGTCATGTATCGATCTCCGTGTCGCGCAGAAAGCTTGCCGCGGCATGCTTGTCAGCCCGTCAAACCCACGCTGACGATGCATCTTGCATGCTTCGACACCTTCTGCCCAGACAGATAAATGCCTGTGTTGCGGCGCTCAGAAAGCGCCGTTTATCTACTCGTTCTTTTCTGCGGCCGATGAACTGGCGGGTGGCGCGGGTGGCGCAACTTCGCAGCATCCTGAGTCACCGGCTGGGCCATTCGCAATGAAGCGGGCAAGCAAATCGATCAGCGTTGCGAGGTCAGCGTCGGAAAAACCGCGCAGCTGTTCGTTCAGCACGGTGGCGCCGATGCCCGGTAACACTTTCGCGGCATCCGCGCCTTGTGGCGTCAGCTGCAGCTCGACCATGCGGCGGTCGGCATCGCTACGGGTTCGTACGATAAAACCCTTTTTTTCCAGCCTGTCGAGCATCCGCGTCATCGAGCCGCTGTCGTACGACATGGCTCGCGACAGCTCATACGGCGTATGCGCCCGACCGCATGACAACAGGAGGATCACGGCAATCTGCGAAGACGTGAGTCCGAGGGGTTCGACCGCCTGATCCATCCGCTCCGCGAACACATTGCGCGCCTTGGAAAGGTAATAGCCGAGACTCGCCTCAAGGCGGATCTCGTTGGCATTGTAAGGGCCATCGCTCATCGGAAATCGCCAGAAAACATCGGGAACGGGTGTCGAATTTTATCTGCCTGGGCAGGCAAGTCAACCGCATTCTGCATCGGTCTCCTCGACAAAAAACAACAGTCAATCAGACATGACGCAAAGTATCTTGAAATTTAATTGCATAGTCAATATTATGACAGGCAATAAGTTACGCGCGATCTGCGCTGTCACGAGACCATGTTCTGACCGATTGAACGGCAACGGCGTCCGCCGGTGCTAAAAGGATTTCCGCGATGCTGTACCTGAAAAACACCCTTGGCGGCCTGGGCCGCTCCCTGACTGGCTCTGCGCTCTGCCCTTTCCAGGGGCCGCATCGCTGGTGGAAGCTGGCGCTGTACGCGGCCATATTCGTCTTGCCGGGTGGGTCGATCGCGGTCTTGCTGTTCGCATGGGCTGGAAATCGTCGCGACGGCAGCACCGCACGCGAACGCGCCGATGTGCCGGTCGCGTTGGTGACCTCCACGGCAACGACCAAAGGGACGGCAGCCGTCATCTCCAGTTGCCAGACTCGCGCCGATGCGCCGCCCTGCCGAGCCGCTGCGGGAAAGCAGGCTCGCCAGAGTTGCGACGCCCGCAGCTAGAGACACAGTCGCCGCGCACGGCCGACGGTAACGAGACGTAACCGTCTCGACAACGTCGGTAACACACCTTCCGCATCCATCGCATTACCCTTTCAGTTTTCCGTATCGAGCGCATGGCGTGCGCTACCATCACGGGCGTCGCGCACGTTGCATGGCCGCCTGCAGCGGCGGTTTGCGGCGATTGCGTCGCGCGAATGCTGGACCGAAAGGAATTCATTGCATGCTGTTTGAACACACCACGCGCCCGCTTACGGCCGCGCCTCGTGCACTCACGCTCGCCGTCGCTGCGGCAACGTTAGCAGTTGCACTTGCCGGTTGCGCGGTCGGCCCCGACTACAAGCGTCCGGCGGTCTCAGTCCCCGAGTCGTACAAGGAAGCGGCTGACGGCTGGAAAGTTGCGCAGCCAGCCGACCAGAACGATCGCGGCGCGTGGTGGACCATCTATAAAGACCCGCAGTTGAACGCGCTCCAGGACAAGCTCAACCAGTCGAACCAGACCGTTGCGCAGTTCGCCGCCGCTTACCGGCAGGCGCGGGCGCTCGTCAGCGAAGCACGTGCGGCGTATTTCCCGGTGATCAGCGCGACGGCAGGCGCGACACGGCAGGGCTCGTCATCGCATATCAACTCGAGTTCGACGTCAGGCTCGCTTCCAAGCTCGGTCGGCAATAGCTATCACCTCCAGCTCGACGCCACCTGGGAGCCGGACCTGTGGGGCAAGGTGAGCCGCTCGGTCAGCTCCCAGCAGGCTGGCCAGCAGGGCGCCGCCGCGGATCTGGCCAACGCCCGT
Source organism: Paraburkholderia sp. BL10I2N1 (assembly GCF_004361815.1). Classification (NCBI taxonomy): domain Bacteria; kingdom Pseudomonadati; phylum Pseudomonadota; class Betaproteobacteria; order Burkholderiales; family Burkholderiaceae; genus Paraburkholderia; species Paraburkholderia sp. BL10I2N1. The sequence goes on along the minus strand of NZ_SNWA01000001.1, from coordinate 1,449,661 downwards.
CTGTCCGCGCAGGCGACGCTTGCGCAGACCTACTTTTCACTGCGCTCGCTGGACGCAACCCAGAAGCTGCTCGACGACACCGTCGAGGCCTATACCCGCTCGCTGCAACTCACGCAAAATCAGTACGCGCAGGGCATCGTCGCGCGCTCGGACGTGATCCAGGCGCAGACCCAGCTGCAATCCGCGCAGGCCGCTGCGATCGGAAACGGCGTCGCGCGCGCGCAGGACGAGCACGCCATCGCGGTACTGGTCGGCGAACCTGCTTCGACATTCTCGATTCCGCCGTCGCCGCTCGTAGCAACGCCGCCAGCAGTGCCCACGCAGATGCCCTCCGCGCTGCTCGAACGCCGGCCCGATATCGCGTCGGCGGAACGCAAGGCCGCGGCGGCAAACGAGCAGATCGGCGTGGCGATCGCCGCATTTTTTCCGACATTGACGCTGTCGGCCACGGGCGGTTTCGAAAGCTCGGTGCTCTCGCAGTTGCTGACGGTGCCGTCGCGCTTCTGGACGCTCGGTCCTCAACTCGCTGCCACGATCTTCGATGCCGGCCTGCGCAAGGCGCAGACCGACGCCGCCCGCGCGACCTACGACCAGGACGTCGCCGCCTACCGGCAAACCGTGCTGGCCGCGTTCCAGGATGTCGAGGACAACCTTGCGTCGCTGCGCATCCTCGCGCAGGAAATCGTCGTGCAGCAGCAGGCCGTCGATTCGGCCCGTCAGGCGCGCGATATTGTCCTGAACCAGTACAAGGCCGGCACAGTCGGCTTCGTGAATGTGCTGACCGCGCAGACCACCGCGTTCACGGCCGAACAGAAACTCGCGAGCATCGCCGGGCAGCGCATGGTGTCGTCGGTGGGGCTCGTCAAGGCGCTTGGCGGCGGCTGGGACGCTTCGCAGATGGATCGCGAGACGGGCGACGTCACCGCGCCGGCGCCCATACCGCAGGCGGTCGCGCAGAAATCGGACCCCGCGCAGAAATAGCGATGGATCAGGAGGCGGCACTGCAGTAACCGCCTCCCTTGATGCCTGGCAATGTCATCGTCGCGAGCGTCGCGCCGTCGCTCAACGAATGAAGGTAAGCGCCACGGTGTCCGGCCCGGTGCGCCGGCCGAGGAGATTCAACAGCCCCGCAAGGTTGTCGTGTTGCTCCGGCGCGGCGCTCGCCGTGCCCTGAAACGACGTCCCCGCCTGCTGCACGATGCCGTGACCGTCGAGCATCAGCGGTCCCTTCAGCGTCGACAGATCGACCGTCGATCTCATGCCCTCCGCCTGAAGCACAACCTGATACGACCCGAGCGGCTTGACCAGCGACACGCGCGAACTCATATTATTCAGCGTGACGGTGATTCTGCCGAACGCTTGCTTGTCAAACATGCGCAGATCGGTCCATGCAAGACGCACGTCACCCTGCAGATCGAGCGTATTGAACGGAGCGCCGAGGCCAGCAAGCAAGGACGCCGGCACGGCGATGCCGCCGCCAGTGATGGTCGCGCCTCGTGCGGCAGCATCGACGGTAACGAAGTCCGGCATCGCGTCGGTCTGACGCATCTGCATACGCACGCGGCCTGTGAAAAGCGGCCAGAACGAAGTGCGCCATTCGATTCGGCCCGGCAGCAGCGTCGCACCCGACAGATCGTCACCTGCGGCGAGCATCAACGTCGCCGAGCCGTTCCACAGCGAACCGGCCGGATCGGCGAGATTCAGGTGACCGTGCGTGGCCTTCGCGAATTGCGGTGTGATCAACGCGGCAGGCAGCATCACGAGCAACACCGTGCCGCTCGACAATGCGGCAACGAGCGCCCACGGCAACGCAGCACGTAAACGGCGCATCCAGAAAATCATGCGGTTTCGTGCCGATGCGCGTTCATCGGGCTGTCGACGGCTGCAAAGATGCCGTCAAATCGACCTGGCCGTCGGCCTTCAGTGCGCTCACGTGCGACTCGACGACCTGCACCTTGAACTGCCGCCGCGCGTCGTCGAGCCAGGCGGTCCACGCCGGAAACGGCGCATTCTTCATCTGGATCTGCACCGCATTGCCAAGCACCTGCACCTGGGTCGCGGCAAGGCCGTGATCGGTGAGCGAGGCCGTCAGAGCGTCTTTTAGCGCACCGCCCGTAGGCGCCACACCCTGAGTCGCTGGCGACAGCGCACGCGCCTCGTTCGCCTGCGCGGTCATCTGCGCGAGCTGGCGCTGCAGAGCGGGCAGCGTATCGCGCAGACGCGCGCGGCCTTCCTGCGCGGGTGCCCATAGCACCGACCAGGCGACTACCACGCCCACCGCCGCGCCGCCCCACGTCAGCAGCGTCTTTTCGCGCGTCGTGCGCGCGTCCCAGAATCCGGCCCAGGTCTGTGCAAGTGCTGTTTTCATTGTCCGTTCCTGATCGTCCACTTGCCCGTATTGCTGTCGATCGCGCCGTTCAGGCCATTGCGCGCAAGGCGCCGGCCCAGATCAGGATCGACCTTCACTTCCGGCTTGAAGGTCACTTCGAGGTGCCGATCGTGATAGTCCAGCGCCGCGAGCCCGTTCACGGGAATCGGACCCAGCGAACGCGCGAGCCCATCCGCCAGCGACAGGAAATCGCCCGGCGACAGCTCACCCGCCGCGACGCGCAGTTGCTGAAGCTGGCGCGACATCTGGTCGGGGGCATCGAGCACGACGGTGGTTTTCGGAAAGGCGTTGAGCAGCAACTCGGTCATCTGCGTCGTGATGGCATCGCGCTGGCGCGCAAGCATCAGCCACTGCAGGTTGGCACCGATTATCGCCACCACGATCGAGGCAATCGCCAGCAGCAACGGTACACGCAGCCGCCGCAGCGTCGCACGGTCGAGGCGCCAAGGCTGGGAGGCAAACTCGAACTGGCACAGATCAAAGCGGCATTCGAGCGCGCGGCGCGCCAGCGTCTCGAACGGCAACGGCTGCGCGCCGCCCAGATGCGCCTCTACACTTGACGCGAGACGCGGCTCGTTGCCGGGCACCTCCGTGAGCGAATAAAGCGTAGTGGGCGCGGTGCCTGCCAGCGCGGCAAGGGTCGCGCGAACGCCGGCCGCCGGCACGGCGAGCCCTTCGCCCAGCGCGCCGCGCACGATCGCAAGTTCGACGCCTGGCGCGCCGGTTTCCATCGCGGCATCAATGAGCAGCGCCGGGGCCGTCGATACCACCGCGCCGAGCACGGCGGCAACGACGGGCGCAACCGGTGTGTCCCCCAAGCCTGCGCCCGCCGCTGCTGTCGCCAGCAGATCGGCACCGGCATGCGCTGTCGCGGCGATCGCCGCCTCAGCGGGGAGTGTCGCGCCGGTCAGTGCTTCCGGCAGACAGCGCGTAACCGGCACCGCGCTAATGTTGCGATGACCGGCTGCATGAAAGCCTTCCAGGATGAACCGGAACCAGCCACGATCGATCACGGCGAGCACCTGCTGCCCCCCGGCGAGCGGTAGCGGATCGAGCGCGATGTGACAGGTCTGCGGATCCTGGATCAACTGATCCTCAACGACGTTCGGCAGCGCCTGGCGCAACCGCGGGCCTTTGAGCGGCGGCACGGTGGCAGCGATCATCAGCAGATCGCGCGCGGCAACCATCAGCACGGTCGCCGACGCGCGCGGCAGCAGCGGCAACGCCGAGCGACCGGCGCGTTGCGTGCGGCCCGCCTTGTCGAGCAACAGGAACGGCATTTCCGGCAACTGCCATTCCTGCGAAGGCACCACCGGGTCACGCGGCGGCAGAAGGACGATCAGGGTGCTCAAAGGCCACTCTCTCCGGGAAAGACGTTATTCATAGCTGGTCGCGCACACGCACGATACGCGTCGTGTGCGTCAGTGAATCGCGATAGATGAGCGTCGTGCGGTCCACTTCCGCGCGTTCGTGCTGCACGCGGCCGTGAATCAGAAAATAGCTCGTGTTCACGTCGAGCTGGTTCGGGTCCAACGCCGCGAGCTGCACACCCGCGCCTTGCAACGCCAGTTGCACGTCACCGATGTTATGAAAGAACACCGTCGCGCGACGCGCAACGAAGGCTTGCGCGCTCGACAGGTTCATCCCCGGGACAATTGCAGCGATGACTTCGGCGGGAGCCGTGTTCATGTTGACGGCCGAAGTCGTCGGCAGCACGGTCACGAAAGGGCGCAGGCGCGCGACCATTTCGGGCGTGAAGCCCGGAACATCGAGCAGCGAGTCGACGCTCGTCATCTGGAGCGGCGCGACGGGGGAGTTGTCGTCGCTGTCGTCGAGACCCGGTTTGTCGGTGAAATTGCCGCCGCCGATTGCACCGCCTTGCAATGTCGTGGTCGTGCTGGTGGTGGTCTGCGTCTGGAAGCGAGTCGCGGATTGCGCGAGGCTCGCGCGCAGCTGGACTGCGGTGTTTTTTGCCAGCTGGCCATTGACATCGAGGAGCGCGAGGAGGCGCTGGAATGCCTCGATCTGTTGGATATTCAGCTGGAGCGCGCCGGGCGCCGGACTCGAGACGAGATTGCGCAGGTTGAATTTGGCCTGGGCGTCTTCGATCGATCCCGACAGCCAGGTTTCCGCACCCTGTTCGGCGCCGCCTTCGCCGATCTGGCCCAGAAAGTCGGACAGGCGTGTCTTTGCGATTGGCACGCCCCAGATGCCACCGAGGTAAGTGACCCCGGCGGAGGTGTCGCCCTCAGAACGGAGGATCAGGCGCGTCCAGTCTAGCGCGCCCCTTGCTACCCATTGGGCCTGGGACAGGAGGCGCTGGTTCTCGATTCTTCTGATTTGCACCTGCTGGCGCCAGAGCATGCCTGAGACCAGGATCGCGGATAGCGCTACGACTAGCAGGGCTGTGATGATGGCTGCGCCGGCGGTTTTTGTTCTTTTCTGGAATTGCAGTTTTGGTGCCTTCGAACCAAAGCACCGCGCAGACGAAGAACAAAAAAACTTCATCATCATTCTCCGACAAGAAACACGCGCGTCACAGGCCGCGCCAACCCCTTGCCTCCGATGCTCACTTCAAGCCCGGTGACAGATCGCTGCAAAGGCGCATTCCCCAATTGCGGCACCTTGAGATTATTGTCGTTCTGCGTGATGGCGGATTGCACATCATTCATCTGGGCGGTCCAGCCGACCTTCGGCACATAAGCACGCGCGGAGATCGCTCCGACACCGCCCATCAACGGCACCGCGCTCCAGTCCGCATTTTCTCCACCGCGCAAGGCACGCCGCAACTCACCCACATTCCCTAACGGCGGCGACGCATACCGGATCACACGTCCATCGGCGATCCGATACCGCACAACCTCCAGCCGCGGTGCCGTGCCCGGCATATCAAGCGCACGCACGATCTGCAGCACGCTGCCGCCAATCGATACTGCCGCCTCGCCCGCTTCATCGTCCGAGGTCGCCTGCCGCGCATCGATCCGCATCTGGTCGAACAGCTGCGCGAAGACGCGTTCGTCTTCCATCGCGCTGGTAATCATCTGCCGGCCACGTACGATCTGGTCCAGCCCACGCCACGACAGCACAGCAATCACCGCCAGGATCGCAATCGCAACCAGCAATTCGATCAGCGTGAACCCCCGCACGCGGCGAGGCAGACCTCCGCGGCGAGCCGCATTGCATTTACAGCGACCGGCTGGTTTCATTCGCGATCACCGTAACCATCTGGGCGAGATTGCCGGAACGCCCAGGCGTCGTCACCGATACTTCGACGCGCCTAAACACCGGGTTCGGCGTCGCGCTCACGCGCTCCGTGCAGATCAGCTGCTGGTTGCCCTGCGAGCAGTCGAAACTCTGTGAGCCGACCTCCGGCCACGCGTGTGCAAGCCGCAACTGCGCGAGTGTGTTGTCGGCGCTCCAGCCGGCCAGCATCCGCGTGTGCAGATCGGCCTCGCTCGTCGCAAGACTGCCTACCGCACGCAGCGACGCCGCCAGCGCCACCGCGATGATCGCAAGCGCGACAAGCACTTCGATCATCGTAAAGCCGCGCGATGCCGCGGCGCGAGCCGAACCCGACGTGCGGCAGCGCATCTCAACGCACCTCATAGCGGCCATTACCCGTGCCGACGATCGTCGCGCTCCCCGCGGACGAAAACAGCGTCACCTGCACGGGCGCGTCGATGCTTTCCGTTCCGAATACGACGCGATCGGCACGCTCCTCCGAACCGGGATAGCTGATCGCGACACCCGTTACGCCACCTTCCCAGTGGCGCGGTCCCAGCAGATCGTCACGCAGCGGACGCCAGCCGTCATCGCTGCGCAGATCGAATCGGAAACCCCCTTCGAGCGGCAGCCAGGCGATGGGCCGCGCACGCACCTGCGCTTCATCGCCGGCGGATTCGAACAGCAGCGCGAGACGTTGCGCTTCTTCGTTCAGATCCGTGCGCGGATTGCGCGTCAGCGACAGCGATGCCAGCGACACCAGCAGGCCGGCAATCACCAGCACCACCAGCATTTCCAGCAGCGTAAAACCGGTCGCACGCGGACGGCTGCGCGGCATCGGAAGCATCGCCTTCATTGAAGTCAGCCAGTTACTGCCACGAACCCACGTCCGCGTCGTTGCCCTCGCCGCCAGGCTTGCCGTCGGCGCCATAGCTGAAAACGTCGATCTCGCCGTGAACGCCCGGGTTCAGGTATTGATACGCGTTGCCCCACGGATCGTTAGGCAGGCGTTCGAGATAGCCGCCGTCCTTCCAGTTGTTCGGCACCGGATCCGTCGACGGTTTTTCGATCAGCGCGCGCAATCCCTGCTCCTGGGTCGGATAACGGCCGTTGTCGAGGCGATAGAGCTTCAACGCCTGCATCATCGTGCCGATGTCCTGCTTCGCCGCGACACGGCGGGCTTCGTCCGGGCGGCTCATGATCTTCGGCACGATCAGCGCGGCGAGAATGCCGAGAATCGCGATCACCACCATGATTTCGATCAACGTGAACCCGCGTTGACGGCGGGCGCCCAGTCCGGAGATTTCAGTGCGGCGTGTGGTCCACATCTGCATAGCTTGCTACCTCGTTCCAGAAAAAGTATCGATGCAACGGGCGACGCCCGGTGCAGTGAACATGCTGCGTTCCACCTGCCTGGTCTACGCCCGGCGGCTCATTTTAATGTCATGGAGTTGAAGGGTTTCAACTCAACGCAAATTTCACATTAATACGTACAATGAAGCCTATGAACGCACTCCAAGTCCGCCTCCTGTCGCTCGCGCTTTTCGCTGTCTTGTGCGCGACGCTCACCTACTGGATCGTCACGCTCACCGCGCATCGGCCCGGACCCGCGGCTGCGGCTGCGCGCGCGCCGGTTTCGATCGAGCAGGCGGAGACGCTGTTCGGTGGCCAGCTTACGCGCAGTGCCAATCAGGACGTACATCTCTTCGGCATCCTCGCACTCAGGGAAGGCGCCGCAGCCATCATCAGCACCGGCGGCGAGCCGCCGCGCGCCGTCACGCTCGGCAGTGCAATCATGCAGGGCGCGAAACTCTACGAAGTCCGGCCGCGCTCGATCATCATCGATCGCAATGGCGCACACTCCGAAGTGTTCCTCCCTGCCAACGCGCCCGGTCCCACGATCTACGTACGCTGAATTTTCCAAGCGGCGTAACTGCCGCCGCGCGCCCTTCCGGTTACCTCTTATTGCACCAGGTTGTTCAATTCGATGATCGGCATCATCACCGCCAGCACGATCACGAGCACCACGCCACCCATCGCAAGAATCAGCAACGGCTCGAGCAGGCTCGTCAGAAACATCGTCCGCCGTTCGAGCTCGCGCGCTTCGCCTTCGGCGGCGCGGTCGAGCATCGTCGTCACATCGCCCGTTGCTTCGCCCGAGCGGATCAGGTGAACCAGCACCGGCGGAAACGTCTTCGTATTGCCCAATGCGCGCGATAACGACGTGCCTTCACGTACCCGCACGATCGCGTCGTCGATGTTGGTGCGCATTGCCTTGTTGCTGAGCGTCTCGCTGGCGGCCTGCAGCGCGCGCAGGATCGGCACGCCAGCCGCCGTCAGAATGCCGAGCGTGCTCGCAAAGCGCACCGTGTTATAGCCGCGTACGAGCTTGCCGAGCAGCGGGGCGGTGAGCAGCCACCGGTCGAATGCGAGGCGCGGCCCGGCTTGCGCAAGAATCGAGCGCACGACATACGACACCACGACGAGCGCAATCAACACTGCCCACCACCAGTTCCGCACGAAACCGGACAGCGCCATCATCATCACGGTGAGAATCGGCAGTTGCTGCTTCGTGCTCGCGAAGACGTTCACGACCTGCGGCACGACATAGCTCAACAAAAACGTGACGATGCCGAACGCGATGATCGTCACGACCATCGGGTACGTGAATGCGAGGACGATCTTCTGCTTCAGCGCATTGCGCTGTTCGATGTAGTCGGCAAGGCGCGACAGCACGAGACCGAGCTTGCCGGTATGCTCGCCCGCCGATACCAGCGCGCGATAGATCTCGGGAAAATCGCGCGGATGCTGCGCCAGCGCGTTCGCGAGCGAATGGCCGCCGAGCACTTCGGCACGGATCGCCGCCATCAGTTCGCGGATGTAGTCGCGCTCGGACTGCTCGGTGAGCACGGAAAGCGCTTCGCCGAGCGGCAACCCGGCGATCAGGAGGCTCGCCAGCTGGCGCGTGAGAATCGCCTGTTCGCGCTGCGACAGGCGCCGGCCGAGCGCCAGACGCTGATTGCGCTGCCCACGCGTGCGCGTCGCCGCCGGTTCGACGACGAGCGGCGTCAGACCCTGCGTGCGCAACTGTGTGCGGGCACCGCGCGCGCTGTCCGCATCGAGGACGCCTTTTTGCGCCTTGCCGGCTGCATCGATCGCTTCGAAGCGGAAGGCTGGCATGCGCTTACACTCCGCCCGTGACGCGGATCACTTCTTCCAGCGACGTCATGCCCGATGCGAGCCAGCGGTCGCCGTCCTCGCGCAGGGTACGCATACCCTGCGCGCGGCCTGCTGCGAGAATCTCCGCATCGGCTGCGTTGCGGTGGATCAGCGAGCGGATCTGCTCGTCGATCAGCAGCAGTTCATACACGCCGCGCCGTCCCGCGTAGCCGGAATGACCGCATTTTTCGCAGCCGACGGGATGCCAGCGGGCGTGCCCTTTGTCGTCGCCGGGTTCATCGTCGCCGTCTTCGACGCGCTCTTCCCTGCACACCGGACACAGCCTGCGCACGAGCCGCTGCGCCAGCACGCCGAGCAGCGACGACGCCAGCAGATACGGCTCGACGCCCATATCGGTCAGACGCGTGACGGCCGACGCGGCGTCGTTCGTGTGTAGCGTCGCCAGCACGAGATGGCCGGTCAGCGAGGCCTGCACGGCAATCTGCGCGGTTTCCAGATCGCGGATTTCACCGATCATGATGACGTCCGGATCCTGACGCAGAATCGAGCGCAGCGCCCGCGCAAAGGTCATGCCGATCCGTTCGTTGACCTGCGTCTGGCCAATGCCGGAGAGGTCGTATTCGATCGGATCCTCGACCGTCATGATGTTGGTCGTCGCGGTTTCGAGCCGCGACATCGATGCATATAACGTGGTCGTCTTGCCCGAACCGGTCGGGCCGGTGACGAGCACGATGCCGTGCGGCCGGCTGATGAGCCTGTCGAATTTCGCGAGCGTGTCGGTGGCCATGCCGAGTGCCTCGAGATTCAGGCGGGTCGCATCCTTTTCCAGAAGACGCAGCACCGCGCGTTCGCCATGTCCGGTCGGCAGCGTGGAGACGCGCACGTCGACCGGCCGGCCGCCCACGCGCAGCGTGATCCGGCCATCCTGCGGCAGACGTTTTTCAGCGATATCGAGCTGCGCCATGATCTTGATCCGCGAGATCAGCGCGCCGTGCAGCGCCTTTTTCGGCCGCACGACATCGCGCAGCGTGCCGTCGACGCGAAACCGCACCACCGACGCATTTTCGAACGGCTCGATATGGATATCCGAGGCCTGCTCGCGCGCCGCCTGTGTCAGCAGCGCGTTGATCATACGGATGATCGGCGCATCATCTTCCGATTCGAGCAAATCCTCGACTTCGGGAATCTCCTGCATCAATCGCGACAGATCGACTTCGCCTTCGACTTCACCGACCACCTGCGCCGCGCTGCCATCCTGACGTGCGTAGGCCTGATTGATCGCCTGGGCGAGCTCGTCGGCGTGAATCCGCATGACCGAGAGTGCACCAAAATTTCGTGCGACTTCAGCCAGCGCGGCGTCGGTCGTGCGTTCGCTGATCCAGACTTCGAGACCGTCCGCGTGTTGATGCGCGACGAGAATCTGCCCGCTCTTCGCGAAGCCGTAGGGTACGAGCCGGGCGGCGAGCGGCGAGGGCGCCTCGCGCGCACCCTTCTCCGGGTGGACCGGATCGTTGGGGGTTGCCTGCGCGCCCGCCTGCGTCACGGATGGGCTCCTGGCGACGCGACGCTTCCGGCCGCGCCGCTCGCCGGAGCAGCGGGTGGCGGCGTCATCTGCTGGCGTCGCATCTGGTCGAGATCGAACAGGTTCAACTCGGAGCCACCCTGGCTCGGGCCGACCGGCATCGGCGGCACCACCGGATCGTCCTTGTCCTTGATCAGGTTGTTGTCCGACCGGTACGCACCCTGCACGCCCTGGATGTAGTCGTAGCGGTTCGCCGTCACGGCCTGCGCGGTATTTCGGTCGGTAATGATCACGGGGCGCAGGAAGACCAGCAGGTTGGTCTTCGTGCGGGTCTTCGCTTCCGAGCGGAACAGCTGGCCGATCCACGGTATATCGCCCAGCAGCGGAACCTTGCTATTGCTCACCTGGTAGTTGTCCTGCATCAGGCCGCCGAGCACGATGATCTCGCCGTTATCGGCGAGCACCGTCGACTGGATCGAACGCTTGGTGAATTCCGGGCCCGCCGGGTTGGTCGCAGCGACGTTCGTGCCGTTTACGATTGCCGAGTCCTCGGTGTAGAGCTGCAGCTTGAGAATCCCGCCGTCGGTGATTTGCGGTTTGACGTGCAGCGTCAACCCGACGTCGATGCGGTCGAAGGTATTGAACGCCGCGCTTGTGGCACCGCTCGTCAGGTTCGAATACGAACCGGTCTGGATCGGCACGTTCGTGCCAACCACGATCTTGGCTTCCTCATTGTCGAGCGTGATGAGGTTAGGCGTCGACAGTATGTTCGCGTCGTTAGACTGGGCGAGTGCCTGCACCAGGGCACCGAGCCCCTGTACGCCGAAGAGGTTGTGTATCCAGCCGATATTGAGCCCCTGCGCGAGGCCCGCCAGCGCCGCGGGGGTGCCACCGGTTCCCGCCGCCGCCGCAGTCAGATTGACGATGCTGTTGCCGGCGCCGCCTGCTGTCAGGTTGGTGCCGGCAAAGAGGTTGCCGTTCGCGACCTGCCACTGAATCCCGAGATTGGCACTCGTCGTCGCACTCAGCTCGACGATCAGCGCTTCGATATAGACCTGCGCGCGCCGGGCGTCGAGCTGGTCGATCACCGCTCGCAGGTTCCGGTACACCGGGTCCGACGCCGTGATGATCAGCGAGTTGGTGGCCGCGTCCGCCTGGATCATCCCGCCTGGCGGGTTGTCCTCGCTCTTCTTGTCGCCGCCGAGAAGACCCGCGCTGCCGAGACCGCCAGTCGAGCCCGACGCTCCGCCACCGCCCATCGACGAGGACGACGATGAGGTGCTGAGCCCCGAAGGCAGCGGCGGCGTGCCCGCAGTTCCCGTCGAGTAGTTGCTCCCCCCCGTCGAGCCGCCGCTCTGGTTGAACGAATTCGCCTCGCTCGAACTGGCCGACGAGCCGGTGTCGCTACCTTTACCCAGCATCCCGCGCAAGGTCTTGGCAAGCGTGACCGCATCCGCATTGCGCAGCGGCACGACGTGCATGTTGCCGGGCTGGGCTGTCGGAGCATCGAGCTTCTGCGCAAGCGTCTTCGCCGCTGCAAGCCGTGCGGCATTCGAAGCGCGCAGCAGGAGCGAATTGGTGCGTGCGTCGGCGGTGACGGATACCTTGAGGGTCGTGTCCGCGCTGCCGATGGCGCCCGGATCCAGCATCCTGGAAAGCTGCGTGGCGATATCCAGTGCGTTCGCGTTTTTCAGCGGCACGACTTCGACCTGCTGCCCGGCAGCCGTATCCACACCCGAAATGATCTGCGCGATGCGCCGTACATTGTCGGCGTAGTCCGTCACGACCAATGTGTTGTTCGCGGGATACGCAGCAATCGTATTGTTCGGCGAGATCAGCGGACGCAGCACCGGCAGCAGATTGTTCGCCGATTCATTTCTTAGCTGGAAAACCTGCGTGACGACCTGATCGCCGCGTGCCGCCGGCTCATTGCCGACGTAGGTCGGCACGCCTTGCAACTTCGCGTCGGCTTCAGGTACTACCTTCAGTACGCCATGGTCCTGAACCAGTGCGAAGCCCTGCATCCGCAAAGCGGATTGCAAGGTCTTGAGCGCCTGGTCCTCAGGGACCGCGTTCTCGGACACGAGATTCAGTTGCCCCTTCACCCGCGGGTCGACGATGATCGTTTTGCCAGTTGCCGCGCCGATCGCCCTGGCGACCTGATCGATGTCGGCGTTGACAAAGTTGAGGGTCACCTGTGCATGAGCAACCTGCGTGGTGATCAACCCGGCAATCAGCAGCGCCGTCGCGACGCGACGCAGAGCCATACGGTTTCTTCTCATGGAGTGTTATGTCGATGCCGACGGCAGTCGCCGCCGACGGTCATGCGCAGTGGACATCCTGGCCGGGTGCAACCCCTTCGCCCTGACGAGTCCCGGGGATCGCGGATGCAGGCCGCCCGATGTCCGAAAAATGTGAACAGTAGCAGCTTTTCATGTCGGAATTGTCACAAAAGGGCTCGGCACCGTGAGTTCTTTCTGGAATTCGACGCATCCGTCATATTACTGAAAGCCTCGCACGCGAGCCACCGCAAACGGCGCCCCAGGCAAAACGCGGATCCCTATTCAGCATTCTTATGTCGGTTAGCCAACTTTGACGCTTGACGTGCTGCCAGTATCATACGGACGGTTCGAAGCAATAGCTCAATGCGCCGGACACGGGTTTTCCCGATATCGGGCGACATCTTGCAAGCTGGTTGCAGGGTCGCTTCTTCACTTTTTTGCTTAGTCATCTTGACCGATGAGACAGGCCGTCATCACTGTTGTCGTGGGATTGTGCGCATGGTTCGCCGTGGCGTCCGCACGCGCCGACTGTTTCGACGAGGCCGCCGGCTATCAGAAGGTCAATCCGCTGATCCTGCGCGCAATTGCATGGCAGGAGTCGCACAACCGGCCCGACGCGCTTCACAAGAACGCCAATGGTTCAACGGACTATGGCCTGATGCAGATCAATTCGATCCATCTCGCCACGCTGTCCCAGTACGGCATTTCTACCGGAACGCTGATGGAGCCATGTAAGAATGTCTACATCGCGGCGTGGCATCTGCGTCAGAAGATGAACAAGTACGGTAACACCTGGCAGGCAGTCGGCGCATATCATTCAGAGACGCCGTTACTGCGCGACCAGTATTCGAAGCAGATCGCAGGCATCCTGGAAAAGTGGAACCTGCTGCGGACCACCCGCTGATCCAACCTCCTCAGGCATCAGTCCACGCTCCTGCAGATGCGCGCAGGCGGCGCCATCGCGTTTGATGCACAATGCGGCTTCGTGCTGCCATCGGCCTGCATCCTGTTTGCGCCAGGCATGCCCCTTTCTTCCCATGTTTTCCCTACTGCGATGAACCAGCCGCCACTGCCCGTCACCGTGCTCTCCGGTTTTGTGGGTGCGGGCAAGACCACGCTCCTCAATCACATCCTGGCGAACCACGCAGGCCTGCGCGTCGCGGCGATCGTCAATGATCTCGCTGCGGTCAAAATCGACGCGACGCTCGTGCGCGACGCCGCCACCCGGTCGCAAGCCGGCGAGCAGCGGATCGAGATGTCGAACGGCTGCATCTGCTGCACCCTGAGCGACGACCTGCCGACCGAGATCCGCCGTCTGGGTGGCGAGCGTCGGTTCGACGCGATCCTCGTCGAATCGAACGGTGTGGCCGAACCGATGCCGGTCGCCGAATCCCTCACCTTTGCGGACGACGACGGCATGCCGCTCTCCAATGTCGCGCGGCTCGACACGATGGTGACCGTGATCGACGCCTCCAGCTTTCTGCGCGACTACGCTCGCGCCGACGCGCTCACGGAGCTTGGTATCGCCGCGAGCGAAGAGGACGACCGCACGCTCGTTGAGCTGCTGGTCGAACAGGTGGAATTCTGCGATGTGCTCGTCGTAAACAAGGCGGATCGGGTCGGCGTCGACGATCTCACGCGTTTGCAGCGCATCCTCGCGCGCATCAATCCACGCGCGGTGCAGGTGGTGAGCCGCTTTGGCGACGTGCCGCTGACCGAGGTTCTCGATACGAAGCGATTCGATTTCGATGAGGCTTCGGGTTCACCGGGCTGGCTCGTTGCGCTGAACGAACATGCTGGGCACGAGAACCATATTGAAGCCGATGAATTCGGCATTGGGAATTTCATCTATCGCGCACGCAGGCCGTTTCATCCAGAACGTCTGTGGACGTTGCTGCATCAGGAATGGAAGGGCGTGCTGCGCAGCAAGGGTTTCTTCTGGCTTGCGACGCGCAACGAGATTGGCGGCTCGCTCTCGCAGGCGGGCGGTGCATGCCGGCATGGTCCGGCCGGCATGTGGTGGGCTGCGCAGGATCGCAGTGAGTGGCCACACGACGACGACGAACTGATGGCTGAAATTGCCGCCGACTGGTATGGCGACCTCGACGATTTCACCATCGGCGACCGTCGCCAGGAACTGGTGATGATCGGCGTCGACATCGATCCGGCCGCGTGGCGCGCAAAGCTGGATGCGTGTCTGTTGACCGACGATGAATATGCTTTGGGCGTTGACGCATGGCAGCAATTTGCCGATCCGTTTCCGGCATGGGACTTCGATCCGGAAGACGATCACGAAGCCGGCGAGGATGAAACCGGCCATCACCATCACCATGATCACGGTCATGGACATCACCGTCACTAGACCGGCGCATGCCGGCCAGCTGAAAAAACCTCGCGGTAGACTTAGCCCAACTTTCGCTATTCGCGGTGTTTGCCTAGGCTAAGTAATTGATTTTAAAAGGTGTCGCCGGCAAAGGTCTTCACTACAGGGCGTGGGCGCGCGTAGGGACGATTGGCGATGGCTGGGCGGTGATTTTCGGCGGTGGCTGCGCGGGCAGCTTGAGACCTAACTGGTCGAGCAGGAGACGGTGTTCGGGTTCCGGCTGCGTGTAGCGCGACAGGATCAGATGGCGCCCGTCAGTGGTGGGCAGATGAACATCGACCATCTGCATGGTCCTGAATTTCTCCAGCGCCGCTCGGGGTGTCAAACCTGGCGCGGCCCGCTTGAGCTGGTATTTGAGCGTGACCTGCAGGCAATACGCCAGAAAGGCCACGAAGATGTGCGCTTCGATGCGCTCTTCCTTGTGATGGTAGATCGGTCGGATAGCCAGATCATGCTTGAGTTCCTTGAACGCCTGCTCGACTTCCGTGAGCTGAATGTAGAAGGTCCAAAGCTGCGCCGGGTCGTGACTCGAGAGGTTGGTGCGCAACAGATAACGGCCTTCGCGGTGCCGCACCTGACGCAATTTCTTACGGTCAAGTTCAAAGCGGAAGGTGTCCGGCGTGACGACTTCATGGCTCTGTGGCAATGTCAGTCTGATCAGGCTCGCGGCTCGCCCGGCGTCCTGCCTGGCCGCGCCCACTTTCATCAGTAGCTGGTCGCGTGTGAGGCTTTGCGTACGGCACTGCCTGAGCCTTTCCACGTAGCGCCTGAGCCGGCGCAGCCGCATGCCACGTTCTTTGCCGATCCGCTGCTCGCTCACGGCAAGCACATACGTTTCGCTCTCCAGGGGCAGGCGCTTGACCTGCATCCCTTCCCGGACATGCTCCCACGGCGCTGGGAGGAATGACTGCTCCAGCTTGCTCAAGCGACCCTTAGGTGTGCCTACGAGGTAAAAGGCGCCCATCTGGCGCATCTGTGCCAACGTCTCTTCTGTTGGGATGCCGCGGTCCATGACCCAGATCCGATTGGCCTTGCCGTGTCGGGTCTCGATACGCTTGAGCAGATCGGACAGCGTGGTGCAGTCTGCGGTGTTGCCGGCCAGCACTTCGTAGCTCAGGGGAAAGCCCTCCGGCGTGACAATCAGGCCGATCACGACCTGCCGGCAGTCGCCGCGCTTGTCGCGGCTATAGCCGTATTGACGCTTGTCCGGTGCTTCCCGCGGCGTGTCGGCCTCGAAGTAGGTGCTGGTCAGATCGTATAGCAGCACGTCGAACGAGGCGCCGAACAGTTCGCCCCAACGCTGCTTGAGAAACAGCATCAAGGTGTCCTTGTGCGGCAGCAACTTGTCCAGGCAACGATACAGCGTATCTTTGCCGGCCAGCGCAAAGTCGGCTTCCAATAGATCCGCCATCGCGCTTGACGTGAACCAGTGCCGGTGCAGACGCCATTCCGAGCCCGGATCGATCAGCCGATACGCCACCAGGGTCTGCAACACCTGCAGCCAGCGCGTTCCTTTGCGTGAAGCCGGCAGGCGCGCCGACCAGAATGCGTCCAGGCCTAGCTGCTGCCATAGCACGCAAGACAGCCAGCACGCTCCCCACTGCCGCGGGCGCTTCAATTGCAACTCGCTCAACCGCACGCCCACTGCCTTGGCGTCATCTGCCGGCTGCGCACCTTCCGCAAACAGCGCAACCTGGCGTTTGGCGCCTTCGTCGAACACTTCGATCGTCTTGCGCCAGGCGAGTTGCTGACTGTCGTTGATCTCGCCCAGGTACAGCACCTGGCGCTGCGCGACCTTGCCATTCAACAGACGCCGATTCTCCACCACGCTCCAGTACTGGTGCGTCTTGCCGTCCTTGATCCGCTGTGTGCGCTTGAGGAACATTCGGCCAGTGTAGGATCCTCGCCGTACGACTGCCAAGGACCAAGGTCTTCACTACAAGCGATTCTGCCAATCCCCCGCGCGCACTCACACGACAAATCAAAGAGTTACCGAGGCAGCCATATCAGAAATCGGTGAAAAACACTGGAATCGACGGGCGAATAGCGAAAGTTGGGTTAGCTAAAAAACTTGCCGCCGGCATCCATCGATCAAGAGATCGCGCCTTGCCGGCGGAGTTGCCTTAGCGTGCAATCACGCGAACGCCAAGGTAAACAGCGCTGCAAACGCCAGCGCAAACCCAAGCTCAAACAAAAACGCGGACGAAAAAAAAACCCGCCTGTGGCGGGCGTCAACAACAAAGCACAAGGTGCTTAGCGCTTGTTGACTGCGTCCTTAAACGCCTTGCCGGCCGTGAACTTGACAGTCTTCGCGGCCGGAATCTTGATGGTTTCACCGGTCTTCGGGTTGCGGCCCGTACGTGCCGCACGCTTGCCCGAACCGAAGCTGCCAAAGCCGATCAACTGGACTGCGTCACCCTTCGACACCGACTTCTTGATTACTTCAAGCAGCGTGTCCAGCGTTTCGCCGGTTTGAGCTTTGCTGGCGCCCGTCTGACCTGCGACGGCGTCGATCAGTTCCTGTTTGTTCATTAAGGTTCCTTTCTGGTTTAGGTTGACACGAACAGCGCGAACGCGCCGATTATACGTGCGCGTGCCGCGCCGTCGAGCAGCGACGGTGCCGGAACGCTCCGGACAAACGCGCCGCGCAGCATACTACGCGACGGCCGCGCTGCCGCTTCCCTGTGCGGCGCTTGCTATGATAGCGCAGCGCAAACCCAATCAGGACAAGGGTTTCGAAGAATTACACGGTTCTTCGCCTTATCCAGTAAGGTTTCGGTGGATTTGGGGTTTGAGGCCACCGAAGCAGGTGTGCCAGCTGCCCTGAAAGGCCCGCTAGCGTTGGTTTTTGCCAACGCTTCTGTCCTCACGTACTGCCGTGTAACCCTTGTAACAAGGGCTTTCTGCACTGGCGAACCTGGCTTCGAACGCTCATTTTTACCCTCATGACCGAGCCGCTGACTCCTGCCAATCTTGCTTTTCGCGACAACGGCACCCCCTTCTCGCCGCACTACGACGACATCTATCACAGCGCAGTAGGCGGCTTCGCGCAGGCCGAACACGTGTTTCTCCGCGGCAACGACCTGCCTGAACGATGGCAGGGCAGGCGCGTTTTCACGGTGATGGAAACCGGCTTCGGCATGGGCATCAACTTTCTGATGACCTGGGCAGCGTGGCGAGCCGACCCCGCCCGTTGCGAACGTCTGCATTTCGTGTCGACCGAAAAACACCCGTTTTTGCAGGCGGATCTGCGTCGTGCATACGAAGCGACCGTTGCAGATGCATCGATCGCCGCGCTTGCGCAAATGCTCGTCGATGCGTGGCCAACGCTTGTGCCCGGCACGCACCGACTCGAATTCGAAGGTGGGCGCATCACGCTGACGCTGGTCTTCGGTGATGCAACAGAAACTTTGCCGTCGCTCTGGTTACGCGCGGACGCGTTCTATCTCGATGGCTTTGCTCCCGCGAAAAATCCTGAGTTGTGGACGCCGGTCATCTTCAGGCAGCTCGCCAGGATCGCGGGCGATGGCGCCACGTTCGCCACTTATACCAGTGCCGGCGACGTAGAACGCGCGCTCCAGGGAAGCGGCTTCGAGTATAAAAAAGTCGATGGCTTCGGCTGGAAACGCGCGATGCTGGTCGGCCGCTTTGCGCCGCGCTGGCGGGTACGTCGACATGAACCGCCGTTGCCGCTCGCCGTCGGCGAACGTCATGCGATCGTGATCGGCACCGGCCTCGCCGGCTGTGCAGTGATCGAACGACTCGCCGCACGCGGCTGGCGAGTGACAGCACTGGAGCGTCACAACGCGCTAGCGCGCGACGCGTCGGGTAATCCGGCAGGCGTGTTTCATCCGATGCTTTCGCGAGACGACAGCGTCGCGTCGCGCATCACGCGAGCCGGATTTCTGTACGCGTTGCAGCGCTGGAGTACGCTCGAGCGCGCAGGTCAACCACTGACACGCGGTCCAGAGGGCCTGCTTCAGCTAGCCGCCAGCGACGAAGAATCGCGAGCGATGGCTGGGGCACTCGCGTCGTTTGCCTATCCCCCGGACTACGTTGTGCCGATGTCGCGCGAAGAGGCGCGACGTATCGCGAACATCGACGTGGCAAACGGTGGCTGGTTTTTTCCGCGCGGTGGCTGGCTCGATCCCGCGTCGCTTTGCGCGGCACAATGCGCCGCTGCAGGCGGGCAACTTGAACGACGCTTCGGTGTGCAGGTGTCGCGCATCGAACGATCCGGCGAAGACTGGAATGTATTCGACGACGCTAACCAGCTCGTCGCTCGGGCGCCCATTGTCATCGTTGCGAACGCGCACGACGCCGCGCGCGTCGCGGGTCTCAACTATGCGTCGACGCGCAGCGTACGCGGCCAGTTGACAGTTTTGCCCGCGGGCATCGTGTCAGGTTTACACATTCCGGTGATCGGTGAGGGTTACGTCGTACCGCTAGCCAATGGCATCGCGCTCACCGGCGCGACCTACGATATAGACGATCCCGACCCTTCGCTGCGCGCACCCGGTCACGCCGAGAATCTTGCGCGTATCGGGCAGATGCTGCCGACGCTCAACGGCGCGATCGACCCGCAGCAAATCGCCATGCTGGGCGGACGCGTCGCGTTTCGCTGCGTCGCCAGCGACCGTCTGCCGATAATCGGCACGCTAGCTGACGAAAATGCGGCCGCCCGTGAAGCCGACCGTCTGCGCGGCGCCTGGCCACTCGATCTCCCGCGCGCCTACGGCCTGCACGGAGCATTCGCCTACGGTTCACGCGGTCTTGTATGGGCGGCACTGGGTGCGGAACTCATCGCCTCGCAAATCGAAGGCGAACCGTGGCCCATAGAACGGGACCTCTCCGAAGCGATCGACCCTGCACGCTTTCTTCTTAGGGCATTACGTCACGGCAGCGTCGGCTGACCAGCAAAAGTTATCCACGCCCGGCTGTGGATAACACCGTGGAAAGCAGGCGCAACTGATGTGGAATCGATGTGGACGTAAACGGGGTAACCCGCGCGCCCCTGGCTGGGTCCCAAAAGTTATTCTCGGCAGCGCGCGCCAGCCACACACGCTATGCATCCGGTTATGCGTTCTGCAAGCGACTGATTCCTCGTGGTAAACCGATGTTATCCACAGAAACGCAGTGCCCTTGTTAACTATTACTACGTATACATACAGGTAAACATGTAAACCAAGGGCTAGCCCGCCCGTCATCGGCAAGAAGGGCGGGCTGTAAACCGTCATTTGGCGAAAACGAAATTCGACCAGCCTGGCTACATCGATACGACTGCGTCTGTCTGTTCACTGCCGCGCAGTTCTCTACAAACGGTCGTTTTTTCCTGCTCCTGCGAAGATGACGTCAGTTTTTACCGCTTTGCGCGCATGTTGCAGTGTTTTCGGTCGAGTGCGAAAAAGCTATGGCACAATCGCCGTTCCCCCACGCGCATGCCTTGTTTGACCAGCGTGCGCAACAACGGAACGGTTACCCGTCGACAACAATCTGATTCACAGGTCGACGGCGTTCATACGCACGTGTCTGGCAAGCTTTAACGCCGCGCGCAGACTCGCCGCTCGCAGTCCTGTGGTTCCTGCGCGTTCGTTCAGTTTTCACCCGATCGTTCAACTCGCAACGCTGGTTGGCGCAACGTGTTTATCCCGTCGCCGGCGTTTCTGCCGGTTCGCGCTGCTTGCCGTTGCTGCAAAAGGAGAAGCCACCACGATGAAGTCGGCGTTTTCATTTTTTCCAGCCTGGCCACTCGCGCCCGACGCAATTTTCTGGGCCGGTCTCGCGCTGCTCGCGGCCGGTCTGTGTGGCGAACTCTGCTATCGCGCATGGCGTCTGCCGCGTATTTCCGGTTACGCGGTGATTGGCCTGATCGCCGGTTCGGCAGGTTTCGGTGTGATCGATGCAGATGCCGCAAGGGCGGCAGGCCCGCTGCTCAATGTCGCACTCGGTCTGCTGCTTTTCGAACTCGGCAGCCGGCTCGATCTGCGCTGGATTCGCCGCAATCCCTGGTTGATCCTGTCGAGCATTGCTGAAGCAACGCTGACATTTGTCCTTGTCCTTGCCGTTCTGCTGTTTCTGCACGTGTCGACCATGGTGGCGATGGTGCTCGCGGCCATCGCGATGGCCACTTCGCCCGCGATGGTGATTCAGCTCAAAACGGAGCTGCGAGCTGAGGGCCAGGTGACGCAACGTCTGATGACATTGACCGCGCTCAACAGCATGTATGCCGTAGTGATTGAAAAGCTCGCATCAGGCTGGTTGCATCAGGAGATTTACGGCAATGTGCTCGCCACGATCCTGCAGCCGCTTTATCTGTTGATCGGTTCGCTGGTGCTTGCGTACGCACTTGCGCGCGCCTGCAATTTCTTCTATCGACGAATGAACATGCAGGACGAGCATTCGTTTGTCGCGCTGTTCGGTCTCGTACTGCTGGCTATCGCGATCGCCCATCTGTTCAAACTGTCGACGATCCTGAGCCTGCTTGCCGCCGGCATCATCGTGAAAAATCTCGAAGCGCGCCCGCAGTTGTGGCCGCAGCATTTCGGCACCGCCGGCTGGCTGCTCACCGTGATTCTGTTCGTGCTGACGCTGACGACGTTCGAATGGCGAGACATCGCGCTCGGAGGCGTGGCCGCGCTCGGGCTGATCGTTGCGCGGCTCGTCGGCAAACTGGTCGGGGTGCTCGCCTTCGCGAAACCGAGCGGACTGAACTGGAAGCAGGGTATGGCACTCGGGTTGTCGCTTTCGCCCATGTCCGCTCTCGCGTATCTGCTCGTCGAGGACACCTACGATCTTTATCCGAATCTCGATCCGCTGCTGCGCGCCGTCGTGATGTGCTCGATTGTCGTGCTGCAGCTTGTGGGGCCATGGCTTGTCTACCGCAGTCTCGCGCTGGTCGGCGAGCGGCGCGAAGAATAGGCGGTCGCACTTTTTCACCACCCGGCATTGAATACGGCCGACCGGATCCACGCGACCGGTCGGGCGAGCCAGTAACCTAGGGACGCCATGTCACTCGAACCGTTTGTCGATTCGAAACCGTTCACCTTCGGTATCGAACTCGAAATGCAGATCGTCAACACCCACGACTATGATCTGACCAAAGCCGCTTCCGATCTGCTGCGGCTTATCAAGGACGAAAAGATTCCCGGCAACATCACGCCGGAAATCACCGAAAGCATGATCGAGCTGTCGACGGGCATCTGTACGTCGCACGAACAGGCATTGACCGATCTGCGCACGATCCGCGACACGCTCGTCGCCGCGGCCGACCGGCTGAACGTCGGACTGTGCGGCGGCGGAACACACGCATTCCAGCAATGGAGCGAGCGGCAAATCGTCGATACACCGCGCTTTCAGTACCTGTCCGAACTGTATGGCTATCTCGCGAAGCAGTTCACGGTGTTTGGCCAGCACGTGCATATCGGCTGTCCGGATCCCAACAGCGCGCTGTTTTTGCTGCATTCGATGTCGCGTTTTATTCCGCACTTCATCGCGCTGTCTGCTTCCTCGCCGTTCGTACAGGGTGTGGACACCGGTTTTCATTCCGCACGCCTGAATTCGGTGTTCGCCTTTCCGCTGTCGGGCCGCGCGCCGTTTGTGCTGACGTGGGACAGCTTCGAAGAATACTTTTCGAAGATGGTCCACACGGGCGTGGTGAACAGCATGAAGGATTTTTACTGGGATATCCGGCCGAAACCCGGCTTCGGCACGATCGAAGTGCGCGTGATGGATACGCCGATGTCAGTTGATCG
The DNA here is from genome assembly GCF_004361815.1 of Paraburkholderia sp. BL10I2N1. NCBI lineage: Bacteria > Pseudomonadati > Pseudomonadota > Betaproteobacteria > Burkholderiales > Burkholderiaceae > Paraburkholderia > Paraburkholderia sp. BL10I2N1. The sequence continues at coordinate 1,426,932 of NZ_SNWA01000001.1, read as the reverse complement.
CGCCGCGGCGATCGCCTGCTACATCCAGACGCTGGCACGCCATCTGTTGCTGGACAAACCTCTCACGCCGAAAGAAGACGATTACCTCGTCTACACCTTCAACCGTTTCGAGGCATGCCGCTTTGGCCTTGCGGGCACCTGCATCGATCCGCAGACCGGCGAGCGCCGGACGATTTCCGAAGACATCATTGCGACGCTGGACCGGATTGCGCCGCACGCCGATGTGCTGGGCTCCGGTAAGGCATTGCAAGAGATCGGCACGATCGCGCGCGGACAGGTCAATGATGCGACCTGGTTGCGCGGCGTATTTGCCGAAGAAAAGTCGCTTCACGAGGCCGTGCGGCAACAATGTCTGCAATGGCGGGCGTAAATTCCGGCCTCGGGCCGTCACGGTCTTCGAAGAAACCCGCCTTTTGCGGGTTTTTTTCGTTTCTCCATTTCCAGCAACCGATCCCTAAGGTTTTTCTAATATTTACGTATACGTATGTAGTAATAGTTAACAAGCATCGGCTTCCCCTGTGGACAACTGAAGTTTTTCCAGCAAAGTCAATGGTCTGCGTAAACTACAACCAGGCGGATTGTGAGTGTATCGGGCGCCGGAAGTCCGGATAACTTCAGCTGCCCTGGATACCTCTACTGACGTTATCAAGAATCCACACACACGCAGTCCCAGTAGATATTCAGAGGTTATCCACAACTCTCATTGGATAACTTAGCTGTACGATTGGCCGCTCTCGCATAGAATGTCGGTTTTAGCGCTGTAGCTGCGTTGATGGCCGCAGCGTTAAATGGAGAGCATCGCTGCACAACATGCCGGAACAGGCGTGCCAAGCAGGGTATTTTTGAGATAGTAAAATCGGCCCGCCTGATCCCCGGGCGGGGCGGCCACACGCAGGCTGGCGGCGTGATTTACCACCTGACGGCCGACTACACAGCGACACGCTGTCAATAACGAACGAAAGACTATGAGCGAAGGCGTATACGGCGAGCAGGCAACCGGGCGGGTGACCCACAGCCTGCTGCGACTGAGCACGGCCATGCGAAGCCAGGCATGGGAATGGGCGGAAGGCGCGGGTCTCACGCCGACCCAGGGTGAAATTCTTGTGTTGCTGATGCAACGCAAGGGACCGATGCGTCTCGGCGAGATCGCACGTGAAACGGCGCTGACCGCTGCGACAACGAGCGATGCCGTGAGCACGCTCGAAGGCAAGGGCCTCGTCGAAAAGCGCCGCGCGCTGGACGACGGTCGGGCGCTGGCTGTGCGACTGACCGCACGCGGCCGCACGGCGGCGAAGCGCGCGGCGCAGTGGCCGGATTTCCTGTCGAAGGCGGTCGGCGCGCTGCGCGACGAGGAGCAGGCGATGCTGTATCGCACGCTGCTCAAGACGATCCGCCAGCTGGAAGCGCAGGAACAGATCCCGCCGCACCGGATGTGCCTGACCTGTACGCACCTCGAACCCAGCAAGAATCCGAAGAAGACGCCGCACCATTGCGCGCTGCTCGATCTGAATATGGGCGATACGGATCTGCGTCTCGATTGTTCGGTACATGAAACTGCCGACGTCGCCACGCAGAAAAAGGTCTGGAAGATCTTCGCGCAGTAAGGCCGACTCCGCTAAACTGCAAGGCCGGATCGGGTCGAGGGCCGTGTTGGGTGCCTTCAGGCCGTCCGGTCTTGTCGTGATGTGACTTTCGTTGTCAGGAAGCTGTCACACGCGTCTTTTTAGTCAACCTCGAGGGCGGGGTGTGCCGATGAATCAGGAAGTTCTGGCCATTCGACATGTGCACTTCGAGGATCTGGGCAGCCTCGAACGCGTGCTCGGCGAACGCAGCCGGCCGGTTCGCTATCTCGATGTTGGCTTTGCGCGTATCGAGGCGCCGGATCCTGTCGTCCCGTCGCTGATGGTCGTGCTCGGTGGCCCGATCAACGCGTGCGACGACGAGCGCTATCCGACGCTCGTGCCGCTCGTGTCGATGATCGAAAGACGCATTGCTGCGGGGCTGCCGACCCTCGGTATCTGCCTCGGGGCTCAACTCATCGCGCGCGTACTGGGCGCAAAAGTCTATCGGGCGGCGCAGTCTGAGATCGGCTGGAGTCCGCTGACGCTCACCGATGCCGGGCGCGCATCGCCCGTCCGTCATCTGGACGGTGCACAGACATCGATGCTGCACTGGCACGGCGATACCTTCGATCTGCCCAACGGCGCGACGCGGCTTGCCTCGACGCCAGCCTGCGAAAATCAGGCTTTCTCGTGGAGCAATCACGTGCTGGGCCTGCAATGTCATCCGGAAATCCGCGCTGATCGCTTTGAACCCTGGCTCATTGGCCATGCAGCGGAGATCGGCGGCAGTGACGGCTGCGGTGTTCTTCAGCTGCGTGCGGATACGGCGCGGCTCGGTCCGCGTCTCGAAGAAGCGGCCCGCAAAATGTTCACCGAATGGCTGGATCAGGTTGAGGGAAAGGTGTGAGCGAGGCGATTTATCGCGTCGACGCGGTACTGACTGGCATCGTTGCGCCGCTTGGCGACAAAGGCAAGCTCAGTGCAATCGGCAAATTGCCAGTCGAAGGGCGGGTGTGGCTTGGCGAGACCGGTCTCGAAGGCGACGAGCAGGCTGAACGTAAGCACCACGGCGGACCAGAAATGGCGCTGCACCATTACCCATTCGATCACTACGCGGTGTGGCGCGACGAGTGGGCTGCGGCTTCCATTGGTGCGGCCGGTTCGACACGGCTAGACGCACGCGGCGCATTCGGCGAAAACCTCAGCACATCAGGAATGACCGAGACGACGGTGTGCGTTGGTGACGTGTATCGCATCGGCGGCGCGCTCGTGCAGATTTCCCAGCCGAGGCAGCCGTGCTGGAAGCTCAGCGTCCGATTCGATCGGGATGACATGTCGCGCCGGGTGCAGGACACACGTCGCACTGGCTGGTATTACCGCGTGCTCGAAGCCGGTGAAATTGGGGCCGGCGATTCGATCGAGCGGCTTGCACGCCCTCATCCGGCGTGGACCGTCGAGCGTCTGCTACGCGTGCTTTACGTCGATCGCGACGATCGTGCGGCGCTCGAAGACATGGCGAATCTCGAAACGCTGACACCGTCCTGGCGCGCGATTGCGTCGAAGCGCCTCGCGAGCGGCAAGGTCGAATCGTGGGCAAGCCGTCTCGACACGCCGTCCAGCCAGACGTCCAGCAAAAAGCAGGTCGCGTAGCTCGACATTTCAGTTTGGCTGCGGTCTGCGTCATGCGCCCAGCGGTAAATCGGGCACGGTGCTATTCTCGTTCGCTCTTCGGCTCTTCCTTCGCGAGAATCCCATGAGTGCGCTCTTTTCTCCGCTCACGCTGCGTAGCGTGACGCTTCGGAACCGCATCGTCGTGTCCCCGATGTGCCAGTACTCCGCCGAGCGTGGCGAGGCGAACGAGTGGCACATGATCCATCTTGGCCATCTTGCGCTGTCCGGTGCCGGTCTGCTGTGCATCGAGGCGACTTCCGTCGAACCCGACGGACGCATTACACCTGGAGATCTCGGTTTGTGGGACGACGTCACCGAAGCGGCACTCAAGCCGGTTCTCGCGGCAATCCGCAAGCATGCTCACATTCCCGTGGCGATGCAGCTATCGCACGCGGGGCGCAAGGCGTCGAGTCATGTGCCATGGGAAGGCGGTCAGCTGATTCCGGTTTCGGAAGGCGGCTGGTTGCCGCATGCGCCGTCGTCGCTGCCGCACAAGGCGGGCGAAGAGCCGCCGCTCGCACTGGATTCAGCGGGGCTGAACCGAATCCGGGAAGCGTTCGCTGCTTCGACCCGGCGCGCCGCGCGTCTCGGCATCGATGCGATCGAGGTGCACGCCGCGCATGGTTATCTGCTGCATCAATTCCTGTCGCCGCTCGCCAATCAGCGCACCGATGACTACGGCGGCTCGAGTGAAAACCGCATGCGTTTCCCGCTGGAAATCATTGACATCGTGCGCGCGGCATTTCCAGCCGACAAACCGGTCGGCGTACGAGTGTCGGCAACCGACTGGGTGGACGGCGGCTGGACCCTCGACGACACGATTGCCTTTGCGCACGAACTGAAAAAGCGTGGCTGCGACTGGATCGACGTGTCGTCCGGTGGCGTATCGCCGCTGCAGAAGATTCCGCTCGAACCTGGCTATCAGGTGCCATTCGCGGACGCGGTGAAGGAAGCGACGGGTATGACGACGATCGCTGTCGGCCTCATCACCGATCCGCAGCATGCCAACGATCTGATCGAAAAGGGCAACGCCGACATGATCGCGATGGCGCGCGCGATGCTCTACGATCCACGCTGGCCGTGGCACGCTGCCGCGCAACTCGGCGCGACCGTCGAAGCACCGCCGCAATACTGGCGTTCGCAACCGCGCGACCAGAAAGCGCTATTCGGTGAGACCACGTTAGGGCAGCGTTGAAGACGCAGCACCCCGATAGTGGGCTCGCTTCTTTCAAGGTTGAACGAAGCCGTCTCTAACGTGTACGATGCCGGTTGTGGCGCACGAGCGTCGCAGGACCACGCGGCGCCGCCAGGGCGCCGCGTTTGCTATCCGCGTCGGAAAAAGTCGGCTGGTTCAAGGTGCCAGGAGTGGCGACAGTCGGATGTTCAGCTCCAGTTCTTCACAAGGATTCATTCAATGAGTTCACGCAGGATCGTCGTGCGCCGCTCAGGTGTGCACGGCAAAGGCGTGTTTGCCGCAGAAGCGATCGCAGCCGGCGAGCGCCTGATCGAATACAAGGGTGAGCGGATCTCGTGGAAAGAAGCTTTGCGACGTCATCCTCACAACCCTGAGGAACCGAATCACACGTTTTACTTCGCACTGGATAGCGGACATGTGATCGACGGCAAGGTCGACGGTAACAGTGCGCGCTGGATCAACCATTCGTGTGCGCCGAACTGCGAAGCGGAAGAAATCGACGGGCACGTGTACATCCACGCACTACGCGAGATCGAAGCTGGCGAAGAACTGTTCTATGACTACGGTCTTGTGATCGACGCGCGTCAGACGAAGAAACTCAAGCGCGAATACGAGTGCCGCTGCGGCGCGCGTAAATGTCGTGGCACGATGCTGGCCGCCCCTGACAAGACGGATAAGAAAGCAAAGAAGAAGAAATGATCTGGGCGGGCTGCAACGCAATGCAGCCCGGCACACAGTCACATATCGATCGGCGCGTGATGCGCCGATTTTTTTGGAGCGCGCCGTGCTGTATCGCAGGCGTTGGTCGCACTGGCAGTGACGAGCGGGATCCGCACGATGAAACGTGCGCCGCCGTCGGGTGCGTCTTCGTAATGCACGCTGCCGCCGTGCAGCACCATGATGTCATGGACGATTGCGAGCCCAAGTCCCGCGCCGCCGTCAACGCTGGTGTCGCTTTGTCCGTCGCCGCGGAAGAAGCGTTTGAAGAGTTCGGCCTGCTGCTTCGGCGCCACGCCGGCGCCGTTGTCCTCGACGGCAATTTCGGCCATCGGCTTCCCGTCTATCTCGGTCTGCGATACCGTGACGGTGATGCGTCCGCCGTCGAAGCGGGAGGGCGGCACGTACTTCAATGCGTTATCGAGCAGGTTCGCGATCACTTCGTGCAGGAGCACCGGATTGCCGCGCGCGATCAACGGCTGATCGTTGGCTGGATCGTCAAGACGCTGGAAGCCGAGGTCGATATGAACCCCCAGCGCGCGCGGCACCCATTCGGCGCCGGTCTCGAACGCGAGCGCGGCCATGTCGACGTTCACGAAGCGGGCGGCCTGTTCACCTGGCTCCGCGCGCGCCAGCGAAAGCAACTGGTTGGACAGGCGCACCGCGCGATCCGCGGCCGCGCGCAGTTCACGCACGGCGGCAAGCACCTGTTTCGGTTCGCGCGCGACAGCCGCCTGTTCGGCGTGCAGTTTCACGGCGGTGAGCGGCGTGCGCAGTTGATGCGCGGCATCAGCGATGAATTTGCGCTGCGCGTCGAGCGCGGTTTTAAGGCGTTCGAGCAGTGCGTTCAGTGCACCTGTGAGCGGCCGGATTTCGACCGGCACGAAAGTCTCATCGACGGGCTCGAGCGACGTGTGCGTCTGCCGGTTCAGTGAATCGGCCAGGTCGGTCAGCGGGTTGAGTTGCTGGTTCACGACGCGCCACACGATCACCCAGCCGGCCAGTAGCAACAGCAGCAGCGGCATCATGATGGCGACGAGAAATTCTGCGGCGATGCGGAAGCGGTGATGGACTGGCTGACCGACCTCGACAACGATCGGATTGCCGCTTGGCTGATCGACCCGCACCTGCGCGACGCGCACGCTGGTGCCTTCGTGCAGCGTCTCGAACACATACGCATAGTGCATGCGACGCACGTTGGCGCCCTGCAGAGGGAGTTTCGGATCACCGGCGATTTCCGTTTCGCCATTGCTGATCCGGTAGACCAGCTGTTCGACAGGATCCGAGAACATCGCCTGCGCGAGCGGTGGTACGGTGATCCGCACATCCGGTCCGGAGATCTGCACCTGCCTCGAGATAGCGGTGGCAAGGTCGGCCAGCGACCGGTCGACGACATGCTGCGTGTACTGCCATGCAAGCCAGTAAGCGATGAGCCCGCTCATCAGCGCGAGCAGCGAAAGAGGAGCAGCGAGGCGGCGCAGCAATGAGCGCCGCAGGCTGGTCGCGACCGGATGGGACATGGTCGAACGCGCGAAGAGTATCAACTGCGGATCAGGTCGCCCTGATCCGCGGAAAGTGGCCGGATGTCTGCGTACCGCGCATCGGATGCAGAAGGGTGCGGATAGATGCCGACGCGCCGCTGAACAGCTCCGGCCCTGCCTGGCCAGCCCGTTTGACACGAGGTCTAACCACTTCCACCAGGCTCCAGCAGATTCAGGCGGCCTGACGGATTTCCTGCAACAGATAACCGAAGCCCCGCACCGTGACGATTTCCACGCGGCAGGCTTCGAGCTTTTTGCGCACGCGGTGCACGTAGACTTCGATTGCCGTATCGCCGAGATCGCCGCCGAAATGCGTCAGATGATCCTGCAGTTGCGCCTTACTGACCACGCGGCCGTGGCGTAGCAGCAGCATTTCGAGCACTGCGAATTCGCGCGGCGACAGTTCGAGCGGCTTGTCGTCGTTGAAGATGCGACGGTCGACGCCCGACAGGCGCACACCGCCCAGCGATACTTCCGGACGCGGCATGTCGCCGTGCGGGCCGCTGCGGCGCATCACGGCGCGGATACGCGCTTCGAGTTCGGCGGGTTCGAACGGCTTCAGCATGTAGTCGTCGGCGCCGGAGTTCAAACCTTGAACACGGTCGTTCAGCTCGTCGCGCGCGGTCAGCACGATCACTGGCGTGTGACGGTTGCTCTGGCGGAAGCGTGAGAGCAGCGTCATGCCGTCGATGCCGGGCAGGCCCAGATCAAGGATCACGAGTTCGTGCCGGTTCTGCGTCAGAGCCTGTTCGGCGAAGATGCCGTCGTGGACCATGTCGACCGTGAAGCCGGCTTGTTCGAGGCTGCTTTGGATGCCGCGTGCGATGGGGCGGTCATCTTCGATCAGAAGGAGTCGCATGGATTTCGCTCAAGTACAATGGGTTAGGCGTATCAGGCACTCGGTTCGCCGGGGCGCCTGCTGCACAAGCGGTGCGGGCCCGCCGCACCATACGGCCATCGAGTGATCACGAAAGTCATGTCCGATATTACGATCAACGAACTTGAAGCCGCGATCAACTTCTGGCGCAGCCGCTCACCTTCGAGCGGCGACGAACTCAGCTTGTGCAAGGAGGCAAGCGCGCTCTCCAAGCCGTATGCGCAGATGATTGTACAGCGTCAGACCAGGCTGTCACCGGAAGGTTTGGACGCGGCCGCGCGCGAAGCGTGGGATTCTTACGTGCGCCTTAAAAATGGCCTTTAGAAGTGAAGGTTTGCCCGCCTGAATACCTGCAAAACGCTTTCATTATAGACGTTAGCCGGTTTTCCTCCTGAGCCTGACCCTGGTTTAAGCGCCCTGAATGGATTTCGCCACTTCGTCGATAAAACGGGCCAGCTTGATATCGCGTTCTGTGACGCCGTCTGCTTCGTGCGTCGACAGCGTGATTTCCACCTTGTTGTAGACGTTGAACCACTCCGGGTGGTGGTCCATTTCCTGCGCCTTGATCGCGACGCGCGTCATGAAACCGAATGCCTCGTTGAAGTCGGCGAACTGGTACTGGCGCTGGATCGCATCGCGTCCCCTGGCGGCCTGCCAGCCGTTGAGCTGGCCGATTTGCGTCGAGCGCTCTTCGGAAGTCAGTTTGTGGATCATCGCGGTTACCTCTTTTGCACATGTGGGCGCGCGCTCACGCCGGCCATACAGACAGTGGTTTCAGCGCGAAACGCGTTCGTGCAGCTATTTTTTCACGTTTACCCGTGCGTTGCTTTGGACCTGCTGACCTGACACTCGCGTCTTCAGGCCGGCCCCGGCGCTATCAGATGTCAGATGTCGCCATCCGCTTCCCAGCCTTCCCGGGTGCCGCGCGTGAACACGCGATCTGCGTCGTGGACTTCTCCTGCTGTGAAGGCCGGCGCATTGGCGAGCCTCGCGAGCAGCGGCGCGAAGTCAGTGCGGGCGACATCGAATAGCTGTGCCAGGTCGTCGATCACGAAGTAGGTCTTCTGGAACGTGTCGATCCGGTAGCGCGTTTGCATCACGCGTTCCAGGTCGAAGCCGAGCCGGTTCGGCGCGTCGCTCTGCTGGCTGTACAGCGTCTCACCCTTGCTCGACACGATGCCCGCACCGTAGATCTTCACGCCGTTCGGGCTCGCCGCATCGCGAATCAGGCCGAATTCGACCGTGTACCAGTACAGGCGGGCGAGCAGCGGCAGCGCGCCGGCGTCGCTGGCGGCGAGTGCAGCGCGGCCATACGCGTGCACGTAATCGGCGAAGACAGGATTGATCAGGAGCGGAACATGGCCGAAGAGGTCGTGGAAACAGTCCGGCTCCTGAAGATAGTCGAGCTGGTCGGGTCGGCGCATCCACCACGTCACCGGAAAACGGCGATTCGCGAGATGCTCGAAAAACACGCAATCCGGCACGAGCCCAGGCACCGCGACGATCCGCCAGCCGGTGGAAGGTGTGAGCCTGGCGTTGATCGCGTCGAACGACGGCACGCGTTCGGCCGACAGATTCAGCCGTTCGAGACCCGCCAGAAATTCATCGCAGACGCGGCCCTTGAGGAGGGCGGCTTGCCGCGTATAAAGCTGGCTCCACACCGCGTGATCGACGGCGCCGTAGCGATGCATTGGCTGGTCGATGGTGAAATCGGCGCGGGTTTCGAGGCCGGCTTCGAACTGTTCCTTTAGTTTCGCGGTGTTTGCGGTCGACATGATCTTGCGCTTTGCAGCAGGGTTCCAATGCCTGTCAGTGTAGAGCGTGTAAGGTGCGGAAAGGGCGCAATACTGGCTTGATATACATGATTTATGCAATAATCATGCATCCATATAGGAATTGGTGCGGAGAATCATCATGCTGGAACTCGATCACTTCGATCTGGCGCTGCTGGAAGTGCTGCAGCGCTTCGGACGCGCCACACATCAACAGCTCGGCGAGCAGGTACCGCTGTCGCCTTCGCAGATCGGCCGGCGGCTCCAGCGGCTGGAGGCGGCGGGTGTGATCGATGGTTACCGGGTTGTATTGCGGCCCGAAAAGCTCGGGCTGGGCGTGACTGCGTTCACCAGTTTAAAGCTCAAGCATCATGGCGACTCGATCATCGAGCAGTTCCAGCAGCAGCTTGACGTGTTGCCCGAGGTGCTGGAGTGCCATGCGGTGGTAGGCGACGCTGACTACCTGCTGCGTATCGTGGCGCCGGATCTGAACGCGCTGTCGTCGTTCGTGATGAAGAAGCTGATGCGCGTGCCGGGTGTCGACAGCGTGCGCTCGAACATCGTGCTGACGACCTTCAAACGCAACGGGCCGCTGCCGCTCGGCCATCTTTCGCCGGGCGCTCCCGCCGCGTGAAGTACGGCGGGGCGTGACGGCACCGGCTGGCTCAGGCCACCTTCAGCGGTTCGCTATTGGGGTTGAGCAGGTCGACATAGGCGACTGCGACGAGATCCGACTCAGGCACGCCCAGCTTCGCAAACACCGCGTGCGCTTCGGCTTCGCCGCCTTCTTCGTCGTCATCCGGCGCGAGCAGGACTTCGAGTTCGACGAAATCTCCCAGACCGTCGACCCGATCGAGATGAATCCGCGTGCGTCCGGTGATATAGACGTGGCGCTCCTTCGTGACGATGCCGCGTGTTGTGAGGGCGGTGGCGAGCAGTGAGTGCATCGCATCGGCGTTGGTGACCGGACTGCGCGTGTAGTACGACGCTTTCGGGCCATCCCGGTCGTCGCGCTGATAGAAGATCAACTCGGCTGGTGTGCCGTCGTCGAACTGGCGCAGTTTCAGGCGGCCGCGCGGCACGTCGTAGAAGAAATCCTGCTGGCGAAAGATCAGCGGCGCTTCCGGCGCAAGCTGGGCGGCGCGTTCGCGGAGTTGGTCGAACTGCCGGGCGCGGGCTTTGATCTCGATGTTGCGTGCCATGTAAGGCTCCAGTCGAAGGATAGGACGGCGGCAGCTTCAGATGCAGCATGGAAGCGAGCCGGAATGGACCAACGAAAACCGCTTGAAAGGCAGCGAAGGCTGCGATGCGCAAAACACCAATCTAGCAAAAAGCGCGTGACGGTGTCGTTACGTCATCGAACAGACGCGCGGCTGCTGTCATGAGCGCGGCTCATATCGTCGCCGATCGCGTTCACAGCGTCCATTGCTGCTCGATCAGCTTCAGCGCGGCGGCGATTGCCGGTTCGTCCTTGCGGCCGGCGAGGGTGATGAAGGTGAGTTCGGTCGGCACCGTGATGCCTTCGATGATCGTCAGCGCATGGGCGTGAGCCTCGGCGATGGCGGTCGCGTCGCGGGCCAGCGTCAGGCCGACGCCCGATTTGACGAGATCGAGCATCGACGGTTCCTGGTCGACTTCGGCCACCTTCACCGGTTTCACGCCGGCTTCGTCGAACAGATGCGACAACAGGCGGTTATGCGCGGAGGCGGGCGGCGTCCAGATCCATGGCAGCGCGGCGAGGGCGCGCCAGTCGCGCGCGCCTTTGACGCGATCTTTCCAGCCGGCCGGCGCAAGCACCCGATACTGGAAATGGGTGAGCGTGACCGCGTGAAACGCCAGGTCGCCGCGGCTGTCGTCTTCGGCCGGCCGGCCGATGTAATAGCCGACGTCGAGTTCGCGTGCGCGGATCTGGTCGAGCACCCAGCCGGACATGCCGTGCCGCAACGCGGTTTCGATATGCGGCCAGGTTTCGACGAGCGGTTTCAGGAAACCGCCAAGACGCAGAAATTCCGGGTCGAGGATCGTTCCGATTCGCAGCCGGCCGCGCACTTCGTGACGCAGCGTGGCGGCGGCCCGCTGCACGTCGCTGGCGGCGGCGAGCGCGCGTTCGGCGTGCGGCAGCAGCGCCTGACCGTCACGGGTGAGCGTCAGTCCGTGCGACGTTCGCGTGAACAGGGTCACGCCCAGCGTTTCCTGCAGATGCTTGATCTGCAGGCTGACGGCGGGTTGGGTCAGATGCAGCTGCACTGCCGCGCGCGTGAGATTGCCCTCGCGCGCGACGGTGGCGAATGCCCGGAGCAGAGTCAGGTCCATATCCTGATATTAGCGCGCCTTATACCGCAATTGAGCATTTCTCATTGGATTTCGTGGCTCCTGCGCGCTTACGCTTGGGGCAAGTCGCGAGAGACGGCCGCGAACCATGTTATTCATCGAAGAGGACACCATGAGCGAGACAGATCAAAACCAGGCGCGCGTGCGCGCGCTGACGCACGTCATCAACGGCCACGCCATCGGAGGCACGAGCGACCGCTTCGCCGACGTGTTCAATCCCGCGCTCGGAAGCGTGAGCGCGCGCGTGCCGCTTGCGAGCGTCGCTGAAGTCGATTCAGCCGTCGCTGCCGCGAACGCCGCGTTCCCGGCCTGGAGCGAAACCGCGCCGATCAAGCGGGCCCGTGTGCTGTTCAAGTTCAAGGAACTGCTCGACCGTCACCATGACGAACTTGCCGAGCTGATCACGCGCGAGCATGGCAAGGTGTTTTCCGATGCGATGGGTGAGGTGATGCGCGGCATCGAGATCGTCGAATTCGCGTGCGGCATTCCGAACCTGTTGAAGACTGATTTCACCGACCAGATCGGTGGGGGCATCGACAACTGGAATCTCCGTCAGCCGCTGGGTGTGGTCGTGGGTATCACTCCGTTCAATTTTCCGATGATGGTGCCGTGCTGGATGTTCCCGGTCGCGATCGCGTGCGGGAATACATTTGTGCTGAAGCCGTCGGAGCGTGACCCGTCCGCATCGATCCGGCTTGCCGAATTGCTGAAGGAAGCGGGGCTACCCGATGGCGTGTTCAATGTCGTGCACGGCGACAAGGTGGCGGTCGATGCGCTGCTTGCGCATCCGGACGTGAGCGCGTTGTCGTTTGTCGGCTCGACACCGATTGCCGAATACATCTACACGGAAGGCACGAAGCGCGGCAAGCGTGTGCAGGCGCTGGGCGGCGCAAAGAATCACCTGGTCGTGATGCCGGACGCCGATCTCGATCAGGCCGTCGATGCGCTGATCGGCGCGGCTTATGGGTCCGCCGGCGAGCGCTGCATGGCGATCTCGGTGGCTGTTGCGGTGGGACATATCGCCGACGAGTTGATCGAACGTCTCACGCCGCGGGTGAAGACCTTGAAGATCCGCAATGGGATGGATCGCGAGGCGGAGATGGGGCCGCTGGTCACCGCTGCGCATCGCGCGAAGGTGGCAGGCTACATCGACGCGGGTGTGGCTGCGGGTGCGAAGCTGGTGGTTGACGGACGAGGGCATCAGGTTGACGGTCACGAGCAGGGATTCTTCCTTGGCGGAACGCTGTTCGATGACGTGCAGACTGATATGACGATCTATCGTGAAGAGATTTTTGGGCCTGTGTTGTGTGTTGTCCGGGTGCCGGATTTTGCTTCTGCTGTTGAACTCGTCAATTCGAATGAGTTTGCCAATGGGGTGTCGCTGTTTACCTCCGATGGAGGTGTGGCCCGTGCGTTCTCGCGGCAGATCCAGATCGGGATGGTGGGGATCAATGTGCCGATTCCTGTGCCGATGGCCTGGCATTCCTTTGGTGGGTGGAAGCGGTCGCTGTTTGGGGATCATCATGCGTACGGCGAAGAGGGTGTGAGGTTCTATACGAGGTACAAGAGCATCATGCAACGGTGGCCGGATAGTATTGCCAAGGGGGCTGAGTTCACCATGCCGGTGGCTAAGTAAAGGTTTCGTTGTTGTTTGTTGGCCTTTCCTTGAAATGTTAGTGGTCTATTAGCGTTGCCCCTGTGCGGGGCGGCACCTACTTTTCTTTGTCCTTGCCAAAGAAAAGTAGGCAAAAGAAAGGCGCCGAAAACGTATCTCTTCCCGATGTGTGACTAACCGGGGATGGCACCCCATGAAGTGTCGTCCTCGCACAGATACGGCATTGGTCCGACGCCAGACCATCCCTCGCACAGCACACTTTGTGACAAGGCACTCATCCATCGGACTCCGCACTGCGTGCGTCGGGGACGGGTTTTTCGGGGGATGGCGAGGGCGGACGTGTTGTGCGCAGGGCGACGATGACAGTGCCTGGCGCGGGGTGGTGTGATTGTGAGTCACGTACGGTGGGATGTATAGCAACGGAGCATGCAGAAGGTGTTATACCGCCCGGCGACGCGCGTAGCGCGGAGTCGAATGGATGAGTGCCTTGTCACTGAGTGTGCTGTGCGAGGGATCGTCTGGCGTCGGACCAATGTCGTATCTGTGCGAGGACGACACTTCATGGGGTGCCATCCCCGGTTAGTCACACATCGGGAAGAGATACGTTTTCGGCGCCTTTCTTTTGCCTACTTTTCTTTGGCAAGGACAAAGAAAAGTAGGTGCCGCCCCGCACAGGGGCAACGCTAATAGACCACTAACAATTCAAGGAAAGGCCAACAAAAAAAGCAAACCAGAAAAAAACCCGAACACGAATGCCGCGAACGGCGGCCCGTCAAGGAGACAGAGGGTGAGTACGACAAAGCAGGAAGCGGGCAAAAACCGCACGCTGGAAGGCGAATACGACTACATCGTAATAGGTGCAGGCACAGCAGGCTGCGTGCTCGCCAACCGCCTGACGGAAGACCCGAAGGTAACCGTGCTGCTTCTGGAAGCCGGCGGCAAGGACGACTACCACTGGATCCACGTCCCGGTAGGCTACCTCTACTGCATAGGCAACCCGCGCACGGACTGGCTCTACAAAACCCGCGAAGAACCGGGGCTGAACGGCCGCGCATTGTCATACCCACGCGGACGCGTGCTGGGCGGTAGTTCATCGATCAACGGCATGATCTACATGCGCGGTCAGCGCGAAGACTACGACGAATGGGCGCGCCTGGTTGACGACCCATCGTGGGCATGGGACTCCGTCCTTCCCATCTTCAAACGCAGCGAGGACTATCACGGCGGCGCCAGCGAATCGCATGGCGCAGGCGGTCCCTGGCGCGTAGAGAAACAGCGCCTGAAGTGGAAGATCCTCGAGAGCTTCGCGCAGGCCGCGCAGCAAACCGGCATCCCCGCCACCGATGACTTCAACCGCGGCGACAACACCGGCGTCGGCTACTTCGATGTCAACCAGAAGCGCGGCATCCGCTGGAATGCCTCGAAGGCCTTTCTGCGTCCCGCACAACAACGTCCGAATCTCACGGTCATCACCGGCGCGGTGACAGAGAGACTCGTCTTCGAAAACCGTCGCTGTATCGGCGTCGAGTACCGCGGCGGCGGCACCGACTACTTCGCGAAAGCGCGCTGCGAAGTCGTGCTGAGTGCGGGCGCCGTCAACTCGCCACAACTGCTCGAACTGTCCGGCATCGGTAACGGCGCGCGTCTGCAGAATCTTGGCGTGGACGTCGTGCACGATCTGCGTGGCGTCGGCGAAAATCTGCAGGATCATCTTCAGCTGCGTATGGCGTACAAGGTCGACGGCGTGCGTACGCTCAACACGGCGTCTGCGCACTGGTGGGGCAAACTAATGATCGGCCTGCAGTACCTGCTGACGCAGAGCGGACCGATGTCGATGGCGCCTTCGCAACTGGGCGCGTTCGCGAAGTCCGATACCGGGGACCCTTCGCTCACGCGCCCCGATCTCGAGTATCACGTGCAGCCGCTGTCGCTCGATCGTTTCGGCGAGCCGTTGCATCGCTTCAATGCGTTCACCGCATCGGTGTGTCATCTTCGTCCGACTTCGCGCGGCAGCATCCACATCGAATCGCGCGATCCGAATGCGCCCCCGTTGATCGCTCCGAACTACCTCTCGACCGACTACGACCGTCACGTTGCCGTCAACGCGTTGCGGCTTACACGACGCATCGCCGCGGCGCCCGCGCTTGCCCGTTATCGGCCAGAAGAAATCCTGCCCGGTATCCAGTTCCAGACGGAAGAAGAACTGCAGCAGGCGGCAGGCAATGTGGGCACGACGATCTTTCATCCGGTGGGCACCTGCCGCATGGGCAGCGTCGACGACCCCGGGGCGGTAGTTGATAGCAGGCTGCGCGTGATCGGTGTCGATGGATTGCGTGTCGTCGACGCATCAGTCATGCCCAACATCACGTCGGGCAATACGAACTCGCCGACCCTCATGATCGCCGAGCGCGCAAGCGACATGATCCGCGCGGATCGTCGCGCGCGTCTTGCCGGTCTCGAAACGGAGACGCACCGTCCGCCGTCGGTGTCAATTGCATGACACGCAATGGTCATGCGTAATTCCTGTGACGGGTGCGCATAAAACACTAAGTGCAAATCCCAATGAATGCGCTGCATCATTGGCGAGACAATGGCATCCGTGCTGCGTGGTGCGGGATGGATTACCGTCCGGATTGGTGCACCACGCAACGAGCGACACGGGGGTGTCGTCATAAAACGTCGCGCAGCCTCATGCGCGGAAGATCGTAGTGGTTCGCCTTACTCCGTATGGAAGGGAACATGATTCTCGGCGACACGATTCTCGAAACGCGCGGGCTGACCAGGGAATTCAAGGGGTTTACCGCTGTGAGCGGTGTGAACCTGCGCGTATGCCGTGGTTCCATCCATGCGTTGATCGGCCCGAATGGCGCGGGCAAGACAACCTGCTTCAACCTGCTGACAAAGTTTCTCGAACCGACAGCGGGACAGATCGTATTCAACGGCGTCGATATCACAGGTGAGCGTCCGGCGCAGATCGCGCGGCGCGGCATCATCCGGTCGTTTCAGATTTCCGCCGTATTTCCGCATCTGACAGCATTGCAGAACGTGCGCATCGGGCTGCAACGCTCGCTCGGCACCGCGTTTCACTTCTGGAAGAGCGAGCGCACGCTGCGGCAACTCGACGACCGCGCGATGGACCTGCTCACCCAGGTCGGCCTGACGGATTTCGCCGATACACCGACCGTCGAGCTGTCATACGGCCGCAAGCGCGCGCTCGAAATCGCCACGACGCTCGCGATGGAGCCCGAACTGATGCTGCTCGACGAACCGACCCAGGGCATGGGTCACGAGGATGTCGATCGGGTCACCGCGCTCATCAAGAAAGTATCGGCCGGCCGCACGATCCTGATGGTCGAACACAACATGAATGTCATCGCCGGCATTTCCGACACCATTACGGTCCTGCAACGCGGTGAAGTACTCGCCGAAGGCAGCTATGCCGACGTGTCGAAGAATCCGCTCGTGATGCAGGCCTATATGGGCAGTGCCGACGCCACCCTTGCCGGAGCGCACGCATGAATACGATTGCGGAGCGCGAGAGCGCCGAAGTGAGCGACGCGGCGGGCGTCGTGCCCGCGCTGGAGATTGCCGGTCTGCAAGCGTGGTATGGCGAATCCCACATTCTGCATGGCGTCGACCTGACGGTGAACCCGGGGGAAGTCGTCACACTGCTGGGTCGCAACGGCGCGGGCCGCACGACGACGATGCGTGCAATCATGGGCCTGACCGGTCGCCGCACCGGCTCGATCCAGATCGCCGGCCGTGAAACGATCGCGATGCCCACGCACAAGATAGCCCACTGCGGCATCGGCTATTGCCCTGAAGAGCGCGGCATCTTTTCGAGCCTGTCGTGCGAGGAAAACCTGCTGTTGCCGCCGCCTGTCGGCGACGCTGCGCACACGATGTCGCTCGAAGAAATCTATTCGATGTTTCCGAACCTGAAGGAGCGACGTGCAAGTCAGGGCACGCGTCTTTCGGGTGGCGAGCAGCAGATGCTGGCGGTCGCGCGCATTCTGCGCACGGGTGCGAACCTGCTGCTGCTCGATGAGATCTCCGAAGGCCTCGCACCCGTCATCGTGCAGGCACTCGCACGCATGATCATGACGCTGAAGTCGCGCGGCTACACGATCGTGATGGTCGAACAGAATTTCCGGTTTGCGGCGCCGCTCGCTGACCGTTTTTACGTGATGGAACACGGCCGTATCGTCGAGCATTTCGGCGCAGGGGAACTGGAAAGCAAGATGCCGGTTCTGCACGATCTGCTGGGCGTCTAAACCGAACGCCGCATTGCCTCTGATAACAATGTAGGGAACCAAGGAGACGGGAATGAAAATGAAGACACTCGCGCGACTTTCGTCGTTCTGCTTCGCGGCAGCCGCAGGCGCCGCACTGACGATGGGCAACGCGTGGGCAGCCGACGATGCCGTGAAGATCGGTTTCATCACAGACATGTCGGGCCTCTATGCGGACATCGACGGCCCGGGCGGGCTCGAAGCGATCCGCATGGCAGTCGCCGACTTCGGCGGCAAGGTGAACGGCAAGCCGATCACCGTCGTGTATGCCGATCACCAGAACAAGGCGGACATCGCGGCATCGCGTGCACGTGAATGGATCGATCGCGATGGCGTCAACGCGATCATCGGCGGCACGAATTCGGCGACGGCGCTTTCGACCAGCCAGGTCGCCGGCGAAAAGAAGATTCCGTACATCAACATCGGCGCGGGCGCTGATACCCTGACCAACGAGCAGTGCACGCCGTACACGGTTCACTACGCCTACGACACGATGGCGCTTGCCAAGGGCACGGGTTCCGCGGTGACCAAGCAGGGCGGCAAGACGTGGTACTTCTTGACGGCTGACTACGCGTTCGGCAAGGCGCTCGAAAAGAACACGTCGGATGTGGTGAAGGTGAGTGGCGGCCAGGTGCTCGGCGCGGTGCGGCATCCGCTGTCGGCCTCGGACTTCTCGTCGTTCCTGTTGCAGGCGCAGGGATCGAAGGCGCAGGTGCTCGGCCTTGCGAATGCCGGAGGGGACACGATCAATTCGATCAAGGCTGCGAAGGAGTTCGGCGTGACGAAGTCGATGAAGATCGCAGCCTTGCTCGTGTTTATCGACGACATCCACAGCCTGGGTCTCGAGACGACACAAGGCCTCGTGCTGACCGACAGCTGGTACTGGAACAAGGACGCCAACACGCGCAAGTGGGCGGAGCGGTACTTCGACAAGATGAAGAAGATGCCATCCAGCCTGCAGGCCGCCGACTATTCCGCGACGACGACTTACCTGAAGGCGGTGCAGACGGTTGGCTCGACGGATCCCGACAAGGTGATGGCCCAACTGAAGAAGCAGAAGATCGACGACTTCTATGCGAAGGGCTATATCCGTCAGGATGGCAGCATGATCCACGACATGTACCTGATGCAGGTGAAGACGCCGGCGGAATCGAAGGAGCCGTGGGACTACTACAAGATCACCGCGACCATCCCCGGCGAGCAGGCGTTCGGCACCAAGGCGGAGTCGCGCTGCGCGTTGTGGAAGTAAGCGTCGGCTGACGCCCGCCGTGTCGCGGGCGCGGCTGACGGAACCGTCGCGAGTGTCCCGCGCAAGCGGGATGCATGCTGACGCCCGACGGCCCGCGCGCGCCGACCGGTTCGCGCGTCTAACGATCTCAACTGGACGACGGGTTTAATGGATATCTTTGGCATTCCCCTGCCGGCGATGCTGAGCCAGTTGCTGCTCGGGCTCGTGAACGGCTCGTTCTACGCGATTCTGAGCCTCGGCCTTGCGGTGATCTTCGGCCTGCTCAACGTGATCAACTTTGCCCACGGAGCGTTGTTCATGCTCGGCGCGATGCTCACGTGGATGGGCCTGTCGTATTTCGGCATGCCTTACTGGGTGATGCTGGTGCTCGCACCGCTCGTCGTCGGGCTGTTCGGTGTCTTCGTCGAGCGGACGATGCTGCGCTGGCTGTACCGGCTCGATCACCTCTATGGGCTGTTGCTCACGTTCGGTCTGACGCTCGTCGTCGAAGGCGTGTTCCGCTCGATCTATGGTTCGTCCGGACAACCGTATGACGTGCCATCGGCGTTGTCGGGCGCGACCAACCTCGGCTTCATGTTTCTGCCTAACTATCGGGCGTGGGTTGTGCTGGCGTCGCTGCTCGTCTGTTTCGCGACGTGGTTTGTCATCGAAAAGACGCGGCTTGGCGCCTATCTGCGTGCAGGCACGGAAAACCCGAAGCTGGTCGAGGCATTCGGCGTCAACGTGCCGGTGATGGTGACGCTCACCTACGGCTTCGGCGTCGCACTCGCGGCGTTTGCGGGCGTGCTCGCCGCACCGGTGATCCAGGTGTCGCCGTTGATGGGCCAGCCGATGATCATTACCGTGTTCGCCGTCGTCGTGATCGGCGGGATGGGCTCGATCATGGGTTCGATCCTCACCGGCCTTATGCTCGGTGTGATCGAAGGGCTCACGCGCGTGTTCTATCCGGAAGCGTCGGCGACCGTCGTCTTCGTGA
Source organism: Paraburkholderia sp. BL10I2N1 (assembly GCF_004361815.1). Lineage (NCBI taxonomy): Bacteria > Pseudomonadati > Pseudomonadota > Betaproteobacteria > Burkholderiales > Burkholderiaceae > Paraburkholderia > Paraburkholderia sp. BL10I2N1. The sequence goes on along the minus strand of NZ_SNWA01000001.1, from coordinate 1,407,134 downwards.
TCATGGCGCTCGTCCTGCTGGTGCGTCCGGCGGGCCTCTTCGGCAAGGAAAAATGATGCAGAGAAAAGCGCTTTACGGTCTGCTGCTGATCGCGCTCATCGTCGCGCCGTTCGTCGGCGCCTATCCGGTGTTCGTGATGAAGGTGCTGTGCTTTGCACTCTTCGCGGCAGCATTCAATCTGTTGATCGGCTACACGGGACTGCTGTCGTTCGGTCACGCGATGTTTCTCGCGAGCGCCGGGTACACCACCGGCTATGCAATCCAGACACTCGGCTTGTCACCGGAACTGGGCGTGCTCGCAGGAACCGCTGCGGCGACGATGCTGGGGCTTGTCGTCGGACTGTTCGCGATCCGGCGGCAGGGCATCTACTTCGCCATGGTGACGCTGGCGCTCGCGCAGCTGGTGTACTTCGTGTTTCTGCAGGCGCCGTTCACGCATGGCGAAGACGGCCTGCAAGGCGTGCCGCGCGGCAAGCTGTTCGGCGCGCTCAGCCTCGTTCCGGATCTGACGCTGTACTACGTCGTGCTGGTCGTGATGGTGCTGGCATTCCTGCTGATCGTGCGGATCGTGCATTCGCCGTTTGGCCAGGTGCTGATCGCGATCAAGGAGAACGAGCCGCGCGCGATCTCGCTTGGCTACGACACCGATCGCTTCAAGCTGCTCGCCTTCATTCTGTCCGCGGGGCTTGCGGGTCTCGCGGGTTCGATGAAGGTGCTGGTGCTTGGCTTCGAGACACTCGGGGACGCGTACTGGACGATGTCGGGGCTGGTGGTTCTGATGACGCTCGTGGGCGGGATGGGCACGCTGTTCGGGCCGCTGCTGGGTGCGGCGCTGATCGTGGCGCTCGAAGATCGGCTCGGCGATATCGGTGCGTCGCTGGCGTCGCTGACGGGGGTGGACTGGTTCAACTCGCTTGGCGAGTCGGCGACGATCGTTACCGGGTTGATTTTCATTGCGTGCGTGCTGGCGTTCCGGCGCGGTATCGTCGGGGAGATCATTGCGCGTGTCCGGCCGCTGCGGGCGTGACGTTGTAAATTGATTCGATATCCAGATTAATTGAATCTGTAGTCGCGCTTCATGACAGTTGGCAGACTCGCTTTTAGACGCATAATTGCGCCCCAATTTGGTGCTGCGCTGCACCACTAGGGTAAATGCTAGTTGTCTGGTGAATCAGGGTTGTTTAATCTTCACGCAGTTCTGAAGCACCGGCAACACGAAATTTGCAGGTGGAGAACGAGGAGACATGAGGCACAAAGTGCCCAAGACGAAAGCGCTGTTGGATTGATATCCAACAGCGCTTTTTATTTGTGCCTTCGCAATTCCTGATCCATTTTTTCGCTTTTCTCAAGTTAATTCCCACACCTTTTCATTGCGCTTTTGCGGCCGGATTTCGGCCTCGCAGATGCTTGCAAAACGCTTGCCGCGCGTGGCTCGCGTCCGCTAAACTCGCCATTCGCCGACCGCGTGGTCGGCGTTTTAATCGACGAATTTAAGTCACGCAAATAAGCCACGCAAATGAGCGCGGATAACACGGGGCGACAGAGGAGCGGAATGAAGTCGGCAATGCGGTGGATTAGCGCGGCGAGCGTCGCGGTTGGCGTCACGGCGGCATGGAGCAGCCATGCATGGGCAGATGTGAAAATCGGCGTTACCGTGTCGGCAACCGGTCCGGCGGCCTCGCTCGGTATTCCGGAGAAGAACACGATCGCGTTGCTGCCGAAGGAAGTCGCCGGGCAGAAAATCGACTACATCGTACTCGACGATGCCACCGATTCCACCCAGGCCGTCAAGAACGCCCGCAAGCTCACAAGCGAAGACCACGTCGACGCGATGGTCGGCTCGACAGTGGTGCCGAACTCGCTCGCCATGATCGATGTCGCCTCCGAAACGTCCACGCCGATGATTTCGATGGCCGCGGCTGCGTCGATCGTCGAACCGATGGATGCAAAGCGCGCATGGGTCTTGAAAACGCCGCAGAACGACATCCTGATGGCCACGGCGATCGCGCAGCACATGTCGAATCACGGCGTGAAGACGGTGGCCTTCATCGGCTTCTCGGACGCGTACGGCGAGAGCTGGTTCAAGGAGTTCAGCAAGGCTGCGGATCTCGCGAAAATCAAGATCGTCGCGAGCGAGCGCTTTGCGCGCAACGACGCGTCGGTGACGGGGCAGGTGCTCAAGATGATGTCTCAGAACCCGGATGCCGTGCTGATCGCCGGCGCCGGCACGCCGGCCGCATTGCCGCAGAAGACGCTAAAAGAACGGGGTTACAAGGGCAAGTACTACCAGACACACGGCGTCGCGAATAACGACTTCCTGCGCGTGTGCGGCAAGGATTGCGAGGGCACCTATCTGCCTGCCGGCCCGCTGCTGGTTGCCGACCAGCTGCCTGATTCGAACTCCGTAAAGAAACCCGCGCTGTCCTACAAGCGCGCGTATGAGGCCGTGTATGGGGCGGGCTCGGTATCGACCTTCGGCGGTCACGCATGGGACGCAGGCCTGCTTTTGCAGCGCGCGATCCCGATTGCACTTAAGAAAGGCCAGCCAGGCACGCCGGCGTTCCGTGAAGCGTTGCGCGCAGCGCTCGAAGACACGAGGGACATGCCCGCTTCACACGGCATCTTCAACATGAGCGCAAACGACCATTCGGGCCTCGATCAACGGGCGCGCGTGATGGTCGAGGTCGTCGACGGCAAGTGGAAGCTGGCCACTGATTAAGCGAAGGCGAGATAGCGATGTGAACAGCAGAAGAAAGGCACGTGCAGTTGGACGTGCCTTTTTTTCTGGCTGCGTGAAATGCACTTGCGCCATGAGCGTGGCGCGAGCAGCAGGGGAGTCGTACACAAGTGCCGAGGCGATTTTCGTCGAGCAGGGAAAACCATGCTAGGCATGCCGAAAGCCGAAAACTAGATTCAGAAGCCCGGCCCGCGAGCCGGATCACACGATACGCGACAAAGCGTTTGGAGACAGGCAATGAAAACGACAAGGAAATGGGTGCGCGCAGGCCTCGCAGCGGCGCTGCTGTGCGGTGCGACCGCGGCGAGCGCGCAGGTGAAGATCGGTGTGACATTGTCGGCGACGGGGCCGGCGGCATCGCTCGGGATTCCCGAGAAGAACACGATCGCGTTGCTGCCGAAGGAGATCGGCGGCAAGAGCGTGGAGTACATCGTGCTGGACGATGCGTCCGATACCAGCCATGCCGTGCAGAACACACGCAAGCTGATCGATGAGGATCACGTCGACGCAATCATCGGCTCGACCGTGACGCCGAATTCGCTCGCGATGCTCGACGCTGCTTCGCAAGGGAAGACTCCGATGATCTCGATGGCGGCCTCGGCGGCGATCATCTCGCCGATGGACGCCAAACGCGCCTGGGCATTCAAGACGCCGCAGAACGACAGCCTGATGGCCAACGCGATCGCCGCGTACATGGAGAAGCATGGCGTCAAGACGGTCGGCTTCATCGGCTTTTCGGACGCGTATGGCGAGAACTGGTACACCGTGTTCAATGCGGCCGCGAATGCGCACCATCTGAAGCTGGTGTCGAATGAGCGCTACAACCGCACGGATGCATCGGTGACAGGCCAGGTGCTGAAGATCGTCGCCTCGAACCCGGACGCAGTGCTGATCGCCGGCTCAGGCACGCCGGCTGCCTTGCCTGCGAAGACGCTGAAGGAGCGCGGCTACAAGGGCAAGATCTACCAGACGCACGGCGTGGCGAACAATGACTTCCTGCGCGTGTGCGGCAAGGATTGCGAAGGCGAACTGCTGCCGGTTGGCCCGATCCTCGTGACCGAGCAACTGCCGGATTCGAACCCGGTGAAGAAGTCGTCGGAAGCGTACAAGAGCGCCTACGAGAAGGCCTACGGAGCAGGCACGCTGTCGACGTTCGGCGGGCACGCATGGGACGCCGGCCAGATGCTGCAGCGGGCGATTCCCGAGGCGCTGAAGAAAGGGCAGCCCGGCACCGAGGCGTTCCGTGAAGCGCTGCGTGCTTCGCTGGAAAACCTGAAAGACCTGCCGGTTGCGCACGGCATCATGAACACCACGACGACCGATCACAACGGCCTCGATGATCGCGCTCGCGTGATGGTCGAGATCGTCGACGGCAGGTGGAAGCTTCAGAACGACTAAAAAAGCACGCGCCTCTCGCGCACGCAGCGGTGGCGACGCCGCTTCGACATTCTGTTCGATGACAATAGCAACGACCGCCGCGCCTTACTCGGGCGCGGCGGTCGCGTTTCAGGGCAGGGGTGAACCACTCACTCCGAAGACAAGGCCGTTTTCCGGTTTCGATTACGACGTTCCAGGGGAAGTATGGATCTATCAATAGCGGCGATCCTCGCTCAGGACGGGATCACGACCGGCGCAATCTACGCGTTGCTCGCGCTTGCGCTGGTGCTGGTGTTTTCCGTGACGCGGGTGATCTTCATCCCGCAGGGTGAGTTCGTTTCATACGGCGCACTGACGCTCGCCGCACTGCAGTCGCAGAAATTTCCGGCGACCTGCTGGTTGCTGATGGCGATGGGCGCGGCATGCTTTGTCGTCGAGACGGCAGGGCTGGTGCGGCATCCGGAGCGGCGTCGTCATGCGCCGCGCACGCTTGTCACGCTGGCGGGCAAGTACCTTCTGTTTCCCATTGCGGTGTGTGCGATCACGCGCGGCGTATTCATGCAGCCGCTGCCCATGATCGTGCAGATCGCGCTCACGCTCCTGATCGTGATTCCGATGGGGCCATTCGTGTACCGGCTCGTGTATGAACCGATCGCCGAAGCGACGACGCTGTTGTTGCTGATCGTCGCGGTCGCCGTGCACTTCGCGATGGTGGGCCTCGGGCTCGTGATGTTCGGCGCGGAAGGTTCACGCACTACGGCGTTCTCCGACGCCAGCTTCAATATCGGCAGCCTGGCGGTTTCGGGCCAGAGCCTGTGGGTGGTCGGCACGGCGATCGTGCTGATCGCGGCGCTCTACCTGTATTTCGACCGTTCGATCTCCGGCAAGGCCTTGCGTGCGACTTCGGTGAACCGGCTCGGCGCGCGTCTCGTCGGCATCGGCACGACGCAGGCCGGGCGGCTTGCGTTCACGCTTGCAGCAGGTCTTGGCGTGCTGTGCGGCATCCTCGTCGCGCCGCTCACCACTATCTACTACGACTCAGGTTTCCTGATCGGCCTTAAGGGCTTCGTCGGCGCGATTATCGGAGGTCTCGTCAGCTATCCGCTGGCGGCGGCCGGCTCGATTCTCGTCGGCCTGCTGGAGTCGTATTCCTCGTTCTGGGCGAGTGCGTATAAGGAAGTGATCGTGTTCACGTTGATCATCCCGGTGTTGCTGTGGCGCAGCCTGGCGAGTCCGCACGCGGAAGAGGAGGAGGAGTGACACGATGAAACGGATCATGCAAAACAGATTCTTCTGGCTGTTCCTCGTGGTGCTGTTTGCGCTGCCTGTCATGCCGCAGCCGATTCGCGTACCGGAGTACTGGGTCACGCTGCTCAACTACATCGGACTGTATTCCATCGTTGCCATCGGACTCGTGCTCCTGACCGGCATCGGCGGGATGACGAGCTTTGGGCAGGCGGCGTTCGTCGGTGTCGGCGCCTATACGACGGCGTATCTGACGACGCAGTTCGGCGTCTCGCCATGGCTCGCGCTGATCGCGGGTGTCGTGCTGACGGGCTTGATTGCGCTCGTGCTCGGGGCAGTGACGATGCGGTTGTCGGGACACTTCCTGCCGCTCGGAACAATCGCGTGGGGGCTCGCGCTGTTCTTCCTGTTCGGCAATCTCGACATGCTCGGCAAGTACGATGGCATCAACGGTATCCCGGTGCTAAACGTATTTGGCATCAATCTGGAATCGGGCCGGCATATTTATTACCTGATCTGGATTGTCGTGCTCGGCGCGGTGATCTCTGTTCAGAATCTGCTTAATAGCCGGCCGGGGCGCGCGATTCGGGCGCTGCGCGGGGGCGGCTCGATGGCTGAGGCGATGGGCGTCAACACCGCGTGGATGCGCGTGGTGATCTTTGTCTACGCGGCGGTTCTCGCGGCGATTTCCGGCTTTCTGTACGCCCATCTGCAGCGAGCCGTGAACCCGACGCCATTCGGCCTGAATCACGGCATCGAGTTCCTGTTCATGGCGGTGGTTGGCGGGGTGTCTCACGTTTGGGGTGCGGTGCTCGGCGCGACGATTCTGACCGTGCTGCAGGACTATCTGCAAACGCTGTTGCCGAAGCTGCTCGGCGAGAATGGCAATTTCGAAGTGATCGTCTTCGGCATTCTGATGGTGCTACTGCTGCAGTACGCGCGGCAGGGCGTCTGGCCGTTTGTCGCACGGTTCTTTCCACGCGGCCCGCGCGCACATGTGCCGGACGATGCCGAGCCATTGCCGCAGCGCAGCAAGCCGGCAGCGGGAGAGACGCTTTTGACGGTCAACAAGGCGCGCAAGCAGTTCGGCGGGCTTGTCGCAGTGAATGACGTCAGCTTCGAGGTGAAGGCTGGTCAGATCATCGGACTGATCGGCCCTAACGGCGCGGGCAAGTCGACAACGTTCAACCTCGTCACAGGCGTCTTGCAGTCGACCGGTGGAGAAATCAGCTTCCGCGGAGAACGGATCGATTCGCTGACGTCACGTGACATCGTGAGGCGCGGCATCGGGCGCACGTTCCAGCACGTCAAGCTTCTTCCCGGTATGACCGTGCTCGAGAACGTTGCGATCGGCGCACATCTGCGTGGCCACGCAGGCGTCTGGCGCAGCGTCGCAAGGCTCAACGGAGCGGAGGAGGCACGACTGATGGCGGAAGCGGCGAGACAGATCCGTCGCGTGGGCCTCGAGCAGCATATGTATGACGAAGCCGGGAGTCTTGCGCTCGGGAAGCAGCGGATTCTGGAAATCGCCCGAGCGCTGTGCTGCGATCCGACGCTGCTTCTGCTCGACGAGCCAGCGGCAGGACTCCGATATCAGGAAAAGCAACAACTGGCCGTCCTGTTGCGGAAGCTGAAAGAAGAGGGGATGAGCGTGCTGCTGGTCGAACACGACATGGATTTTGTGATGAACCTGACCGATCGGCTGGTGGTGATGGAGTTTGGGACACGGATCGCGGAAGGTCTGCCGCAGGATGTGCAGAAGGATCCTGCAGTGCTGGAAGCCTATCTTGGCGGGGTGGAATGATGACGCAGGGTACAACGGCGGATTCCGCCACGCCGATTCTTGACGTTACGGGGTTGTCTGTTCGTTACGGAAAGGTTGAGGCATTGCACGGTGCTGGCATCAAGGTGCGGCCCGGACAGATCGTTTCGGTGATCGGACCGAACGGCGCGGGCAAGTCCACGCTGCTCAACGCGATCATGGGGGCGCTGCCGGTGATCGGACACGCGAAGGGCGCGATCGTCTACCGAGGTGAAGACGTTAGTGCTGTGCCGGTCGAAAAACGAGTTGCGCGTGGAATGTGCCTTGTGCCGGAAAAGCGCGAGCTGTTTTCGACGATGACCGTCGAGGACAATCTGGTGCTTGGCGCGTATCGCCGCAAGCGCGCGGGCGAGCGCAACTACCTGGATCAGCTTGAGTCGGTGTTCACACTGTTTCCCCGGTTGAATGAGCGGCGGAAACAGGCCGCTGGCACGTTGTCGGGTGGGGAGCGGCAGATGCTGGCGGTGGGCCGGGCGCTGATGGGCAAGCCGGATCTGTTGATGCTGGATGAGCCGAGTCTCGGGCTTGCGCCGCTGATCGTGAAGGAGATCTTTCATATCATCAGCGCGCTCCGGCAAACGGGCGTCGCCACCTTGCTGATCGAACAGAACGCGCGTGCGGCGCTGCAGATATCTGACTACGGATACGTGCTGGAGACCGGCGAACTTGCGCTCGAGGGCGCCGCCGCGGATCTTGCGCAGAATCCGCGGGTCATCGAGACGTATCTGGGATTGGCGAAAAAGGTCGCGTAGGTCTCTCGAAGCGCTTCTGTCGGTCTCGTTAAAGCGGTGTGTTTCACGTGAAACACACCGCTTTTTTGTTGTTGGCCGAACGGACGAAATTCGGGCCAAAAGCGAACCCGTTATAATTCGCCCATACATTTTCCTCAGAAAGGCTCACGCGGCGCACTCGGCGTGAGATCCGCGATGCTTTATCCCACAGAGTTTGACGTAATTGTTGTCGGCGGCGGTCATGCCGGCACCGAAGCCGCACTGGCTTCCGCACGCATGGGCGCAAAAACGCTCCTGCTGACGCACAACATCGAGACCCTCGGTCAGATGAGTTGCAATCCGTCGATCGGCGGCATTGGCAAGGGCCATCTGGTCAAGGAAGTCGATGCGCTGGGCGGCGCAATGGCTGCTGCAACCGACGAGGGCGGCATTCAGTTCCGCATTCTCAATTCGTCGAAGGGGCCGGCGGTTCGCGCAACGCGTGCACAGGCCGATCGTCTGCTTTACAAGCAGGCTATCCGACATCGTCTGGAGAATCAGCCGAACCTGTGGCTGTTCCAGCAGGCGGTCGATGATCTGATGGTGGAAGGCGATCGCGTGGTGGGAGCAGTGACGCAGGTCGGGATTCGTTTCCGCTCTCGCGCTGTGGTGCTTACTGCCGGGACGTTTCTGGACGGCAAGATTCACGTCGGTCTCAACAACTATACCGGCGGGCGAGCAGGTGATCCTGCTGCTGTGTCGTTGTCCGCACGGCTGAAGGAGTTGAAGCTGCCGCAGGGGCGGCTCAAAACGGGTACGCCGCCGCGGATTGATGGCCGTACGATCGATTTCTCGAAGCTTGAAGAGCAACCCGGCGATCTGGATCCGGTGCCGGTGTTTTCCTTTCTCGGCCGCGTCGAGCAACACCCGCGACAGGTGCCGTGCTGGGTGACGCACACGAACGAGCGCACGCATGACATCATTCGCGGCGGTCTCGATCGGTCGCCAATGTACACGGGCGTGATCGAAGGGGTAGGGCCCCGGTATTGCCCGTCGATCGAGGACAAGATTCATCGGTTCGCCTCGAAGGAGTCGCACCAGATCTTCCTGGAGCCGGAAGGGCTGACGACCAACGAGTTTTATCCGAACGGCATCTCGACGAGCCTACCGTTTGATGTGCAACTGGAACTCGTGCGCTCGATGCGCGGGCTGGAGCACGCGCATATCCTGCGCCCCGGATATGCGATTGAATACGACTACTTCGATCCTCGCGGGCTAAAGGCTTCGTTGGAAACCAAGGTAATCGACGGTTTGTTCTTCGCCGGCCAGATCAATGGCACGACGGGCTACGAGGAAGCGGCCGCCCAAGGGTTGCTCGCGGGTATCAACGCGGGTTTGCAGGTGCAAGGCAAGGACGCCTGGTGTCCACGCCGGGATCAGGCTTATCTCGGCGTGCTGGTCGATGATCTGGTGACGCGCGGCGTGTCAGAGCCGTACCGGATGTTCACCAGCCGGGCCGAATATCGATTGAGTCTCCGTGAAGACAACGCTGATATGCGTTTGACAGAGATCGGTCGTGAACTTGGGGTGGTGGACGACGCCCGCTGGGATGCATTCAGTCGCAAGCGCGATGCTGTTTCACGTGAAACAGTGCGCCTTCGCACGACGTGGGTCAATCCTAAGACTTTATCGGCCGATGAAGCGACAGTGCTGCTCGGCAAGCCAATCGATCACGAATACAGCCTCGCCGACCTGCTACGGCGCCCTGGCGTGACGTATGACGGCGTCTGCGGTTTGCTCGAGGGGAACTGTGGGCCCACCGAAGCCTTGGCCGACGACGATGTTCTCTTGGCGCAGATCAAGGAACAGATCGAGATTGGCGTCAAATATCAGGGCTACATCGAACGTCAAGCGGGCGAAATCGAGCGCAACGAAGCGCACGAAAATACACGCCTGCCGGAAGGTCTGGACTATGCCGAAGTGCGCGGCCTGTCGTTTGAAGCGCGTCAGAAGCTGACGCAGTTCCGGCCGGAGACGATAGGGCAGGCGTCGCGTATTTCCGGCATCACGCCGGCCGCTATTTCATTGCTGATGGTTCATTTGAAACGCGGCCTGGGGCGCCGCTCGACGAAACCGGCCGACAAGGGCACCGACAGCACGCCGGTGGCCCAATGACCGCAAGGCAAAGAAGCTTCGGCGGGAATGACACCCGTGAGTCTTTGGCCGCACTGCTGGCTGAGGGCGCACGCGAACTCGACCTCGATCTGGCCATCGAGCAGCAAGAAAAGCTGCTCGACTATGTCGCGTTGCTCGCCAAATGGAACGCGGTGTACAACCTGACGGCGATCCGTGATCCCCGGCAGATGCTGATCCAGCACATTCTCGATTCCCTCTCGATCGTGCCGCACCTTGCCGGGCGTGGTCGTTCGTCGGTGCTCGATGTGGGCTCGGGTGGTGGATTGCCTGGTATCGTTCTCGCCATCGTGCTGCCGGACTGGACCGTCACGCTGAACGACATCGTTCATAAGAAGACGGCCTTTCAGTCCCAGGCCAAGGCCGAGTTGGGTCTCGCGAATCTGTCGGTCGTGACCGGACGGGTCGAAACATTGAAGCCCGGGGTCGAGGTGCCGGCTAAATTCGGTGTAATCGTGTCGCGCGCGTTCGCAGATCTCTCAGATTTCGTTACACTGGCCCGTCATCTCGTCGCAGAGCAGGGCGCAATCTGGGCGATGAAGGGTGTACGTCCTGACGGCGAGATAGAGCGGCTACCAGCCGGCGCGCACGTGAATCAGGTTATCCGGCTCAAAGTACCGTCGCTCGATGCAGAGCGGCACCTCGTCGAAGTAACGCTGGGCGTCTGACTGAAGCAACACCGTCATTCCAATCACTCAAAGCGGCAAAAGGGACACACCAACGATGGCAAAGATCTTCTGTGTTGCGAACCAGAAGGGCGGCGTCGGTAAGACGACGACAGCAGTCAATCTCGCCGCGAGCCTCGTATCACAGGGACAGCGGGTCCTGCTCATCGATCTGGATCCGCAGGGCAATGCCACCATGGGCAGCGGCATCGACAAGGCCGCATGCGAGAACACGGTGTATGAGGTGCTGGTGGACGGCGTCACGGTTGCGGATGCACGCGTGAAGCCCGAAGGTGTTTCGTATGATGTATTGCCGGCCAATCGCGAACTTGCCGGCGCAGAAGTAGAGTTGGTCACCGTTGAGAATCGCGAGCGCCAGTTGAAAGACGCACTCGCGCTGGTCGCCGGTGACTACGACTTTGTGCTGATTGACTGCCCTCCGGCGCTATCCCTTTTGACGCTCAACGGCCTGTGCGCCGCCCATGGCGTGGTGATCCCGATGCAGTGCGAGTACTTCGCGCTCGAAGGCCTCTCGGATCTCGTCAACACGATCAAGCAGGTGCACGCGAACCTGAACCGCGATTTGAAGGTGATTGGCTTGCTGCGCGTGATGTTCGATCCGCGCATCACATTGCAGCAGCAGGTCTCCGACCAGTTGAAAGAGCATTTTGGTGACAAGGTGTTTGATGTCGTGATCCCGCGCAACGTGCGCCTTGCGGAAGCGCCAAGCTACGGCTTGCCGGGGGTGGTATTCGACAGGGCGTCGCGGGGCGCTCAGGCGTACGTTCAGTTTGGTGCGGAAATGATCGAGCGGGTGCGGGCGCTGTAGCGTGCGAACAGGGACGTAGAGTGGGGAAACAAGGTGGCGAACAAGGCAGCACTCAAGGCGGATCGAGGAAGCACGATGAACGCAGTGGCTAGAAAGAAGGGACTAGGCCGGGGGCTCGAGGCATTGCTGGGCGGAAGCGCGGATATCACCGAAGCGGTGAAGATCAACGGCGCCCCCAACGTGTTACCTCTCGACAAATTGCAGGCCGGAAAGTATCAGCCGCGTATGCGGATGGATGAAGGCGCATTGCAGGAACTGGCCGCGAGCATTCGCGCGCAGGGGCTGATGCAACCGATCCTCGTGCGGCCGGTATCGGCGGACATGTACGAAATCATCGCCGGCGAGCGTCGGTTCCGCGCTGCACGTCTCGCCGGACTCGACGAAGTGCCGGTGCTGGTGAAGGAGGTGCCCGACCAGGTCGCCGCGGCCATGGCGCTTATCGAGAACATCCAGCGCGAGGATCTGAATCCGCTGGAAGAAGCGCAGGGCATCCAGCGTCTGCTCGACGAATTCCATTTCACGCATGAGCAGGCGGCGGAGTCGGTGGGTCGTTCGCGTAGCGCGGTGTCGAACCTGCTGCGCCTGCTGAATCTCGCGGCGCCTGTGCAGACCATGCTGCTGGCCGGCGATCTCGACATGGGGCACGCTCGCGCACTGCTCGCCGTCGACGGCGCGACGCAGATCACGCTCGCGAATCAGGTTGTTAACAAGAGGATGTCGGTGCGTGAGACCGAAAAGCTGGTGACCACGACGACGAAGGCTGCGCCCGCCGTGAAGGCGCGCGCGAGCAATGATGGCGGTCGTGACACGCGGCGTCTGGAGGAGGAACTCTCCGATCTCCTCGCCGCCACAGTGAAGATCAAGCTGGGCCGGCGTGGACGAGGGCAGGTGCTCGTCGACTTCGGTGACCTCGATGCGCTCGAAGGCATCCTCGTGCGTCTTCGCGGCAACGCAACTGCCTGAACGCCCGCAATCGTGCCGGTAGCGGAGCGCACGTCCAAGGCGCCTGGAAAAGTCTTCCGCGGGCTGCTTGCTTTCGCCGCAAAAGAGCCGGTGTTGTCCGTGCTCGTCGCTGCGCTGATCGCACTACAATGCCTGCATCCGCGTGGACCACGCTGCCGGCGCTGGTCGACTGGCAGACAGTCTTGACACTGACAGGACTCCTGATATTGACGAGGGCCGTCGAATCTTCAGGATTCCTGATGTGGATGGCGCATCGTGTCGTGCATCGCATTCACTCCGAACGAGGACTGGCCTATCTGATGATCGGCCTTGCGGCGACCTTGTCGACGCTGCTGACCAATGACGTTGCGTTATTCGTCGTCGTGCCGCTTGCGCTTTCGCTGCACAAGCTGACACCGTTGCCGATTCGGCGCCTCGTCATTTTTATCGCATTCGCGGTGAACGCCGGCTCGATCCTGACGCCTCTTGGCAACCCGCAGAATCTGTTCCTGTGGCAAACAAGCGGGGTGTCGTTCATCCGCTTTGTGTGGGCGCTTGGGCCGCTTTGCGCCGCGCTGATGGTGATGCTTTATCTGCTGACGGCTGCGGCGTTTCGGGCGAACCCGCTCGATCTGTCGAAAGATGTGGAGCCGCATCCGGTCGACCGGCCGCTTGTCGGCGTCGCCGCGCTGCTGTTCGTCGCTTTTGTGCTGCTCGCCGATGCGCATCACGCCGGCGCCGGAGTCGCCGGCGTCGGAATCGGTTTTCTGCTATGGCGTAACAAGATCGTGCTGAAAATCGACTGGCTGCTGCTGATGATCTTCGTATTCATGTTCATCGTACTGCGCAGTGTCGCCGCACTGCCCTGGGTGCATGAAGTGATCGGACAGTTCGGGCTCCAGACGCCGCTGCGCGCGTATGCCGCCGGTGCGATTCTGTCTCAGGGCATCAGCAACGTTCCCGCAGCGATCATGCTCGCCGAGTTCACAAAAGACTGGCGCGCGCTCGCGTTCGGTGTGAGCGTCGGTGGTTTCGGTATTGCCATTGGTTCGCTCGCCAATCTGATCGCCGTGCGGCTTTCAAAAGAGCATGGCATGTGGCTGCAATTCCATCTGTTTTCGATGCCATTCTGGATCGCGAGCGGCATCGTCGGCGGCTGGCTTCTGTTGCATTTATGACACGCGAGAACAGCGTCTGACGACGTCGCAAAAGACCCCGCAAGACATGACTCAAGCAAGCCAATTTCGCCTTGCCGCGACTGCCTTACAGTTCCAGTGTCTACTGCCGTAGACGACCACTTTTCGCATCATGAAGGCTCGTTTCACGAGGGTTATTGGTCGACTTAAAGTCTTGAATTGCCTGCAACTATCGCTTACAATCGCCCGGATTTATTTGCTAGGCAACCCCGTAAACGCTGCGTAAGCTCGCGGGCTGAACAGGACTCTGCGGAACACTGCGATGGTGGCTCAATCGTCGAATAAGACGCCGGACGAAGGGCACGACGAACACCGCGCAGCACGCTCCGTTTCAGATGCGTCCGCCGGTCAGCACGCAATGCAGGACGATGCGGGGGATGTCGAGCAGCAAGATAACAATATCGTTCCGCTCACGCGGGCCGAAGCAGAAAAGCTGTTTGGTCCGAACGTGAGTCGTCCATCGCGCGTTACACCTTTCCGGGTCGTGGCAGCGCAAATGGTTTTGTCCCTGGGTGCGACGCTGTTGTGGTGGCTGTTCTACAAGCCGCCGGGTGATGCTGCGCTGTCCGCATTCCTGGGAGGGGCGATCTGCTGGGTGCCGGGTGCGATGTTCGCGGCACGTCTGAGAACGCTGAGTGGCGCCGAAACAGTGATGAGCTGGATGATCGGCGAAGCGCTCAAGATGGGAGCCACGATCGCGATGTTTGTTGCCATCGCTTTCTGGTATCACGACGTACGCTGGGTGCCGCTGCTCGTGACCTACCTCATCGCGCTGAAGACGTACTGGATCGCGCTGGCCTGGCGGTGAAGTAGAAAAGAATAGAGGCTGACGCACGGCGTCAGTATCAGACGCGCGGATTCGACACGATCCGCGTTGGCGTGTTCCCGCAATGCTGTATTGCGGCGGGAATGGCCAGAGACGATTTTCGACAATTTGGGTGGCATTAACGATATGGCAGCTAGCGAAGGCACGCGCGCTCTGGATCCGTCCGAGTACATCGCGCACCACTTGCAGAATTTTTCCACTGCACACCAGACGTCGATTTTCGACATTCACGTGTGGAATCTGGATACCCTTTTCTGGTCGATCGTTTGCGGTCTGGCCACCATCCTGATTCTGCATCTCGCTGCCCGCAAGGCGACTTCCGGCGTGCCGGGCCGCTTCCAGTGCGCAGTCGAAATGCTGGTCGAGATGGTCGAAGATCAATCGAAGTCGATGATCCACGGTAGCCGTGTATTCATCGCTCCCCTCGCGCTGACCGTGTTCGTCTGGGTCGCGCTGATGAACTCCCTCGACTTCATCCCCGTCGACCTGCCGGGTCGGGTCATCGGCTGGCTGGGTCTCTCCGAAGCCATTCCGCATCATCGCATCGTGCCGACCGCCGACCTCAACGGCACGCTCGGCATCGCGCTCGGCGTGTTCGCGCTGATGATTTACTACAACTTCAAGATCAAAGGCGCCGGCGGCTTCGTGCATGAACTGCTGTCCGCGCCGTTCGGTGCGCATCCGCTGCTGTGGATTCCGAACCTCGCACTGAACATCATCGAGTTCGTCGCGAAAACGGTTTCGCTCGGTATGCGGCTGTTCGGCAACATGTACGCCGGCGAACTTCTGTTCCTGCTGATTGCCCTGCTTGGCAGCATGTGGGGTTTCGGCGCGGACCTTACAGTCCTCGGCTTCATCGGTCACGTGATCGCGGGTACGGTCTGGGCGATCTTCCACATTCTGATCGTCCTGCTGCAAGCGTTCATTTTCATGATGCTGACCCTGGTGTACATCGGTCAGGCGCACGACACCCACTAACGTGGTGTGTCGACCAGAAGACTCGTTTTTAGTTTTTAGTTTTCCATTAAATCCCAGTTCCAAAGTCTTTTCACAAAGGAGTGATCATGCAAGCTTTTATCGCCAACATCCAGGGTCTGACCGCCATCGGTATCGGCATCATCATCGGCCTGGGTGCAATCGGCGCCTGTATCGGTATCGGTCTGATGGGCGGCAAGTACATTGAAGCGTGCGCCCGCCAGCCGGAACTGATGAACCCGCTGCAAACCAAGATGTTCCTGTTGGCTGGTCTGATCGATGCGGCGTTTCTGATTGGCGTTGGTGTGGCAATGCTGTTTGCGTTCGCGAACCCGCTGCTGTCGAAGTTGGCAGGCTGAGGTTCCTCGGAAGTTTGCGCCTGACCTATAACGGATAAGGGCGCAGGGCGGAACGGGTACTCGGGCGCTGATCGACGACAGAATCGATGAGCGCCTTACCGTTTCGATTTCCGATATCGCAACGTTTAAGGAAACACCGTGAATCTCAACGCAACCCTGTTTGCGCAAATGGTCGTGTTCCTGATCCTCGCGTGGTTCACGATGAAGTTCGTGTGGCCGCCGCTGATCAACGCCATCGACGAGCGCTCGAAGAAGATCGCCGACGGTCTGTCGGCCGCTGAAAAGGGCAAGGCGGAACTCGAAGCTGCTCACAAGCGCGTCGACCAGGAACTGGCACAGGCTCGCAACGATGGTCAGCAACGTATCGCTGAAGCCGAAAAGCGCGCAGTATCAGTAGCTGGTGAAATCAAGGCCCAGGCACAAGCCGAAGCAGCCCGCATCGTTGCTCAGGCCAAGGCCGACGCCGAGCAGCAAGTCGTGAAGGCGCGTGAAGCGCTGCGCGGCGAAGTGGCCGCACTCGCTGTGAAGGGCGCCGAGCAGATCCTGAAGCGCGAAGTCGACCAGGCAGCTCACGCTGACCTGCTGAATCAACTGAAAGCTGAGCTCTGATCATGGCCGAACTTGCAACCATCGCCCGTCCGTACGCAGAAGCGCTGTTTGGCGTGGCCGAAGCTGGTGACATCGCCGCCTGGTCCACGCTCGTGCAGGAGCTGGCACAGGTTGCGCGTCTGCCCGAAGTGCTGTCGGTCGCCACGAGCCCGAAAGTGAGCCGCGCGCAGGTCAGCGATCTGCTGCTCTCCGCGGTGAAGTCGCCGCTGAAGGAAAACACGCAGGCGAAGAATTTCGTGCAGATGCTGGTCGACAATCATCGTCTGCAACTGCTGCCGGGAATCGCCACGCAGTTCGAAGAGTTGAAAAATGCCCGCGAAGGGGCGGCCGATGTGCTGGTCGTCAGCGCATTCCCGCTCGAAGGCGCGCAGTTGAACGACCTCGTCGCAAGTCTCGAACGCAGATTCAAGCGCAAACTGAAGCCGACGGTTGAAGTCGACCCGTCGTTGATCGGCGGCGTTCGCGTGACGGTCGGTGACGAAGTGCTCGATACCTCGGTCCGCGCGCGGCTCGCCAGCATGCAGACGGCTTTGACCGCCTGAAGCGCTTACGCGGCTGGCACGCAACAGAATTGACTATCAGGAGCGAATAATGCAACTCAATCCCTCTGAGATCAGCGAGCTGATCAAGAGCCGGATCCAGGGCCTTGAAGCGAGCGCAGACGTTCGCAACCAGGGCACCGTGATCTCCGTGACCGACGGTATCGTGCGTATCCACGGCCTGTCGGAAGCAATGCAAGGCGAAATGCTCGAATTCCCGGGCAATACCTTCGGTCTCGCGCTGAACCTCGAGCGCGACTCGGTCGGCGCCGTGATTCTGGGTGAATACGAACACATTTCGGAAGGCGACATCGTCAAGACGACGGGCCGCATTCTCGAAGTCCCGGTGGGCCCGGAACTGGTCGGCCGCGTGGTCGACGCGCTCGGCAACCCGATCGACGGTAAGGGCCCGATCAACGCGAAGATGACCGACGCAATCGAAAAGATTGCTCCGGGCGTGATCTGGCGTAAGTCGGTGTCGCAGCCGGTGCAAACCGGTCTGAAGTCGATCGACGCCATGGTGCCGATCGGTCGTGGCCAGCGTGAGCTGATCATCGGCGACCGTCAGTGCGGCAAGACCGCAGTGGCTGTCGACACGATCATCAACCAGAAGGGCAAGGACCTGATCTGTATCTACGTCGCGATCGGCCAGAAGGCTTCGTCGATCATGAACGTGGTGCGCAAGCTCGAAGAAACCGGCGCGTTGGCCTACACGATCGTTGTCTCGGCTTCGGCATCGGAATCGGCTGCGACGCAATACCTTGCACCGTATGCGGGCTGCACGATGGGCGAATACTTCCGCGATCGTGGCCAGGACGCGCTGATCATTTACGACGACTTGACCAAGCAAGCCTGGGCGTACCGTCAGATCTCGCTGCTGCTGCGCCGCCCGCCGGGCCGCGAAGCGTATCCGGGTGACGTGTTCTATCTGCACTCGCGTCTGCTGGAGCGCGCGGCTCGCGTGTCGGAAGAGTACGTCGAGAAGTTCACGAACGGCGAAGTCAAGGGCAAGAGCGGTTCGTTGACGGCACTGCCGGTCATCGAAACGCAGGCAGGCGACGTGACGGCATTCGTGCCGACGAACGTGATCTCGATTACCGACGGCCAGATCTTCCTCGAAACCGACCTTTTCAACGCAGGTATCCGCCCGGCGATTAATGCTGGTGTGTCGGTCTCGCGCGTTGGCGGTGCGGCTCAGACGAAGGTCGTGAAGAAGCTGTCGGGCGGTATCCGTACCGACCTTGCGCAGTACCGTGAACTGGCCGCATTCGCGCAGTTTGCCTCGGACCTCGACGAAGCCACCCGCAAGCAGCTCGAGCGCGGCCGCCGCGTGACGGAACTGCTCAAGCAGCCGCAGTATCAACCGCTGCAGGTGTGGGAACTGGCGGTGTCGCTGTTCGCAGCGAACAACGGCTACCTCGACGATCTCGAAGTCGCGCAGGTGCTGCCGTTCGAGAAGGGCATGCGCGAATTCCTGAAGTCGAAGCACGCTGACCTGATCAAGCGCATCGAAGATAACAAGGACTTGTCGAAGGACGACGAGGGGCTGCTGCATACTGCCCTCAAGGACTTCAAGAAGTCCGGCGCTTACTGATCCGCGAGTGACCCGCAAGGCATAAACGGACCTTGAAGCGGCGCGGGCAGCAGGCAACTGCCCCGCGCTGCTTCGATCAAGGAGCAAGCAATGGCTGGAATGAAGGAAATTCGCGGCAAGATCAAGAGCGTGCAAAACACGCGCAAGATCACGAAAGCGATGGAGATGGTGGCCGCATCGAAGATGCGTCGCGCTCAGGAGCGCATGCGCGCTGCTCGCCCGTATGCCGATAAGGTCCGCGACATCGCTGCGCACATGAGCCGTGCGAACCCGGAGTATCGTCACCCGTTCATGGTGCCGAACGACGACGCGAAGACGGCGGGCATCATTCTTGTCACGACCGACAAGGGCCTGTGCGGCGGCATGAACACGAACGTGCTGCGCGCTTCGCTCCAGAAGTTCAAAGAGCTGGAAGCCGCTGGCAAGAGCATCGAAGCAACGGCGATCGGGACGAGGGGCCTCGGCTTTCTGAACCGTCTGCGCGCGAACGTAGTGTCGAGTGTCGTTCAACTGGGCGATACGCCGCACCTTGAAAGGCTGATCGGTGCGGTGAAGTTGCAGCTCGACCTGTACTCGGAAGGCAAGGTTTCCGCGGTGTACCTCGCGTACACGCGCTTCATCAATACGATGAAGCAGGAGCCGGTGATCGAGCAGCTGCTGCCGCTGGCGGCAGAAGACTTCGAGCGCAAGGATCAGGCCGGTGACGACGCTACGCCGAAGTCTTCGTGGGACTACATCTACGAGCCGGACGCGCAGGCAGTGGTGGACGAGCTGCTCGTGCGTTATGTCGAGGCGCTGGTCTATCAGGCCGTCGCGGAAAACATGGCATCGGAGCAGTCGGCACGGATGGTCGCGATGAAGGCCGCTTCGGACAACGCGAAGACGGTCATCAACGAACTGCAGCTCGTATACAACAAGAGCCGCCAGGCCGCGATCACGAAGGAACTGTCGGAAATCGTCGGTGGCGCCGCAGCAGTCTGACCGTGACGGTCTGACGATGCGGGCATGCGCCGCGAGGCGAGCCCACCGAAACTGCGCCCTTGCGCGAGTGAAGAATTGAGTATCTAAAGGAAAAGCGATGAGTACTACTGCTTTGGTAGAAGGCAAGATCGTACAGTGCATCGGCGCGGTGATCGACGTGGAATTCCCGCGTGAAACCCTGCCGAAGATCTACGACGCGCTCATTCTCGAAGGTTCGGAACTGACCCTCGAAGTCCAGCAGCAGCTGGGCGACGGCGTTGTCCGTACCATCTGTCTGGGTGCTTCGGACGGTCTGCGCCGTGGCACGGTGGTGAAGAACACCGGCAAGCCGATCAGCGTGCCGGTCGGCAAACCGACCCTCGGCCGGATCATGGACGTGCTGGGCCGTCCGATCGACGAAGCCGGTCCGATCAACTCGGACGTCGTGCGCGGTATTCACCAGAAGGCACCGGCGTTCGAAGAACTGTCGCCGTCGACCGAGCTGCTCGAAACGGGCATCAAGGTTATCGACCTGATCTGCCCGTTCGCGAAGGGCGGCAAGGTTGGTCTGTTTGGCGGTGCAGGCGTCGGCAAGACCGTGAACATGATGGAACTCATCAACAACATCGCGAAGGAACACGGCGGTTACTCCGTGTTCGCCGGTGTTGGCGAGCGTACCCGTGAAGGGAACGACTTCTATCACGAAATGAAGGACTCGAACGTTCTCGACAAGGTCGCGCTGGTGTACGGCCAGATGAACGAGCCGCCGGGCAACCGTCTGCGCGTCGCGCTGACCGGTCTGACGATGGCTGAGCACTTCCGTGACGAAGGCCTCGACGTGCTGTTTTTCGTCGACAACATTTACCGTTTCACGCTGGCCGGTACCGAAGTGTCGGCACTGCTTGGCCGGATGCCGTCGGCAGTGGGCTATCAGCCGACGCTGGCTGAAGAAATGGGCAAGCTGCAAGAGCGTATTACGTCGACCAAGGCTGGCTCCATCACGTCGGTGCAGGCCGTGTACGTCCCTGCGGATGACTTGACCGACCCGTCGCCGGCTACGACCTTCGGCCACCTGGATGCAACCGTCGTGTTGTCGCGTGACATCGCTTCGCTCGGTATCTATCCGGCCGTTGACCCGCTCGATTCGACCTCGCGTCAGATCGACCCGAACGTGATCGGCGAAGAGCACTACTCGATCACGCGCGGCGTGCAGCAAACGCTGCAGCGCTACAAGGAACTGCGCGACATTATCGCGATTCTGGGTATGGACGAACTGTCGCCGGAAGACAAGCTGACGGTCGCGCGCGCTCGTAGGATCCAGCGTTTCCTGTCGCAGCCGTTCCACGTTGCCGAAGTGTTCACGGGCTCGCCGGGCAAGTACGTGCCGCTGAAGGAAACGATCCGCGGCTTCAAGATGATCGTCGAAGGTGAGTGCGATCATCTGCCGGAGCAGGCCTTCTACATGGTCGGCACGATCGACGAAGCCTTCGAAAAGGCCAAGAAGATCCAGTAAAGGTCGGGTGTAATGAAGCGGGCGCCGCGCCGCATGTGAAAGCTACCCAAACGGTGGCTTTGCGTAAAACCGGCGCCCTCGTAATACGCTCAACCAGGAGTCGATATGGCAACCATTAAAGTAGACGTCGTCAGCGCGGAAGAGCAGATCTTTTCGGGCCAGGCGAAATTCGTCGCGCTCCCGGGCGAAGCGGGCGAGCTTGGCATTCTGCCGGGCCACACGCCGCTCATCACGCGGATTCGTCCGGGTGCGGTGCGCATCGAAGCTGAAAACGGCGAAGAAGAGTTTGTGTTCGTTGCCGGCGGCATTCTCGAGGTTCAACCAGGTGCGGTGACGGTTCTGGCCGACACGGCGATCCGCGGAAAGGATCTCGACGAAGCCAAGGCCGAAGCGGCTCGCAAGCGTGCGGAAGAAGCGCTGCAGAACACGGGTTCGAACCTCGAGTACGCGACCGCACAAGCGGAACTCGCCTACGCGACGGCTCAACTCGCTGCAATCCAGCGTCTGCGCAAGCTGCGCGGTCAGCGCTAAATCTGCCGCGGCGAAAGCTGAAAGGAAAAGGCAGCCCCCACGGGCTGCTTTTTTTTGATCTGAGCTTGACGTTTACGGAAAGGTCAGAAAAATCACGTGTCAGGTGCAGCGCCTATGCTGCGGGTAAGACTTGATGCCGTCCGGTCACAAGCCGATGGCACAATCGGTTTCAAATTCATTTCAATAGAGCGACGTTCCGCTCACGGAGACGACACCATGGCAACGCAAGCTGCAGGCGACGGCGCCCTCATCGAACCGAAGGACGGACTCTCGTACGTACGTGGCTCGACGGAGATTCCGCTCAGCGAGGCAACCGTCGGACAGTTTCTGCTGGCTTCTGCGCAGCGCTTTCCGGACCGGCCCGCTGTGGTGTTTCGAGAGCAGGGCATTCGCTGGACATGGAAGGAGTTCGCAGATGAAGTCGACGTGTTCGCGGCGGGTTTGCTTGCGCTTGGGATCCAGACGGGCGATCGGGTCGGGATCTGGTCGCCTAACCGGGTGGAGTGGCTCCTGACGCAGTTTGCGACTGCGCGTATCGGCGCGGTGCTCGTCAACATCAATCCGGCCTACCGGCTCGCCGAACTTGAATACGCGCTGAACAAGGTGGGTTGCAAGGCGATCATTGCGGCAGAGCGTTTCAAGACATCGATGTATCTGGAGATGCTGAAGGAGCTTGCTCCCGAGCTGGCAACGCATGCGCCCGGCGATCTGCATGCGGCGCGTCTGCCAGATCTGCGCATTGTCATCCGCATGTGCGACACCGAAACGCCGGGGATGCTGACGTTTTCCGACGTGATCGAGCAAGGCCGGGTGACGCTCGACGTCGAGAAGCTCGACGCGATCGGCGCCACACTTTCGCCGAACGACCCAATCAACATCCAGTTTACGAGCGGCACGACGGGTAATCCGAAAGGGGCGACGCTCACGCATCGAAACGTCGTGAACAACGCCCGCTACATCGCGATGGCGATGCGCCTCACCGAACAGGACGGGCTGTGCATTCCGGTGCCGCTGTACCACTGCTTCGGCATGGTGCTGGCGGTGCTCGCCTGCGTGTCTGTCGGCGCAAACATGGTGTTTCCGGGCGAAGCGTTCGACCCCGCGGCGACACTCGCCGCCGTCGCCGAAGAAAAATGCACGGCGCTGCATGGCGTGCCGACCATGTTCATCGCCGAACTCGACCATCCGGATTTCGCTTCCTTTGATCTCACGCGCTTGCGCACAGGCATCATGGCTGGCTCCCCGTGTCCGATCGAGACGATGAAAAAGGTCGTATCGAAGATGCACCTGGCGGAAATTACGATCGCGTATGGCATGACGGAGACAAGCCCCGTGTCGTTCCAGAGTTCGACTACGGACCCGCTCGACAAGCGTACGACGACGGTCGGCCGCATCCAGCCCCATCTAGAGGTGAAGATCGTCGATGCACTGGGCGACGTCGTTCCTGTTGGAGAGACGGGGGAGTTGTGCACCAGGGGCTACTCGGTCATGCAGGGCTACTGGGGCGACGAGGCGAAGACGCGTGAGAGCATCATCGACGGCTGGATGCATACCGGCGACCTCGCGACGATCGACGCAGAGGGTTACTGCAATATCGTCGGTCGCTTGAAGGACATGTTGATTCGCGGGGGGGAGAACATCTATCCGCGCGAGATCGAGGAATACCTGTTTCGCCATCCGAAGATCCAGAGCGTTCAGGTGTTTGGCGTGCCGGACGCGAAGTACGGTGAGGAAGTGTGCGCGTGGATCGTGCTGCGTCAGGGCGAGCAGGCGACTGCGGAGGAAATACAGGAGTTTTGCCGTGGGCAGATTGCGCACTACAAGGTGCCGAAACACATCCGCTTTGTCGACGAACTCCCCATGACTGTGACCGGTAAGGTGCAGAAGTTCGTCATGCGCGAACGCATGATCAATGAGCTGAAGCTGACAGAGCAGAAAACCGCGTGAGTGTGGCGAGGCTCTGTGCGCATCGCGCACAGAGCTCTCTCTCTACAGCTGGGGACGGCAAACGTTCGCGAAAAACCGGCGCCCTGTGGGAGCCACAAACCTGGCTGGCAAACGTTTGGCGAGGCGAAAAAAAAGCGGGCCTGGAGCCCGCTAAAAACCACACGCTACGGGGTTAGCGCGAGGAGACCAATGAAGGAACCGACTGGGACGACGCCATGCTGGTAGCAGCGCCGGCCACGGCCCCAGCAGGGATGCCCCCTTGTCAGGGCTTCGGCCATAGCCGACCGGCGTGGTGCATCGTATCCGCTCACACTACGCACCCAGCCACATCCGTGTTGAAACCGTTGAAGGGCATTGTGGGCGAATTACTCTAGTAGCGCGGTAACAAAGTGTTTCAGGTTGTAACGCCCGCCAGATAAGGCTTTGCGGGATTTATTGCCGATCGGAAACGGATTTCCCGCAATTTTTACCGAATCAAGGCACCTCTTGCGCCGCCGCGCAGTGGACCGCTGATCTAATGCATACTGCGCTGTTTTCGGCGGGAAAGTTATAAGAAAAATCCGCACTCGAAACCGCCCGGACTCCAGTCGAATGGGGATTCACGCGGGCGCGGTTACGACCCTGACTACGAGACGATCACGATGAACGAACGTGCCACCTTACAGCGCATCCTTGAACGCGATCGCGTGATTGCGGTGGTTGGATTGTCGAACCGGCCGCATCGCCCGAGCTATTCGGTATCAGCCTACATGCAGTCGCGCGGTTACAGGATTGTGCCGATCAATCCCAAATACTCCAATGACACCGCCGGCGTGCTGGGCGAACGCTGCTTCGCGACGCTCACCGAAGCGGTGGCCGCACTGGCCGATGAAGGGTTGCCGATCGATCTGGTGAATGTATTTCGCCGGCCAGAAGAGGTGATGCCGGTCGCTGACGAGGCCGTCCGGATCAAGGCTCGATCACTGTGGCTGCAACTCGGCGTGATCAACTACGTCGCCGCTGAACACGCCGAGGCGGCGGGCCTCGATGTCGCGATGGACCTGTGCGTGAAGGTTGAGCACGCGCGTATTCTCGGTGCCACGCACCACCAGGATTCGCCGGCGCCGCGTATTCTGCGGCCCTGACGAACCCGCTCACGCCTTATCCCGACGGCACGAGCGCCTGCCTTACTTCAGCCATTTGTCCTGGATCGCCTGATACTCGCCGGTTGCGCGCGCAAGGTGCAGCCACTGGTCGACATACTGCTGGAAGGCCACGTCGCCGCGCGGCACCAGCCATGCCTTTTCACCGTACTGGAACGGCTTGTCCGGATGAACCGAGCACAGGCCCGGATTCAGCTTCTGTTGCAGCAGGGTTTCGGATGCGTCCGTGACCATCACGTCGGCCTTGCCAGCAAGAATCTGTTTGAACACCGTCACGTTGTCCGGGTAGACCGTCAGGTTCGCGTGCGGGAAAAACTGCTTCGCGAATTTCTCATTGGTGCCGCCCGGATTGACGATGACGCGCGTGGACGGCTGGTCGATCTGCGCGACGGTCTGGTACTTGCTGACGTCGTCACAACGTACGATCGGCGTTTTGCCGTCGATCATGTACGCCTCGGTGAAGAACGCACGCTTTTGCCGGTCGAGCGTGGTCGATACGCCGCCGATCCCGATGTCGCATTTAGCGACGAAGTCGTTCATCAGGTTTGACCACGACGTCTTGACGAACTCCGCCTTAACGCCCAGCGAGTGCGCGAGCGACTCGGCCATGTCGATATCGATGCCTTCGAACTGGCCGTCCGGCTTGTAGAACGAGTACGGCTTGTAGTCTCCGGTCGTGCAGGCGCGCAGCGTGCCGCTCGCGATGACTTCGTCGAGGCGGGATGCGGGCGCGCTCGTGGCACTGGCCGTCTGGGCGTGGGCAGCGCCGGCGCAGAGCAGGGCGCCGAGCAATGCAAGTGCGGCTTTCTTCATCAGGTCTCCTTGAACGCGGTTGATTGACTGGTATGGCCGTTGATCCTAGTCCGGTAATTCGGGCTTGATAAGTCAGGTCGGATTCCCAAGATGGCGAGTTCGCGCCGCGTCGAACGGTTTCGCTGCGGCACCGCAAAACCGCACAGCGTTTATTGCCGGCATCGAGCACGATGCGGGCAGCGGCGTCCGGTAAAATACCCCTTTGCCTTCCGTCGCCCGCAACGTGGTCAATACTCTCCTGAACGACACCTTCCTGCGCGCGCTCATGCGCCAGCCGACCGAGTACACGCCGATCTGGCTGATGCGCCAGGCGGGCCGCTACCTGCCGGAGTACAACGCCACGCGCAGTCGCGCGGGCAGCTTTCTCGGCCTCGCGAAGAATCCCGATTACGCGACGGAAGTCACGTTGCAGCCGCTCGATCGTTATCCGCTCGACGCAGCGATCCTGTTTTCCGACATCCTGACCATTCCCGACGCGATGGGTCTCGGCCTGGATTTCCAGGCCGGCGAAGGTCCAAAATTCGCCCGCCCGGTCCGCACCGAAGACGACGTTGCGCGGCTCGCGGTGCCGGACATCGATGCGACGCTGCGCTACGTCACCGACGCCGTCAGCCAGATCCGCCGTTCGCTGGTCGATGCCCAGGGCCGCCAGCGCGTGCCGCTGATCGGCTTCTCGGGCAGCCCATGGACGCTCGCGTGCTACATGGTCGAAGGCGGCGGCTCAGACGACTTCCGCACGGTGAAGTCGATGCTGTACGCGCGTCCGGATCTGATGCACCGCATCCTTGAGGTGAACGCGAAGGCCGTTGCCGCCTATCTGAACGCGCAGATCGAAGCGGGCGCGCAGGCTGTGATGATTTTCGATACGTGGGGCGGCGCGCTTGCCGACGGAATCTATCAGCGTTTCTCGCTGCACTACATCCAGCAGGTTGTCGCGCAGCTCAAGCGCGAACACGATGGCGTAAAGGTACCCGTGATCACCTTCACGAAGGGCGGCGGCCTGTGGCTCGAAGAAATCGCCGCGACTGGAGTCGATGCCGTTGGACTCGACTGGACGGTGAATCTCGCGAAGGCGCGCGAGCGTGTGGCGGGCAAGGTTGCGCTGCAAGGCAATATCGACCCGTCGGTACTGTTCGCGCCGCCGTCGACGATTCGCATTGAGGCGCGTGCGGTGCTCGACAGCTACGGCAACCACCCTGGCCATGTGTTCAACCTGGGCCACGGAATCTCGCAGTTTACGCCGCCGGAGCATGTCGCCGAACTGGTCGACGAAGTGCACCGTCACAGCCGCGCGATTCGTGCCGGTCACCTCTCCGCACCCGCTTCCCCGACGTGACAGATTTGTTGCGCTGCGGTGAACTGGGCTCTCGGCCTAAGGATGAAAAGCGGGTAGAGGGGCCGTCGCGCGGCCTTCCTGCAGTTGTCAAGACTTGACTTATGCACATTCGTCTCGTTGCGGCGCAGTAGAGGGGGGCATCACTGTTTTGTGCCCGCAAGTTGCATGCGCATTCGTTCTCCGCCTTGACTGGCAAGGCTTCTGGCGGTTCGCCGGGAAATGTGCGGAAACCCACAGAACGACGGCGCGGCGCGGTTTTCCGGCCATCCAGGCAGAGTTCTCAACAAAGTTATCCACAGGCGTTCGGGCTCATTGCAATTGTTCAGCGGAATCCAAAACTTAGCGTGGAAAGCGAAGTTTTACTTTAACTTCGAGGCTGGCCGTCGCGCCCGTGTGGGTCACCGGTCTTTTGCCATTCCGGAGCGCTAGCCACTTGAACAGTGTTTTTGTCCGCGTCGCGCTGGATCACCCACTGCCGACCCTCTTCGACTACCGGTGTGACGTCATCCCGCCGCCAGTGGCGGGCATGCTCGTCAGTGTGCCGTTCGGCAAGCGGGACACGGTTGGGCTCGTCCACAATGTGACCGCTCAAAGCGACGTGCCGGCTGAGCGCGTCCGGGCGGTCAATGCTGTCTGCTCCGCCTGTCCGCCACTGTCGGCGGAGTGGCTCGCACTCGCTGCATTCGCCGCGGATTATTACCAGCGCGGCCTCGGCGAGGTGGCGTTGCCCGGCTTGCCGCAGGCGTTGCGCGATGCCACGCGCTGGAGCCGCCTGCTCGCGCCGGAGGAGCGCTACCGGTTGCTGCCCGCTGGGCGAGAGGCGTTGCCCGGCGCGTTGCCGGCACGAGCGAGCGCGCTGCGACGCCTTGCCGATGCCGTCATCGAAGCCGGCTCGCTACTGGCCGCCGATGCCCGTGCCCTTCACCCCAAGGCGATTGCGACGCTCGATTCATGGCAGGAGCAAGGCTGGGTCGCGCTAGACGTCATCGTAGCGGCGGATGTGCGCGAAGCTGGAGCCCAGGAATCATCGCCCGTAGCGCTGCCCACGTTGACCGACGAGCAGACCGCTGCCGTCGAGGCGATCGGTGCCGCTGACGGCTTCGCTCCCTTCCTGCTGCATGGCGTGACGGGCAGCGGAAAGACCGAGGTGTATCTGCGCGCCCTGGCCGAACTGCTCGCGGCGCAACCGGACGCCCAGGCGCTCGTCCTCGTCCCGGAGATCAATCTCACGCCGCAATTCGAGGCCGCGTTCCGCGCCCGCTTCGCGGCGCTCGACCGTGGCGCGATCGTCACGCTGCACAGCGGCCTTGCCGAAGGCGAGCGCGCCCGGCACTGGTTCGCCGCGCACACGGGCCGCGCACGCATTGTGCTGGGCACCCGGCTCGCGGTGCTGGCGTCGCTGCCGAAGCTGGCGATGATCGTCGTCGATGAAGAACACGATCCGGCGTACAAGCAGCAGGAAGGGTTGCGCTATTCAGCGCGCGATCTCGCGATCTGGCGCGCCAAGCAGCTTGGCATTCCGGTCGTGCTCGGCTCGGCGACGCCGTCACTGGAAAGCTGGTGGCAGGCCGATCAGAGCCGCTACACGCGGCTCACGCTGTCGCGCCGCGCCGTGGCCGAAGCGGTGTTGCCGGCGATCAAGCTCATCGACCTGGAAGAGGAGCATCGACGCGGGCGAGCTTCAGTGGATGGCTTGTCCGGGCCGTTGATTGCGGCGCTCAAAGCGCGTCTTGAGCGCGGCGAACAAAGCCTCGTGTTTCTCAACCGCCGCGGCTACGCGCCCGTGCTGTCGTGCGAGGCCTGTGGCTGGGTGGCCGGCTGTCCGCGTTGCAGCGCGTACGTCGTGCTGCACAAGCCGGAGCGCGCGATGCGCTGCCATCACTGCGGGTGGGAGTCGCGCATTCCGCGCTCGTGTCCGGATTGCGGCAACGTCGATATCGCGCCGCTCGGACGCGGTACCCAGCGCGTCGAAGAAACGCTGGCCGCGGCGGTTCCGGGCGCGCGTGTGCTGCGCATCGATGCCGACAGCACCCGGCGCAAGGGCAGTGCGCAAGCGCTCTTTTCGGACGTGCACGCGGGCGAAGTCGACATCCTTGTCGGCACGCAGATGATTGCGAAAGGGCATGATTTCCAGCGCGTGTCGCTGGTTGGTGTGCTCAATGCCGACACGGCGCTGTTCTCGCACGACTTCCGGGCGAGCGAGCGGCTGTTCGCGCAGCTGATGCAGGTGAGCGGTCGTGCTGGCCGTGCCGGGCTGCCGGGAGAAGTGCTGGTGCAGACGCGCTATCCGCGCCACGCGCTGTATCACGCGCTGGCCCGGCACGATTACGTCGGCTTTGCGAAGTCGCAACTCGCAGAACGCCGCGATGCCCATCTGCCGCCCTTCGTCTATCAAGCGCTGTTGCGCGCCGAGGGCCGCACACTCGAGGCTGCGCTGGCGTTTCTCCAGCAGGCGGCGGCCGTTCTGTCAGAGATCCCGGCGGCCGAACGTGTGACGGTGTATGACGCCGTGCCCCTGACGATCGTCAAGGTGATGCACGTGCACCGCGCGCAGCTGTTGATCGAAAGCGCCTCACGAGGCGCGCTGCAGGCGACCTTGCACGCCTGGCAACCCGTGTTGCGCACGCTCAAAGGGGTGCTGCGCTGGAACCTCGAAGTCGATCCGCTCGACATCTGATGCGATCGTGCTCGTAAATCCCTTTAAGTCATAAGGATAGAGCGAAAGGTCGTTTCGTTTTCCTCATGCGCTCGACTATATTTCGCCGGATCGGCGCGGCATTTCTCAACAATCTCACTCCGACCAACTGCTTCGCGCCGACGCACCTCAACTTCCGGGGCATTGCGATGAGCGATACCAACCACAGCTTGCCGTCAGGCGGGCATCCAGCCAATACAGACAAGGATCGCGGCGCCCACGTGACGCACCGCGGCGGCGGTCTCTTTTCAACTGAAGACTGGTGGGCAGTCTGGGTTGGCCTGCTGGTCATTGTGATCGCCTGGGCGCTGTTCGCTTCGGGCAGCAGTATCAAATGGCTCGCAGTGGCGCCCGCCAGATGGTCGAGCATCGGCGCAGCGGGTGCGGATTTCGTCAAACACCTGCCGAACTACGTCGCGCTTTTCCTCATGTTCGCCGTGCTGTTCGGCGTGAGCCTCGCGGCGCTCCGACAGAAGGTCGCGCATTTCCTGCCGTCGTTCCTGATCCTCTTCATCGCGTCGGTGTTGATCTTCCATCTTGGGGCGTGGGTGAACGCGGCGAAGTACAACCTGGAGCCGCCGCTGGTTGCGCTGGCGCTCGGGCTCGTCATCTCGAACGTGTTCCGCTTGCCGGAATGGTTTTCCGCGGGCTTGCGCGTCGAGTTCTACATCAAGGTTGGTATCGTGCTGCTCGGTGCAACCTTGCCCTTCACGCTGCTGGTGTGGGCCGGGCCTGTGGCGGTCGGGCAGGCGACCATCGTGTCGCTGGTCACGTTCTTCGTCATCTTCTTTGCCGCCACGGCATTCGGTCTCGACAAGCGCTTCGCCGCCGTGCTCGGTGTAGGCGGCGCCGTCTGCGGCGTATCGGCGGCGATTGCGATTGCCGGTGCGGTGCGTGCGAAGCGTGAGCAGGCATCGGTGGCGATCACCCTCGTGATTCTGTGGGCGATCGTGATGATCTTCGTCTTGCCGTTCGCGTCGCGCTCGCTCGGATTGTCGACGGGCGTGGCCGGCGCATGGATCGGCACGTCAGAGTTTGCCGATGCGGCGGGCATCGCCGCGGCGCAGGCTTACGGCGACTTTGCGAAGAGCGCGGCGGACTCGATTGCCGGCGCGCCTGAGGCATCGCTGCAGGCGTTCACGCTGATGAAAGTGGTGGGCCGCGACATCTGGATCGGCATCTGGGCGTTCCTGCTGGCCATCGTTGCGACGACGCGCTGGGAAACCGAAGACAGCGGCGTCAAGGCAAAAGCGAACGCGGGCGAAATATGGGCACGCTTCCCGAAGTTCGTGATTGGTTTTGTGATCGCGTCGGCACTCGTGACATGGATCGCGAGCCACTATTCGCTCGCAGACTACCGCAAGGTCGTCACGCCGGAATTCGTCGCGCCGATTACCGCGCTGCGTACGTGGGCGTTCATCTTCTGCTTCTTCAGCATTGGGCTCACGACACGCGTGCGCTCGCTGACGGCCACGGGCATCAAACCGTTCCTCGCGTTCACGGCGGGCGTGGTGGTCAATATCGCCATCGGCTACGTGCTGTCCGCGCACGTGTTCGCGTCGTACTGGAATAGCCTCGGGCAGGGGTCGTGAGCAAGGTCTCGCGCGGCATCGAAGATACCGCCGCGTTCCTCGCCGCGTGCCGTCCCTGCTGCGCGGGGTGCCGGCACCGTGCGGACGATCGACATTCGCTGGAGCAGAGCATTCCTGGCCTCGCGGTATTCGGTTCAGGCTTTGGCGCCAGTGTTGCGGCGAGCAGGCTGTGTCGTCTGCACGACCGGCTTGTTTCGCCCGACGACACCTGCAGCCAGTTCACCCCAACTGACTGATCTCGTGCGGCCTCGCGCGTTCGCGCAGCCAGTTCACACTCGCAGCCTGGTGCGCAACGCAGGGACACATCCTGCCCCGCCGCAGACAGCTCAGGACATATCCTTCGCCGGACTCTCCGTCCCCGTGTTGATGCGCGCGGGTTCGATCCGCTTCTCCGCTGAACATGACGCGCCGCGGATAAAAAAGACTGCGCACAGCGCGCACATCATCCAGATTCCGCTTACCACCAGCCACTTTTCCATTTCGCCCGCCTTTTTATCGCGCACCAGGTCCCGGGTGCATGACTGTATATCGGCGCGAGCGGCGATTCGATAAGGGTATGGGCGAAAAGATTATTCCCAGGGAAAACACCGATCGCAACCGGGCGCAGCCCGCGCCGCGCCGACCGGCGCAAAGCCCCGCCACGTAAGGCCCGACGAAGGGTGCAACCTATCTCAGAATGCGGTTGCACCTTTTTATTTGGAGGCGTACGATTCGGCCAACTTTCTAGTCTTTTCGCCGATGTCAATCGGCATTCGAAGGAAACATGGCGAGCACTACTCTTGGCGTCAAAGTCGACGACCTCCTCCGTTCCCGGCTGAAAGAAGCCGCCACGCGCCTCGAGCGCACGCCGCACTGGCTGATCAAGCAGGCCATCTTCGCGTACCTCGAAAAGATCGAACATGGCCAGCTGCCCCCTGAACTCTCGGGTTTGAACGGCTCGACCGATCTGGCCGACGGCGCGGCCGTCGAGTCGGACGAAGAAGGTGCGTCGCATCCGTTCCTCGAATTCGCCCAGAACGTGCAGCCGCAATCGGTGCTGAGGGCGGCGATCACGGCGGCGTATCGCCGGCCGGAGCCGGAATGTCTGCCGTTCCTGCTCGGCCAGGCGCGTCTGCCGGCCAATCTCGCGGGCGACGTCGAGGCGCTGGCCGCGAAGCTCGTCGAAACGCTGCGCGCCAAGAGCAAGGGTGGCGGCGTCGAAGGGTTGATCCACGAATTCTCGCTGTCGAGCCAGGAAGGCGTCGCGCTGATGTGTCTCGCCGAAGCGCTGCTGCGCATTCCGGATCGTGCGACCCGCGATGCGCTGATCCGCGACAAGATCAGCAAGGGCGACTGGAAATCGCATGTGGGTCAGGCGCCGTCGCTGTTCGTCAACGCCGCGACGTGGGGCTTGATGATCACCGGCAAGCTGGTGACGACCAATAGCGAAACGGGGCTTTCGTCGGCGCTCACGCGTCTGATCGGCAAGGGTGGCGAGCCGCTGATCAGAAAGGGTGTCGACATGGCGATGCGTCTCATGGGCGAGCAGTTCGTCACCGGCGAGAACATCTCCGAAGCACTCGCCAACAGCCGCAAGTACGAAGCACGTGGCTTCCGCTATTCGTACGACATGCTCGGCGAGGCGGCGACAACCGAAGCCGACGCACAACGCTACTACGCGTCGTACGAGCAGGCGATCCACGCGATCGGCAAGGCCGCGGGAGGCCGCGGCATCTACGAAGGCCCGGGCATCTCGATCAAGCTGTCGGCACTGCATGCACGCTATTCGCGCTCGCAGCAGGAACGCACGATGAACGAGCTGCTGCCGCGTGTGCGCTCGCTCGCGATCCTCGCGCGTCGCTACGACATCGGCCTGAACATCGACGCCGAAGAAGCCGACCGCCTCGAACTTTCGCTCGATCTGCTGGAAGCGCTGTGCTTCGATCCGGAGCTGGCCGGCTGGAACGGCATCGGTTTTGTCGTGCAGGGCTACCAGAAGCGCTGCCCGTTCGTGATCGATTACCTGATCGATCTCGCGCGCCGCAGCCGCCATCGCATCATGGTCCGGCTGGTGAAGGGCGCGTACTGGGATACGGAAATCAAGCGTGCCCAGGTGGATGGCCTCGAAGGCTATCCGGTGTACACCCGCAAGATCTACACGGACGTGTCGTACCTCGCCTGCGCGAAGAAGCTGCTCGGCGCGCCCGATGCGGTCTATCCGCAGTTCGCGACCCACAACGCGCATACGCTGTCGGCGATCTATCACCTCGCGGGCCAGAACTACTATCCTGGCCAGTACGAGTTCCAGTGCCTGCACGGCATGGGCGAGCCGCTGTATGAAGAAGTCACCGGCCGCGACAAGCTGAACCGTCCGTGCCGCGTGTACGCGCCGGTCGGCACTCACGAAACGCTGCTCGCGTACCTCGTGCGCCGTCTGCTGGAGAACGGTGCGAACACGTCGTTCGTGAACCGCATCGCCGACGAAACCGTGCCCATCAAGGACCTGATCGCCGATCCGGTCGAAGAAGCGTCGAAGATCGTGCCGCCGGGCGCACCGCACGCGAAGATCCCGCTGCCGCGCCACCTGTTCGGCGTGGAGCGTGCCAATTCGATGGGCCTCGACCTGTCGAACGAACATCGGCTGGCGTCGCTGTCGTCGGCATTGCTGGCGAGTGCGCATCATCCGTGGCGCGCGGCGCCGATGCTCGAAGGCGATGAAATCACTGGTGGCACCGCACGTGACGTGCGGAACCCGGCCGATCATCGTGACCTCGTCGGCACGGTCGTCGAAGCGACGCCTGAGCACGTGAGCGCCGCGCTGTCGCACGCTGTCGCCGCCGCGCCGATCTGGCAGGCGACGCCGGTCGAAGCGCGCGCCGATTGTCTCGCGCGCGCCGCCGATCTGCTCGAAGCGCAGATGCACACGCTGATGGGCCTGGTCGTGCGTGAAGCAGGCAAGTCGCTGCCGAACGCCGTGGCGGAAATCCGCGAAGCGATCGATTTCCTGCGCTATTACTCAACACAGATTCGCACCGAGTTCTCGAACGATACGCATCGTCCGCTCGGTCCGGTCGTGTGTATCAGCCCGTGGAACTTCCCGCTGGCGATTTTCATGGGCCAGGTGGCCGCGGCGCTCGCCGCCGGCAATACTGTGCTCGCCAAGCCTGCCGAGCAGACGCCGCTGATCGCCGCGCAAGCCGTTCGCATCCTGCGCGAAGCGGGCGTGCCGGCGGGTGCCGTGCAGCTGCTGCCGGGTAACGGCGAAACGGTCGGCGCCGCGCTGGTGGCCGATGCGCGTACGCGCGCCGTGATGTTCACCGGCTCGACGGAAGTCGCGCGCCTGATCAACAAGACGCTGTCCTCCAGGTTGGACGCCGACGGAAAGCCGATTCCGCTGATCGCGGAAACAGGCGGCCAGAACGCGATGATCGTCGATTCGTCGGCGCTCGCCGAGCAGGTGGTCGCGGACGTGCTGCAGTCGTCTTTCGACTCGGCCGGTCAACGGTGTTCCGCGCTGCGCGTTCTCTGTCTACAGGACGACGTCGCCGATCGCACGCTCGAAATGCTGACAGGTGCGATGGGCGAACTGGCGGTGGGCAATCCGGATCGTCTGTCGATCGACGTCGGTCCGGTGATCGACGCGGACGCGAAGCGCGGCATCGACGCGCACATCGCGGCGATGCGCGAGAAGGGGCGCAAGGTCGTTCAGCTGCCGATGCCGGAAGGCTGCGCGCCGGGCACATTCGTGCCGCCGACGCTGATCGAACTCGACAGCATCGACGAACTGAAGCGCGAGGTGTTCGGCCCGGTGCTGCACGTGGTGCGTTATCGCCGCAGTGCGCTCGACAGGCTGCTCGACCAGATCCGCACGACGGGCTACGGCCTGACGCTCGGCGTCCACACGCGGATCGACGAAACGATCGCGCATGTGATCAGCCGCGCGCATGTGGGCAACATTTATGTGAACCGCAACGTGATCGGTGCGGTGGTGGGTGTACAACCGTTCGGCGGCGAAGGCCTGTCGGGTACGGGCCCGAAAGCGGGCGGCGCGCTGTACCTGCAGCGCCTGCTGGCGAAGCGTCCGGCCGGTTTGCCAAAGTCGCTCGCAGCGGCGCTGATGGTCGATGCGCCATCTCCGTCCCAGAACGGGCCGTCCCAAAACGGGCCGTCCCAAAACGGAATCGGAATCGGCGACAATCCGTCTTCCGCGCTGACGGCACTGCGCGACTGGCTGATCGGCGAAGGACAGCCGGCGCTGGCGGCGCGTTGCGACGGTTATCTGTCGCACGTGCTGGCGGGGGCGACGGCGGTGTTGCCGGGGCCGACCGGTGAGCGCAACACCTATACGCTGGGCGCACGTGGCACGGTGCTGTGCGTGGCGTCGACCGCCGGCGGCGCGCGTGCGCAGTTCGCGGCCGTGCTGGCGACGGGCAACCGCGCGCTCTTCGAAGGCGCGGCAGGCGAGCAGCTGGTCGCCGCGTTGCCCGCAGGGTTGAAGCAATATGCAAGCGTGCGCAAGAGCGCCGATGCTGCCTTCGATGGAGTGCTCTTCGAAGGCGACAGCGACGAACTGCTCGCGCTCGTCAAGGAAGTCGCGAAACGTCCGGGACCGATCGTCTCGGTGCAGGGCGTGGCGGCACGCGCGCTGGAAGGCGGCGATGAAGATTACGCACTTGAACGTCTGTTGACGGAACGTTCGGTCAGCGTAAATACGGCAGCAGCAGGCGGCAATGCGAATTTGATGACGATCGGCTGAGCGAACCTCGACGGTCAATTCAATAAAACGGAAGCGGCACGGCGACCCCGAAGCCGCTCCACTTACACCTGGTACCATGGAGAAGCTATGCAACACACGATGAAAGGGCTGGCAGGCGCGACGCTCGTCGCGGTCATGTCGCTGGCGGGGACCGCACAGGCGCAACAGTCTGAAGACGTGAAGATCGGCTTTGCCGGTCCGATGACGGGTGCTCAGGCGCACTACGGCAAGGACTTCCAGAACGGCATCACGCTGGCCGTGGAAGACATGAACGCAACGAAGCCGGTGATTGGCGGCAAGCCGGTTCGCTTCGTGCTGGACGCAGCCGACGACCAGGCCGACCCGCGCACGGGTACGACGGTCGCACAGAAGCTCGTCGACGACGGCATCAAGGGCATGCTGGGCCACTTCAACTCCGGCACGACGATCCCGGCATCGCGCATTTACGCGAACGCAGGCATCCCGCAAATCGCGATGGCGACCGCACCCGAGTACACGCAACAGGGCTTCAAGACGACGTTCCGCATGATGACCTCCGACACGCAGCAAGGCTCGGTGGCTGGCACGTTCGCGGTGAAGAACCTGGGTGTGAAGAAGATCGCGATTGTCGACGACCGCACGGCTTACGGCCAGGGTCTGGCTGACCAGTTTGAAAAGGCGGCCAAGGCAGCGGGCGCCACGATCGTCGCGCGCGAATACACGAACGACAAGGCTGTCGACTTCAAGGCGATTCTGACGAAGCTGAAGGCGGCCAACCCGGATCTGGTCTACTACGGTGGTGCGGATTCGCAGGCAGGCCCGATGGTCAAGCAGATGAAGACGCTTGGCATGAAGTCGCCGCTGATGGCTGGCGAAATGGTCAAGACGGACACGTTCGTGAAGATCGCGGGCGACTCGGCAAACGGCACGGTGGCTTCGCTGGCTGGCCTGCCGCTGGACGAAATGCCGGGCGGCAAGGACTACGTCGCGAAGTACAAGAAGCGCTTCAACGAGGATGTGCAGACGTACTCGCCGTACGCTTACGACGGCGCGATGGCCATGTTCAACGCGATGAAGAAGGCGAACTCGACGGATCCGGCAAAGTACCTGCCGCTGCTCGCGCAGACGTCGATGCCGGCAGTGACGTCGAAGGACCTCGCGTATGACCCGAAGGGCGACCTGAAGAACGGCGGCATCACGCTGTACAAGGTTGTCGACGGCAAGTGGACGACGCTGCAAAGCGTCGGCGGCAAGTAAGCAGTTCGATGCTTGCGCGTTCCGCGCTGCTGGAAGTTAAAGAGCCCCGCAAAAGCGGGGCTTTTTTATCACCGTGTGGCACTGCCACGCCAAGGGCGCCGCAAATTACGTTTCCCCGCGCATTCTGCGACCCTGCTCGCGGATCTGTTCGAGCGTCGCGCCGGGCGTACTTGCTTCCTGCGGCATGCGGATCTCGATCAGCGCGGCGCGCCTCGCCGCCCGTGCCCGTTCGAAGGCAGGCAGGAAATCCTCAGTCCGCTCGACCAGTTCACCATGCGCGCCAAACGAGCGCGCGAACGCCACGAAATCCGGATTCGTCAGACCCGTGCCGTGCACGCGCCCCGGATAGTGCCGCTCCTGATGCATGCGGATCGTGCCGTAGTGGCTGTTGTTCACGACGATGAAGATCACGTGCAGATCGTATTGCATCGCCGTGGCGAGTTCCTGGCCGGCCATCATGAAGCAGCCATCGCCTGCGAGCGCGACGACCGCGCGGTCCGGATACATGGATTTCGCCGCGATCGCGGCCGGCACGCCGTAGCCCATGGCACCGCTCGTCGGCGCAAGTTGCGAGCGGAAATGCCGATACGAAAAATGCCGATGCAGCCAGGTTGCGTAGTTGCCCGCGCCGTTCGTGAGGATCGCGTCGTCTGGGAGATGGGCACGCAACTGCTGGATGACTTCGCCCATCTGCACGCCGCCAGGGATCGTGCAGGGCTTGCGCCAGTCGAGATACGCGCGATGTGCTTCTTCCGCCGAACCGACCCAGGCGGGCGTCGCCGATGGTTTCAGTTCAGCCAACATTTCGGCAAGCTCAGGCATGCCCGAGACGATCGGCAGATCGGCTGCATACACCCGCCCCAGTTCTTCCGCGCTCTGGTGCACGTGCACGAGTGTCTGTTTTGTCTTCGGGATATCGAGCAGCGTGTAGCCGTTCGTGGTGGCCTCGCCCAGGCGCGGGCCGATGGCGAGCAACAGGTCCGCATCGCGGATGCGCTGTGCGAGCGCCGGATTGACACCCAGGCCGACGTCGCCCGCATAGTTCGGGTGTTCGTTGTCGAGCGTGTCCTGATAGCGGAACGCAAGCCCGACCGGCAACTGCCAGTTCTCGACGAAGCGCCGGAAATCGGTGCACGCCGTCGTGGTC
This sequence comes from Paraburkholderia sp. BL10I2N1, assembly GCF_004361815.1. Classification (NCBI taxonomy): domain Bacteria; kingdom Pseudomonadati; phylum Pseudomonadota; class Betaproteobacteria; order Burkholderiales; family Burkholderiaceae; genus Paraburkholderia; species Paraburkholderia sp. BL10I2N1. The sequence goes on along the minus strand of NZ_SNWA01000001.1, from coordinate 1,368,869 downwards.
CAGCCACTGCCGCCCGCGATTACCATCGGCCGCTTCGCGCCTTCGAGCAACTGCCGCAACTGTCCGATCTGCGCCTTCGACGGCGACGCGGCAACGCGGTGATACTTCGGCGCGCCGGGGACGACGGGACATACATCGCTCAATACGTCTTCGGGAAGCGAAAGAACGACGGGTCCGGGCCGGCCCGACGTCGCGGTATGAAACGCATGGCTCAGATATTCGGGAATGCGGCGCGGGTCGTCGATCTGGGCAACCCATTTCGCCATCTGACCGAACATGCGCCGGTAGTCGATTTCCTGGAACGCCTCGCGATCGAGGTGCTCGCGCGCGCACTGGCCGATCAGCAGGATCATCGGCGTCGAATCCTGAAACGCCGTGTGCACGCCGATCGAAGCATGCGTGGCGCCCGGTCCGCGCGTAACGAGCGCGACACCCGGCCGGCCAGTCAGCTTGCCGACGGCTTCGGCCATATTGGCCGCTGCCGCTTCATGGCGGCAGACGATTGTCTGGATGCGTTCAGTTTCGTCGTGCAGTGAATCAAGTACAGCAAGAAAGCTTTCGCCGGGCACACAGAAGACGCGTTCGACGCCATGCGTCAGCAACGCATCGACGACGAGCCGTGCGCCGGTGGTGGAGCGGGTGGAGTCGGTGGAATCTGAAACGTTCGGCAGCGGCATTGCGAAGAAGCCTCCAGTCTGGTCTCTGGTCGGAAGAAAAAGGCTCCGACAGCTTACGCCGACTGGCCGCCCGATGTCACGGACCGAGGCTTGCGCAGCGCATCAACGGGAAGCGCGCTGGCGCGCTGGCCTCAATAGATGAACCGCCTCAGCATTCGACGATATTGACCGCCAGCCCACCGCGCGACGTTTCCTTGTACTTGGTCTTCATGTCGGCGCCGGTTTCGCGCATCGTCTTGATGACGGAGTCGAGCGACACGTAGTGGCTGCCGTCGCCGCGCAGCGCCATCCGTGCCGCGTTGACCGCTTTCACGGAAGCCATCGCATTGCGTTCGATGCATGGAATCTGCACCATCCCGCCGACCGGATCGCAGGTCAGGCCGAGATTGTGTTCCATGCCGATTTCAGCGGCGTTCTCGACCTGCAACGGCGTGCCGCCCATCACGGCAGCGAGCGCGCCCGCCGCCATCGAGCACGCGACACCCACCTCACCCTGGCATCCCACTTCGGCGCCGGAGATCGACGCGTTCAGCTTGTACAGGATGCCGATCGCGGCGGCGGTCATCAGAAAATCGATCACACCCTGCTCGTTCGAACCCGGCATGAAGCGCGTGTAGTAATGCAGCACCGCTGGAATGATGCCTGCGGCGCCATTGGTCGGCGCAGTGACGACGCGGCCGCCGGCAGCGTTTTCCTCATTGACCGCAATCGCGTACAGATTGATCCAGTCGACCATCGAAAGGGGATCGCGTAACGCCAGTTCCGGATTGCCCGAGAGCGAGCGATAAAGCTGCGGCGCGCGCCGCTTCACCTGAAACGGGCCCGGCAGTGTGCCATCCGCATCCGGATTGCCGATGCCGCAGCCACGGGCGACACACGACTGCATCACGTCCCAGATCTTCATCAGACCTGCGCGCGTTTCCTCTTCGGTATGCCAGACGCGCTCGTTTTCCCACATCAGCTGCGCGATCGACTTGCCCGTCGATGCGCACATCGCGAGCAATTCGTTGCCGGTGCGAAACGGGTGCGGCAGCTGCTCGACGGCGCTCATCACCTTCGTATTCGGCGCGCCTGCGGTCACGACAAAGCCGCCGCCTACCGACAGATACGTCGCTTCGCGCAGCGTTGCGCCCTGTGCGTCGAACGCGTGGAGCTTCATGCCGTTCGGATGCTCGGCGAGCGCCTGACGATAGAACGCGATGTGCTCCTTTTGCACGAACGGAATATCGTGCTTGCCGAGTAGCGCGAGCGTGTGCGTCGTGCGAATCGCTTCGAGCCGTTGCGCGATCGTGTCCGGATTGACCGTATCGGGCGCGTCGCCGAGCAGGCCGAGCATGACACCGCGATCCGTGCCGTGGCCTTTGCCGGTCGCGCCGAGCGAGCCATACAGCTCGCACTTCACTGACGCGGTAGCGTTCAGCAGCCCGTCACGTTCGAGCCCCTGGGCGAACATCAAGGCCGCGCGCATCGGACCAACGGTATGCGAACTGGACGGACCGATGCCGATTTTGAAGAGATCGAACACGCTGACTGCCATTACTGCTCCTGCATATAGAAAGATCGGTTTAGCGCGCCGCTAGCGGCAGGCACACGGCGAGCCACGCGGGCGGCGTCGGTGCCAGTTGCAGCGCGACCGGCGTGTAGCGCCCGTCGAGCCGCGCGGCGAGGTGAAACAGTTCCGTTGCGTTCTTCGGATCCCACTGACCCGAAAAGCCGGGCAAGCCCGCTTCGCGACGTTTCGCATCGAATGGCACCTCCGAATGCGCAAATTCTTCATGCGTCTTCGTGCCCATCGCGTACGGCATCAGCCAGTCCAGCGCCGCGGCCAGCGTTGTGCCGTTTGGCGCTTTTTCGTTCAGCCAGTTGCGGTTGTGGCGGCGCGCGGCGAGCGCGGCTGTCACGAGTGGCTGGAGATCGTAAGTCACGTAATGCAGCGCATCACGCTCGGCGAAATCGATGGTCGAGCCGTCTGGCGCGATGTTGTCGCCGATGTGCTCCACGAAGAGACGCTGTGCCGCATTGATCATCTTGCGGTTGTCGAGGGTGAACGCCGCCATCGCAATGAGTTTGACCCGATGACTCTGCCAATTGTTTCGGAACGTGCCTTTCAGCGGTCGAGGTTGCGCGTCGATCTGTGCGATGTAGCCATTTGCGAATTTCGTCAGGAACGCCATCGTTGCGTTGCGAGTTTTCACGGGCAGCGCGCTGGCGGTCATGTCGTAGGCGAGGATGAGGCCTTCGAAACGTGTTTCGTCGATCGGGTTGAAGTTCGGCTGATAGGTCGTCACCCACGCGTACAGCAGGCGGTCGACCAGTCTCAGGAATCGGTCGTCGCTGGTTGCACGCCACGCGAGCGCGGCATCGCGAAGCAGATCGAGATCCTTTTCCGCTTCGACGCTCTGGTCGTAAATCCCTTCGTGCGGTAACGTTCCTTCGGTATGCAGCTTCGGAAGCGCTTGCGCCGGATCGTTCAGATGCGCCAGCACATTGGCGACCAGCGCCTTCACGCCAGGATCGGCATTCGTACGTTCGCTGGTTTGCAGTGCGGGCGCTGCACAGAAATTCATCGCTGCGCGCGCTTGCTGCAGCGGCAGCATGAGCGAGCCGCAGGCCACGAGCAGGGTGGTCAGTGATGCGCTGGCTGACCGTCGCGAGCGCACCCCCGTTGCGTTTATCCGGCGTTGCATCAATCGCACCTTTCGCGCCATGCGAAACTCCTTCGTTAGGCTCATTTGGTGTGTGATGTTAGCCGTTCCGGGGCGCGAACGACAGAATTGCACGCTGGCCACGTGCTTCCCACGTGCTGTCATCAGACAGCACGTGGCTTAAGACAGCGACGTCGACCTTACGCGTAATCCGCCACCGGCACGCACGAGCAGAACAGGTTGCGGTCGCCGTAGACGTTGTCGGCACGGCCAACCGGCGGCCAGTACTTCTTCGCGACCAGCGACGGCAACGGATACGCGGCGGTTTCACGCGAATAAGCATGCTTCCAGTCGTCGGCTACGACGACTGCCGCGGTGTGCGGGGCGTGCTTGAGCGGATTGTCCTCACGATCGCCGCGACTTTCCTCGACCGCGCGGATTTCCTCGCGGATCGCGATCATCGCTTCGATGAAGCGGTCGAGTTCTTCCTTCGATTCCGATTCGGTCGGCTCGACCATCAGCGTGCCCGGCACCGGGAAGCTCATGGTCGGCGCGTGAAAGCCGTAATCCATCAACCGCTTGGCGACGTCGTCGACGCTGATGCCGCTCGTTTCCTTGATCGGACGCAGATCGAGGATGCATTCGTGTGCGACGAGTCCGCCCGGGCCCGAATACAGCACCGGGTAGTGCGGCGCGAGTTTCTTCGCGACGTAGTTCGCGTTGAGGATCGCGGCTTCGGTGGCGGCGGTGAGGTTCTTCGCGCCCATCATCGCGATGTACATCCACGAGATTGGCAGGATCGAAGCCGAGCCGTAAGGCGCGGCCGAAACGGCGCCGATGCCGTTCGCATCGCGCTCATAGCCCGACGACGTCTGGTTCGGCAGGAACTTCGCAAGATGCGCGCCGACCGCGACCGGACCGACGCCCGGTCCGCCGCCGCCGTGGGGAATGCAGAAAGTCTTGTGCAGGTTCAGGTGCGACACGTCGCCACCAAACTGGCCAGGCGCCGTGAGACCGACCATCGCGTTCATGTTCGCGCCGTCGACATAAACCTGACCGCCGTGCGCATGCACGATCTGACAGATTTCGCGGACGTTCTGCTCGAACACGCCGTGGGTCGACGGATACGTGATCATGATCGCCGCGAGCTTGTCAGCGTGCTGCGCGGCCTTCGCCTTCAGGTCTTCGATGTCGACGTTGCCTTGCGCGTCGCAGGCAACCACGACGACCTGCATGCCGGCCATCTGCGCCGAAGCCGGGTTGGTGCCGTGCGCCGAAGCCGGAATCAGACAGACGTTGCGATGACCTTCGCCGCGCGAAGCGTGATACGCGTGGATGATCAGCAGGCCGGCGTATTCGCCTTGCGAGCCGGCGTTCGGTTGCAGCGAGACAGCGGCGTAACCGGTGGCGGCGACCAGCATCTGTTCGAGCTGATCGATCATTTCGCGGTAGCCGACGGTTTGTTCTGCCGGCGCAAACGGGTGAATCTGACCAAATTCCGGCCACGTGACCGGCAGCATTTCCGACGTCGCGTTCAGCTTCATCGTGCACGAGCCGAGCGGGATCATCGAGCGGTCGAGCGCGAGGTCCTTGTCCGACAGGCTGCGCAGATAGCGCAGCATTTCCGTTTCGGAATGGTGACGGTTGAATACGTGGTGTGTCAGGTACGCGCTCGTGCGTTCGAGCGAAGCCGGCACCGACGAAGCGTTCGACGCGCTCAGTGCGGCGTCGAGTGCGTCGACTTGCGGGACGTCGCTGGCAAATGCCGCCTGCGCGAACGCGGCCAGCAGATCGGCAAGATCGCTGCGTTTCGTGGTTTCATCGATCGAGATGCCGACGCGCGTGTCGCTCACATGGCGCAGGTTGATGCGCTTGGCCGCTGCGGCGTCGAGCAACGCCTGGGTGCGTGCGCCGGTTTCGAACGTGAGCGTATCGAAGAAGGTGTCGTTGACGAGCTTGTAGCCGAGCTGCTTCGCACCTTCGGCGAGCAGGGCGGCGATGCGGTTCACGCGCAGCGCGATCGTCTTGAGTCCGCGCGGGCCGTGGTAGACCGCGTACATGCTCGCCATGATCGCGAGCAGCGCCTGTGCCGTACACACATTCGAGGTCGCCTTTTCACGGCGGATGTGCTGTTCGCGCGTCTGGAGCGCAAGACGCAGCGCCGGATTGCCTTGCGCATCGACGGTCACGCCGACGAGACGGCCCGGCATCTGACGCTTGAATTCGTCGCGCACGGCGAGATAGGCCGCGTGCGGACCGCCGAAACCGACCGGCACGCCGAAGCGCTGCGAATTGCCGACGGCAACATCCGCGCCCCATTCGCCCGGCGGCGTGAGCACGGTGAGCGCGAGCAGGTCGGCGGCGGCGACCACGTGGCCACCCGCCGCGTGGATCGCGTCAGCCAGCGCGCGGTAGTCGCGCACATCGCCGTTCACGCCCGGATATTGCAGCAGCACGCCGAACGCATTCGCGCCCGCGGCGTCGGCGGCCGGGCCAACCTTCACCTCGATACCGACCGGCTTCGCGCGTGTCTGCACGACTTCGATGGTTTGCGGCAGCACGTCGTCGGCGACGTAGAACACGTTCGACTTCGGCTTGCCGACGCGTTGCAGCAGCGTCATCGCTTCGGCGGCGGCGGTGGCCTCGTCGAGCAGCGAGGCGTTGGAAATCGACAGGCCGGTCAGGTCGATGATCATCTGCTGGAAGTTCAGCAGCGCTTCCAGACGGCCTTGTGAGATTTCCGGCTGGTACGGCGTGTACGCGGTGTACCACGCCGGATTTTCGAGCACGTTGCGCAGAATTACCGTCGGCGTGTGCGCGTTGTAGTAACCCTGGCCGATGTAGGAGCGGAACACCTGGTTCTTGTCCGCCAGATCGCGCAGCGCGGCCAGCGCTTCGGCTTCGCTCTTCGGCTGGGCGAAGGGGCCGAGCGGCAGCGGTTCGCTGCGGCGGATCGTCTTCGGAATGACCGCGTCGATCAGCGCGGCGCGCGATGCGAAGCCGAGCGCTTCGAGCATCGCCTGCTGATCGGCGGAATCCGGGCCGATGTGCCGTTCGGCGAAGGCGTCGTGCACTTCGAGCGCGGCGAGCGAGAGAGGGGTGCGGTTCATCAGACGATCCGGGTGTTCGAGCTTCATGGGTGTTCCTGGTGGTGCGGCCGTCCCGTGTGCTGGACCGGCCAGCCGGGTGGAGGCCGCACCTGACGGTTAAAGAATTACGCGCCGATGGACTTCGAGTAGGCGTCGGCGTCGATCAGACGGTCGGTGGCAGCGCCAGCGGCCGGCTTGATCTTGAAGAGCCAGCTTTCGTACGGTGCGCCGTTGACGGAGTCCGGCGTGTCGGCGAGCGAAGTATTCGCTTCGACGATCTCGCCTGCGACCGGTGCGTAGATGTCCGAGGCGGCTTTCACCGACTCGATCACCGCGACGGCGTCGCCGGCGGCGACGGTCTTGCCGGCTTCCGGCAGTTCGAGGAAAACGATGTCGCCGAGCGCTTCCTGCGCGTGGTCGGTGATGCCGACCGTCAGTGTGCCGTCCGCTTCAGTGCGGACCCATTCGTGCGATTCGGTGTATTTCAGATCGGCCGGGATGCTCATCGGATGCTCCTGTTGCGTATTGTTTGTATTGCTGGAAAAGGGGGACGCGCGCGCCGGTCCGGCTCAGGCGACGAGCACTTTGCCATTGCGCACGAATGGCAGTTTTACCACGCTTGCGGGCAGGGCTTTGTCGCGGATCTGCACGTGGACGACGTCGCCCGGCTGCACACCCTTCGGCACGCGCGCGAAGGCGATCGATTCCTGCATGGTCGGCGAGAACGTGCCGCTCGTGATTTCACCGTCGCCGTAGGGCGTGACGACCTTCTGATGGGCGCGCAACACGCCGCCTGCCTTGCCGTTTTCCTTCTGCAGGATCAGGCCGACGAACGCCGCTTGCGAGCCTTCAGCCTCCAGTTTCGAGCGGCCGACGAAATTGCGCGGGTTCACCAGATCGACCGTCCACGCGAGGCCGGCGTCGAGCGGCGAGACGTCGTCGTCCATGTCCTGGCCGTACAGATTCATGCCTGCTTCGAGGCGCAGCGTGTCGCGCGCGCCGAGGCCCGCCGGGCGCACGCCGTTGCCGGCAAGCGCGTTCCACAGCGCTTCGACGTGGGTGGCCGGGACGATGACTTCGAAGCCGTCTTCGCCGGTGTAACCGGTGCGGGCGACGGTCAGCTCGCCAAAAGCCGTATCGGCGACGCGTGCTGCATTGAAGGGTTTCAGCGATTCGGTGGCGGCGCGCGCGTCCGGTACGGTTTGCCAGACTTTTTCGCGGGCGTTCGGACCTTGTACGGCGACGATCGCGAAGTCGCGGCGCGGCGCAATCGTCAGACCGTAGCCGCCTTCGGCATTGAGCTGGTTGAACCAGGCGATGTCCTTGTCCGCCGTGCCGGCGTTGACGACCACGCGGAAGTGGTCTTCGCCGAAGTAGTACACGATCAGATCGTCGATCACGCCACCGTTCGGGTTCAACAGACACGAATAGAGCGCGCGGCCCGGCGTCTGCAGTTTGGCGACGTTGTTCGCGAGCGCGAATTCGAAGAAGGCACGCACCCGCTCGCCCGTGAAGTCGACGACGCACATGTGCGACACGTCGAACATGCCCGCATCGGTACGCACCGCGCGGTGTTCGTCGATCTGCGAGCCGTAGTTGACGGGCATGTCCCAGCCGCCGAAATCGACCATGCGCGCGTTCAGCGCGCGGTGGGTGGCGTGGAGCGGGGTGTGTTTGAGTTCGGTCATGGGGCCTCGGGCGTCTCGCGAAACAAAAAAGGCCATGCGGCGAAAATCCTCGCGGCCTCGTGCCTGCGAGCGATTCGATGCATGACCCCTCTGTCCTCGATACCTGAGAGATTGCGCTGCCGTGAGCCGGTCGTTGACCGGCGACGACGAACGCGCGCCCCTTCGGTGGGCAGCCTGCCGGTCTTATCACGACGGGCTACTGCCGCTCTCCAGAGTGCGAAAAACCGGTGCCTGCCATTGCGTTGCAGACGGGTTCTTCGACGCGGTCGGTCCTTTTGCCTGAGAGTTTGCGGGTGTGCCCCTTCGGCGGCGCTGGCTGCGTGTGAACAACAGACGGCGCGCTCTCCCGACGCGTGCGGCGAATGTACGCGAGGCCCCGGGGCTTGTCAAATTGCGACACGTGGGGCGCGTGGGCGGTGCGTGAGCCGGCGACTGCGTCAAAAATCGCGCCTGTAGCGGGAACGAAAAAGGGCGCGAGGAGTGCCTCGCGCCCTTCCTTAAGCTGCCGTGCAGCAATCAGGCATTTTTAGCCGATTGCGTGTGCCGCGGAATCGAGTTCCTGATTCAGGACGCGCTGTTCGTCGCCGGACAGGCCGCCGCCGTGTTGCGTCGCCATGTCGTGTGCTTCCTGGCGGATCACGTCGAGGCGGTGATGGAATGCGCCACCTTGGGGCGGCGGATAGTAGCCCTGATTCACCCGCACGTCGACGCGGTGGCTCAGGTTATCGATGCGTTCATTGACCTGATCGAAGCGCTGCACCGCCATTTCGTGTCCATTAGGGCGCGGCTGGGCGGTCTGCTGCGGAGTGACAACGCACGCAGCCAGTGAGCAAACCAGCGCGCAGCAGGCGAGTGCGCGAAGCAAACGAGGCATTCCATTCTCCCTTTAATTGAGTTGATACGGTCTAGAACGCCGGGCCCGCCTCGTTCGATGACTGCCCGGCTCGTTTGTAGCGATTGATTCCTTGCGGGATCGTCGGGTGGTGCTCAGGCGATGCTCATGCGACACCCCCGCCGGACGCATCACCCTGCGCGGCTGAACGGCAGCCGACGACCTTCTTCGGCGCTCTGGTTGGCCAGCTCAATGATCGTCATGACGTCGACCGCATCCCCGGCGCTGACCGGGAACGGCACGCCGTCGTGGATCGTCGCCGCGAGCGAGCGGTAGAAATCGGCGTACGCGCCGTCGCGCGTCGGCAGCGGGCGTTCGACTTCCTGATCGCCGTCGAGCAGGCGCAGCACGCCCGGCTCGTTGCCGGCGCCAAACTCGACATGGCCCGGCCGCAGCCCCGCCTTCAGCTGGTCTTCCTGGGTGTCGAGGCCGTGCTTCACATAGCTGCCGCGCGTGCCGTGGATCGCGAAACGTGGCGGCGCGATGGCCGCCAGGGCGCTCGCATGCAGCACCACTTCGTGCTCCGCATAGCCGAGTTGCAGATGAACGTAGTCCGGCGCGCTGCCTTCGTCGCGATGGATTTTCACGGTCGCGTTCACCGTCTGCGGCACGCCGAAGAGCGTCAGCGCCTGGTCGATCAGATGCGGGCCGAGATCGAACAGCAAACCGCCACCGCGCGTCGCGTCCTCGCGCCAGCGCTGCCGGACGTACGGGCGGAAGCGGTCGAAATGCGACTCGTAATGCGTGATCCGGCCAAGCTCGCCGCCTGCGACGAGATCGCGCACGGTCAGGAAGTCGCCATCCCAGCGCCGGTTGTGGAAGGGGGCGAACACGAGATTTTTCTGACGTGCGAGGTCGGCGAGGGTGCGGGCTTCGGCTGCAGTCAACGTGACGGGCTTGTCGACCACCACATGTTTGCCCGCTTCGAGCACCCGCTTCGCCATGTCGAAATGCGTGTCATTGGGCGTCGCAATGACGACGCATTCGATGTCGGTGAGCGCGAGCAGTGCGTCGAGGTCCGGCACGATCGCCGCCTGGGGATAATCGGCACGGGCCTTGTCCGGCTGGCCCGTTGCGATCGCCGCGACGCTCGCGCGGCCGCAATTGTCGATGACGGGCGCGTGGAACGTCGCGCCGGCGAATCCGTAGCCCATCAGACCGGTTTTCAGCGATGAAGTCATGCAAGCTCTTCCTGCAAAAAACGGCGCGCGGCGGGGGCGGCGCGCAACGCCCTAATTGTGGCACGGGCAGGCGCCGGTCCGGGGGCACTCTCGATGAAGGCGCGCCTGGCCGGTGTTTCCTGGGTGGCTTGGCTACAGCGAGACTTCGCCGGCGCGGCGGAACACAGGCCGCTAACGGGCATCGCGATGCGGCGCGACATCGCTATCGAGCACGCCTTTGACTCCGGGTCATCCGTGTTAACATCGCGGGTCTCGCGCTGGTGGTCGATCCCGAATGCGCGCCGCATTTCATGTGGTCGCGCACCGGCCACGCCGCCGCGCTGACTGTCCCTGGGCCGTCTGTTGCCGATGCGCCCCTCAACCGCAATACCATCCACTGACGATGTCCGCAGGCCTGAACTCCGCTCAAAGCGAAGCGGTGCGCTATCTTGATGGTCCGTGTCTCGTGCTCGCCGGCGCGGGTAGCGGCAAGACGCGCGTCATTACGCAGAAGATCGCGCACCTCATCGAAGCCAAGGGTTTCGAGCCGCGCCATATCGCCGCCGTCACATTCACGAACAAGGCTGCCGCGGAAATGCGCGAGCGCGTCGGCAAGCTGCTCGACGGCAAGGTGCTGACGACGCCCGGCAAGGAAGGCCGCAAGGTGCCAGTCAACCAGCTGACCGTGTGCACGTTTCACTCGCTCGGCGTGCAGATCCTGCGCCAGGAGGCGGAGCACGTCGGCCTAAAGCCGCAGTTCTCGATCATGGATTCCGACGACTGCTTCGGCATGATTCAGGAGCAGGTCGGCTCGACGGACAAGGGTTTCATCCGCAAGATCCAGTCGATCATTTCGCTCTGGAAGAACGGCCTGATCATGCCGGAAGAGGCGATCGCGATCGCGGCGAACGAGGACGAGCATCAGGCCGCGATCGTCTACCGCAACTACGTCGCGACGCTGCACGCATACCAGGCCGTCGATTTCGACGACCTGATCCGGCTGCCTGCCGAACTCTTCGCGAACAACGAGCAGGTGCGCGACCGCTGGCAGAACAAGCTGCGCTATCTGCTGATCGACGAGTATCAGGACACGAACGCCTGCCAGTACGAGTTGCTCAAGCAGCTCGCCGGTCCGCGCGCCGCGTTTACCGCGGTGGGCGACGACGATCAGGCCATCTACGGCTGGCGCGGCGCGACGCTCGAAAACCTCGCTCAGCTCGGCAAGGATTTTCCGAAGCTGCACGTGATCAAGCTCGAACAGAACTATCGTTCGACGGTGCGTATCCTGACCGCTGCGAACAATGTGATCGCGAACAATCCGAAGCTCTTCGAGAAGAAGCTGTGGTCCGAGCACGGCATGGGCGACACGATCACCGTTACGCCCTGCAACGACGAGGAGCATGAAGCCGAATCGGTGGTGTTCAGGCTGTCGGCGCACAAGTTCGAGCGGCGCGCGCAGTTCCGCGACTACGCCATCCTGTATCGCGGGAATTTTCAGGCGCGCATCTTCGAACAGGTGCTGCGGCGCGAGCGGATTCCGTATGTGCTGTCGGGTGGCCAGTCGTTTTTCGACAAGGCTGAGATCAAGGACATCTGCGCCTACCTGCGCCTGATCGCCAATGCCGATGACGATCCCGCGTTCATCCGCGCGATCACGACACCGCGTCGAGGGGTGGGCAACACGACGCTCGAGGCGCTGGGTTCGTTTGCCGGGCAGGCGAAGGTGTCGCTCTTTGAAGCGGTGTACATGGGTGGCATCGAGGCGCGGCTGTCGGCGCGTCAGGTCGAACCGCTGCGGACCTTCTGCGATTTCATGCAGCGTCTCACCGATCGCGCCGAAAAGGACGCCGCGACTACCGTGCTCGACGACCTGATGGACGCGATCCACTACGAGGCGTACTTATACGACGCTTTCGACGAGCGCCAGGCGCAGTCGAAGTGGCAGAACGTGCTGGAGTTTCTCGAATGGCTGAAGCGCAAGGGCACGAAACCCGAACCTGAGACCGGCAGCGAAGCCACCGGTTACGACAACGCCGACGGCCTCGCCGACACCGGCAAGAACCTGTTGGGTCTGATCCAGACGGTCGCGCTGATGTCGATGCTCGAAGGCAAGGACGAGGACCCGGATGCAGTGCGTCTGTCGACCGTGCATGCGTCGAAAGGCCTTGAATATCCGCATGTGTTTCTAGTGGGCGTCGAGGAAGGGATCATGCCGCATCGCGGCGGCTCGGACGACGCGCCGATCGACGACGGCCGCATCGAGGAAGAGCGCCGGCTGATGTACGTCGCAATCACGCGGGCGCAGCGCAGCCTGCATCTGAACTGGTGCAAGAAGCGAAAGCGCGCAAGGGAGACCGTGGTGTGCGAGCCGTCGCGCTTCATTCCCGAAATGGGCCTCGATGACGCGCCGCCGCCGACGCCAGAGGAAGCGCCGATGTCGCCGAAGGACCGGCTGGCGAGCCTGAAGGCGCTGCTGCAGAAGCCGTGAGCGTCATCCGTGCCTTCGCGTCCTTGCTGATCGCGATGGCGCCGCGCGCTCGGCGAGGCGGGCGTAAAACCCCGCGTGCGTCAGGTGCATCGTCGGTTTGCCCGCGTGCTTGCGCTAGAGTGGCGCGGCCTGCTTAACGGAGACTCGCCGGCATGACCACACCATTGCTGGAACGCTACAAAGAGGCGCTCGAAGGCTATATCGACGCGAAGGACAACACGCGACCGCAACGCATCGCCGACGTTTTCGCGCCCGACGCCGTGCTCACCTTTTCGCTTGCCACCGCAAACATCGCATTCCCTGCGCGTACGGTCGGCGCGGACGCCATCGCGAAGACGCTCGTCACCGATTTCGCCTTGCAGTATGCGCAGTGCCGAACCTATTACGTGTGCGACGCGCTGGAGCCGCAGGACGGGCAGATCGACGCGCTACCGTGGCTCGTGCTGATGCGTGAGCCGCCGAAGGGCGCGCTGCGCGTCGGCCACGGTCTGTACCGCTGGACGTTCGCGGCGGGGGAAGAGGCGCACGCAGTCCGCGTCACCGATTTTCATATCCACATCGCACGAATGGACGTCGTGCCGGATCACGATGCGACGCTGCTCGCGTCGCTACAGAACGGTCTTACGTATCCATGGCTTTCGCCGGACGCGCTGTTTGAACACTTTCAGGCGCTTGCGCGCAAAACACCGGCGCTGGCGTTCATCGACGCGTTCGCCGCGCCCGTCACGCCGTTGTCCGTGCAGGCGTAAAAAAATCCCTGCGGCGCCTGGGCGCGCGCAGGGATTTTTTCATGTTCACTTCGGCTCGGCAGGTTCCCTGCCTGACCGAAGCCTGGCCAGCTATTTCACCGAGCTGACCATGTAATCGACAGCGGCCTTCACGTCGGCGTCGGACGCGGTCGAGCCACCCTTCGGCGGCATGGCGCCCTTGCCGTGCAACGCGTAGTTGTAGACGGTGTCCATCGAATCCTTCAGACGCGGCGCCCACGCTTCCTTGTCGCCGAACTTCGGTGCGTTGAGCACGCCAGCGGCGTGGCATGCCTGGCAAACCTGCGTATACAGCGCCTTGCCCGCCTGGGACGCGTCCGCGCTTTGCGTCGCGCCCGCGGCGGGAGCCGCAGCCTGCGGAATGCTGGCCATGGCGGCCATCGCGGCGGCCGCCTGCGCTGCGCCCGCGTCGGATGCCCCGGCTGCGGTGGCGGGCGCCGCACTGGAAGCCGCCGCTGTTCCCGAAGCCCCGGCGGCTGGCACAGGCGGATCGGCGAAGTTCGCGCCCGCGTTGTTCGCCATATAGGCGACGGCGCGGCCGATTTCGTAATCGCTAAAGTCGTCGGGGCTCGTGCCGCCGCGAGCGGGCATCGCGCCCTTGCCGGTGAGCGCGGTGTGCCAGAGCGTGTCGAAACCCTGGGCGATGCGTGGCGCCCAGTCGGCGGTATTGGTGAATTTCGGTGCACCGGCGGTGCCGGCGGCGTGGCACGCGGAGCAGACTGCCTTGTAGACTTCCTCGCCGGTCCTGTAGACGCGGGGCGCGTTGGTGTCGCGGATCTCGACCTGGGCGAGCGGCGCGATACGCTGGGCGACGACGGCATCGGAGAGGCTGTCAGTGCCGGCGCCAGTGCGGGTCGAATAGTCGACGTAGTAGGCGAGCAGGATGATGATGGTGATCGGTACAGCGAACCCGGCAATGACGGCAGCGATGAGCTGTGCGGGCGTTTTGATCGGATTTCCGTGGGGTGCTTCGCTCATGCTTGTCTCGTCTCCGGGGATATTGTGAGCGGTACAGCGTGACGGCAACGACCTTTTCTATTAATGCGAGAACGATTATAGACGCAACGTTTCGGCGGCGGCGAGCGGCGGGGAAGCTCTTCAGCAGGCGTTTACCCGCATCGCGGGGCCGCTGCCGCAGGGCGGCCGCGGGCACTTTCACCGGCGCCGGGCGGACGCAAGCGAGCCCTCGGTGGACGTGTCACGGGAAACCGGGTATCCTCTCGGTCTCGCTTGAGGCGCTGCTTTGTTGATTTTGCAGCGCTTTTTGCCGAATGCGCCCGTAGCTCAATGGATAGAGTACTGCCCTCCGAAGGCAGGGGTTGCTGGTTCGATCCCAGCCGGGCGCGCCAAAGATAACGATTTTGCACGAGATGGGCCCGCTTGTTGCAAGCGGGCTTTTTTGTTTCCGGGCGGCAGATTCGATTCGAAAGCCCCGGAACTATCGCCCCCCGCACTCCATCCCACCGCCCCCGCCCCCATCGAGTCCCGCCAGCCCCCGGTCGAAGCAACCGCCGCGCGGCCACAAATCGCCTACCCGGCCAGCCAGCGAACGGAATAGCGCCGAAATCCCGGTCTGTTTGCCTGATTGAACTGTCGCTGCTGACGCTAAGCTCTCGCCATCACCCGGTGTTATCCGTTGGCCCTGCTGACGGCGCGGCGCCGAGCAATCATGGGGACGCTGGCTGACCGCCTGAGCGCCGCTGGCAGATCGATTACAGGAAAGGGTTCGCTTCAATGGCTACCGTCAGCATTCTGATTCCGGCGTACAAGGCCCGGTTTCTGGGAAGGGCACTGACCAGTGCGCAAGGCCAGACGTTTGACGATATCGAGATTCTGGTCGGCGACGACACGCCGGATGCGGCGCTTGAACAGACCGTCAGAAGCTTCGCCGATCCGCGTATCCAGTACTTCCATCATGGCTTCCAGAAAGGCACGCGTAATTCGCAGGCGCTGCTGCAGCGGGCAAGCGGCAAGTACATCAAGTGGCTGTACGACGATGACGTCCTGATGCCCACTTCGGTCGAAGCGCTCGTCGAGGCGTTGCGCGCGCATCCCGAGTCGGCGATGGCGTTCCACGGGCGCGTGATCATCGACGAAAACGACGCCGTGAGCCAGGTGCCCCCGCCCTTGCTCAAGGACGGCGAGCGCGCGTTGATCGACCGTGCGCTTCTCGTACGGGAAATGGTCGGCAAGCTGAACAATTTCATCGGCGAGCCGAGCAACATCATGTTCAACCGTGAAAGGCTGATCGATGCGGCGGGCGTGTTCGACTATCGCTCATGGAAGCTGGACTTTCTCGGCGACGTGGCGATCTATCTGAACCTGTCCGCGCACGGACCGCTCGTCGCAGTAGGCGGGTACCTGAGCGCGTTCCGGCGGCACGATGGCCAAAGCTCGAACGCGCTCAGCCCCAACTTCAGCGCGGGCCTGTATGAATGGGAACTGATGGTGCGCGGCGAGGCGGGGGCCGGGTATCTCGAAGGCGAAGCGCTCGCCTCGGCGCAGCAGCTTTTGACGCAACTCTATTCGAACTGGGCCGGCAAGCTGCCGGAACTCGCGCACCTGCTCGGCAATCTGCAGGAACTGATTGCCCGTCCGACGCACGAACTGTTCGCCTCCCAGCGCTTCCAGGCCGACCTGGAGCGTGCGCGCTCGGCCGTGGCGGCGCGCGTGGCGGCACGTCGAAAGCCCGTGGCGCAGGCGGCACCCGTCGCACAGAAGTTCTGCGTGGTGTGCGACAAGCCCGTCACGGAATGGCTGCCGCACCCGGCTGCCGGGAGCGATCGGGACTTCATGCAGCAGGTCGAATCCGTCGGCTCGACGCTTGAAAAGCATCATTGCCCGAACTGCTATTGCAACGATCGCGACCGCCATCTCTGGCTGTATTTCGCATACTCGGGTCTGCTCGAGAACGCGTCGAGCAAACGTATCCTGCACATCGCGCCGGAAGCACGGCTGGAGCCGCGCATCCGTGCCCTGGAGCCGATGGAGTACATCGCAGGCGACCTGTTTCCCCGTTCGCCGGCGCATCGCAAGATTAACGTCGAGTCGCTCGATTTCCCTGGCGGCTACTTCGATCTGATCATCTGCAATCATGTGCTGGAGCACGTCGACAACCCGGCGCAGGCGATTGCCGAATTCAGCCGTTGCCTCACGCCGACCGGGCATCTGGTCGCGCAGACGCCGTATTCGCCCGTGCTCAAGCATACGTTCGAGTTGAACCGGCCCGTTTCTGGCGCGTTCGCCACGCGCTATTTTGGTCAGGACGATCACGTGCGGCTTTTCGGTGCCGACATCGTCGACTACTTCCGTGGCGCCGGCCTGAGCGGCGATCTGTATCCGCACAAGACGGTGCTGGGCGAGATCGATCCGGACGTCGTCGGCTGCAATGTGCGCGAACCGTTCTTCCTTTTCTCGAAAGGACACATGCCTGCCTTCTCGGCCTGAGCGTCGTGCCCGATGACAGGCGTTTCGCGGAATTGGCGGGCATTCGCCCGCCTGTTTGACCGATCGGGGCGCGGGGACTGGTGACACACTTCGATCAAGCCAACCTGCGCCGTCATCGTCATTCAAGAGCCCGCTCTTAGACCCCGTGGCGCATACAGGGGCGCAAAACAGGGACGTTCATTCGACCCGACCGATTCCAGGCGCACTCCATGAGCGATCCGAAACCGACTTTCGTTCCCGTCACGCAACCGTTCCTACCTCCGCTGGACGAGTTCCGGCCGTACCTCGAAGAAATCTGGGATCGCAAGTGGGTAACCAATAACGGCGTGTTCCATCAGCAACTCGAAGAGCAGTTGTGCGACTACCTCGGTGTCGAGCATCTCTCGCTGTTCTCGAACGGGACGCTGGCGCTGATCACCGCGTTGCAGGCATTGAAGATCACCGGCGAAGTCATCACGACGCCGTTCAGCTTTGTCGCCACGACCCATGCCCTGCACTGGAACGGTATCAAGCCTGTATTTGCCGACATTGACCCAGTCAGTCTGAATCTGGACCCCGAGAAAATCGAAGCGGCAATCACGCCGCAAACCACCGCGCTCCTGCCGGTCCATGTGTATGCCAATCCGTGCGACGTCGAGCGGATCGAGTCGATCGCCGATACCTACGGGCTGCGTGTGATCTACGACGCGGCCCATGCCTTTGGCGTGCGTATCAACGATCGCTCGGTGCTTCACTACGGCGACATGTCGGTGCTGAGCTTTCACGGCACCAAGGTGTTCAACACCTTTGAAGGCGGCGCGATCGTCTGTCGCGACGCGAAGACCAAGCGCCGTATCGACAATCTGAAGAACTTCGGCTTTGTCGATGAGACGACGGTCGTGGCGCCCGGTATCAACGGCAAGATGAACGAAGTTCAGGCCGCCTTCGGACTGCTGCAGCTCAAGCACATGGATGAGGTCAACGCGCAGCGCGCCCGCATCGATGCGCGTTATCGGGATGCGCTTCGCAATCTGCACGGGATCGCGATGCACGACGTGCCGGTGCATTGCACAAGGAACTTTGCGTACTTTCCGATTCTCGTCACGCCGGAGTTCCCTGTCAGCCGGGACGATCTGTATAACGAGCTGCGTGAAAAACATATCGCCGCGCGCCGTTATTTTTACCCGCTGATCAGCGAGTTTCCAATGTACCGCGGCCTGCCGTCTGCAGGTCCGCACAACCTGCCGGTTGCGACGGCGATCTCGCGTCAGGTGCTCTGCCTTCCGATTTTCCCGGCGCTGGATGACGCAGACCAGGAGCGCGTCATCGAGACGATTCTTTCGTGCGCATGGCGCAAGCGCCGCGCAAGCTAAGCCGCACGCCAATCGCCAGACCGGCTACCTGGGACCCTCATGTCAAACGCTACGCAAACCCCATTGCGCGACTACCCCACCGTCGACTACGACGAACACGCACGGACCTGTCCTCCCGACGACTTCTGGGCTCAGGTCAAGCGCACGGTGCGCGGCAAAGCCGTGCCGGACGAGCATATCGACATGATCGTTCACGCGATCCGGCGGCATCTCGCGTTGCAGCCGGATGACGTCGTGCTCGATCTCGCGTGCGGCAACGGCGCGCTGTCCCAGCGGCTGTTCGATGCGTGCGCAGCACTGGTCGGCGTCGACCTGTCCGAATACCTGATCGAGGTCGCTAACGCGCATTTTGCCGACGCGCCGAAGTTCACCTTTATCGCCAACGGCGCAGCCGAATATCTGCTCAACGAGCCGGCGCCAGAACGGTTCACGAAGGTGCTGTGCTACGGCAGCTTCGCGTATTTTTCCCAGCAGGACGCCGAATCTGCGCTGCACCTGCTGCATCGGCGCTTTGCCAAAGTCAATTCGATCTTCATCGGCAACCTGCCGGATCGCGACCGTGCGGCGGCGTTTTACGCGCCGCGCACGCCGTTGCCCGGTGAACTCACCGACCCGCGCGCGCAGATCGGCATTTGGCGCACCCAGGACGAATTTGCCGCGATGGCCGCCGACGCGGGCTGGGACACCGAATTCTCGTCGATGCCGGCGTCGTTCTTCTCAGTGCACTATCGCTACGACGTCGTCTTGCGGCGCCGCGCGACAGGCGGTGCCGGAGGGCCCGCCCAATGAACGGCCGGCAAGGCGCGGCGGATCTCGCGCTGTTCGGCGCGCCACCGCTCTTTACGGCGCCAAAATCGACATCGAATCTCGTTCAGCCGGAGTTCGGACGTTTTCTCGACTACGCGCAGGCGGCGTTCGTCACGCCAGGCACGCCGCCGGGCGCGGTCACGAAGTTGCTGGAAGAGCGCCTCGCGCAGTTTCACGAGGTTGCTCACTGCGTGAGCTTTTGCAGCGGCTTCTGGGCGCTTGCGGTGACGATGATCGCGCTTGCCCGTCCCGGCCGGCGTGAAGTGGTGATGCCGTCGCTAACCTATCGGCGCATGGCCGACGTCGTTGCGTGGACCGGCATGCTGCCGCGCTTTTGCGAAGTTGATTCCTCGACGCTTGCGATCAGCGCCGCGACTGCGAGTGCCTGCCTCGGCGACGACACTGCGCTGCTGCTCGGTGTGCACCCCATAGTCAACTGCTGCGACGTGGAGGGTCTCGTCGACCTCGCGACGCAGCAAGGGATTCCGCTCCTGTTCGATTCTGTCGAATCCGTCTATGAGGCGTGCGATTCGGGCAGGGTGGGTGGTTTCGGCTACGCGGAGTGCTTCTCACTGCACGCAAGCAAGCTGCTCAACGGCTTCGAGGGCGGCTACGTAACCACCAACGATCGGGCGCTCGCCAGCACGCTGGCTAGTCTGCGCGATGGCGGCACGCTGCAGCGGGGCGCACTCGATGCCCGGCTCGGCGACACGCATGCGGCCATGGCGCTTGCCAATCTCGACGAACTCGACGCCCAGGTGTTGCGCAACCGCGAGCGTTATTACCACTACCGCAAGCTGTTACCCGCTGTGCCCGGTATCCGTCTGATCGACTTCGACGAGACACATCGCACCAGTTACAAGAACATCGTGGTCGAACAACTGGACAACTGGCCGCTTTCCCGGTCGCTGACGATCGACATCCTGAACGCCGAGCGTGTGCTGGCGCGGGCATACTACGCGCCGCCGTTGCACAGCAAACCGATGGCGTATCCGTATATCCCCGCCGATCTGCCACAAACGGACCGCCTCGCTGGCCGTTTCGCGCTGATGCCATGCGGCGACTTCGTTACGATTGACGATATCGATACCGTCGTCGCGTTGCTGTCGTTCATACGCGCGCACGCAGACGAAATCCGCGCACGCGTCGAAACCGCAGAGGTGAATGTATGACGGGGCGGCATGCCGCAATGAATCTGCGCGCGCCAGCGTTCGCGCAGGTCGTGGCGATTGGCCAGTACAACATGCCTTCGTGGGACCGCTACGAGGCCGCCATGCGGGATATTTTCGAGCGCCGCTACTACACTAACCAGGGGCCGCTCGCGCGTGCTTTCGAAGAGCGTCTGCAGGATTTTGTCGGCGTCCGGCACGCGGTCTGCGTGACCAATGAAGCCATTGGCCTGATGATGGCAAGCGAGGCGCTAGGCGTGCGCGGCAGCGCGCTGGTGCCCGCTGTGAGCAACGCGGCGGCATTGCACGCGATGGCGTGGTGCGGGGTCGAAGCCGTTGTCTGCGACGTCGACTCCATGACCGGCCAGATGTCGGTCGCGAGTCTCGCAGAGCGGCTCACGACGCCTGTCGGTGCTGTGTTTGCCGCGAATCTCTGGGGTGGCGCGTGCGCGGCCGGCGCGCTGGAGGACTTCGCGCACTCGCGCGGCCTGCCCGTGCTCTTTGATTCCGCGCATGCGTTCGGCTGCGAAATCGGGGGCCGGCGAGTCGGTACGTTTGGCCAGGTCGAAGTGCTGGCCTTCAGCGAAAGGGACGTGCTGAATGCGGGTGGCGGTGCCTGCGTAACGACGGACGATGACGAGCTTGCCGCCCGCCTGCGCAACATTCGCAGTAGCTACGGTGCGGGCCGCCCGGTGGCCGTCGTGAAGACATCGAACGGGCGAATGTCCGAGGCGCAGGCCGCGATCGGGCTGTTGAGCCTTGACGACTACGCCGCTAACCGGGCGCACAACCGGACCCTTTTCGACGCCTATCGCACGCGTCTGGACGCGGTGCGTGGACTACGTGTGGTCGAGCCCGCGAGCGTCGATGTATCGAATCACCAGGCGTTGATGTGCGAGATCGACGAGCAGGTTTTCGGATTGACGCGCGATGCGCTGATCGAACGGCTGGCAGCCGACAATGTCGAGGCGCGTCCGGTGATTGCGGCGCAAGGAGCGTCCGCTGACATAAGCGGCCTGACGGCCGCCGCGCACATCGGCGCGTCGTGGCTGATGCTACCCGTGGGTGCGCACGTGAGCGTGCCGATGGTCGACACGGTGTGCGAGATCATCGGCGAGGCCTCCTCGCGAGCAACCCATGCGGGTGGAGAGCGTTCGTGAAACTCGGCATCATGCAGCCGTATTTTTTCCCGTATCTCGGGCATTTCGCGCTGATTGCTGCCGTCGATGAATGGATCGTCTTCGACGTGACGCAGTACACGCCGAAGACGTGGATGAACCGGAATCGCATTCTTCATCCGAAGGAAGGCTGGCAGTACGCGACAGTGCCGCTGGCGAACTCCTCGACATCGATCAAAACGCATGAAGCGCGCGTACTCAACCTCATCGATACGAAAACGAGCCTGCTTGGCAAGCTCTCCACATTTCGAAAGCATGCACCGTTCTATGCGGAGGTGAGTCAGCTGGTGCGTGACGCGTTCGAGCGCACCACAGGCGATTCGCTGTGTGCGCTGAACGTCAACGCGCTGCAGGCGGTGTGCGAATATCTCGGCCTGCCCTTTTCGTGGCGTATCGGCTCTGAACTGAACCTGGCGTTTCCCGAGGAGATGGGGCCGGGCGACTGGGCGCCGTTCATCTGTCGCGCGCTGGGCGCGACGGAATACGTGAATCCGCTCGGCGGTCGCGATCTTTTCGACCCTGTCAAATTCGCGCGCATCGGCGTATCGCTCCGCTTTGCCGGGTTCGACGAATTCACCTACGACCCCGCGCCGTTCCGGTACGAGCCCCATCTGTCGATCATTGACGTGCTGTTGTGGAATGCACCCGACAAGGTCGCCCACGCGCTCCGCAGTCACGTGACGTTGCAGGCGCCATAGATCAACTTTCCGCGAGCGTGCTGTCGCCGCCGGCTGGGCGCAACGACAGTACGCGGAATAGCGACCATTTACGCGGCTTGATCCATTGATCAGGATCCTGCGGTCGCGGCCACAATAACCCGCAAGATTCAATCATCGCGGTCACAACGCCAGCATCAGGCGTCGTTATCGGCGAGTGGAGATGTTGACAGTGGGCGGCGGCCTTGTGGTCGTGCAGTGCCTCCCGCTCCGCCTCTACGTACTCGACCCGACGAGACTGGATCGTTCGTTTTTTCCTGGATTTTCCTTTTATGAAGCCTATTCGACTGGTTTGCGGCACCCGTGTCTCGTACGACGACTTCGTGCAGAAGACAGCATTGGGACGTTCGCTGACGGTCAGTCGCTACCGGAATCCGCCGCAGCTTCTCCTCTTCGACAACAACAAGGCAGGCCTCTCGACGATCTACAACAAGGCGATCCAGCAGGCGAAAGACAATCCAGCGATCCTGGTCTTCATCCATGACGATATTTACCTGTCCGACTTCTTCTGGATGGACAGGATCCGTGAGGCGGTCGACAAGTTCGACGTGGTCGGTCTGGCGGGCAACACGCGCCGGGTACCGCGTCAACCGGCCTGGATCTTTGTCGATCCGGGCTTCACGCGCGACGATCCGCGCTTCTTCAGCGGCGTGGTCGGCCACGGTAAGGGCTTCCCGTGTAGCGACGTGTCCATGTACGGGCCCGCAGGGCTGGAGTGCAAGCTTCTCGATGGGCTGCTGCTGGCGGCCGATAGCGAGCGTCTGAACGAAGTCGGTCTGGGTTTCGACGAGCAGTTCGCGTTTCACTTTTACGACATGGATTTCTGCCGGCAGGCCGAACTGAAAGGCTTACGGATGGGGACGTGGCCCATCAGCGTTATTCACGAAAGCGGCGGGGCATTCGGTACACCCGCATGGCGCGACGCGTATCAGCGCTATCTGCACAAGTACACAGACTAGGCATGCACACGCCGGGGGGCGAGCCGTCTGATCGATATGACCCGGTGTTCGGCAGCTAAAGCGCGGCAACGCGCTTTAGCGATAGCGATGGCGATGGACAGGAGCAGTGGACATAGTGGGCGACAAAGGTTGTGCGAACGGTAGCGGCGGACAGGGCGCGCAGGATGGCGCGCTGCTGCCGGCTTTCGCCGCCGCCGCGGCGCCTTCGCCCGTTGCCGACGCTGCATTGCTGCAAACCGCGCTTGCGCACCATCGGGCGGGCCGTACCGATAACGCCGCGTTGCTCTACCGCCAGATCCTCGCCGCCGATCCGGAACACGCCGACGCGATGCATTTTCTCGGTCTGCTCCTTTGCGATACAGGCGAGCATGCAACCGGCGTGAAATGGATCGAAGGGTCGATCCGTTTGCTGCCGGATGCGACGTACTACAGCAATCTGGGCAATGTGCTGGCAAGACAGGGCAAACCGGGCGCCGCGATCGCCGCGTATCGGGAGGCGCTCGCACGCCGGCCCGACTATGCCGAGGCGCACAACAACCTTGGCAGCGCGCTGCGCGAAACGGGCGACCCTGTCGCTTCGATGGAAAGCTGTGCGAACGCACTTGCCCTCCGGCCGGACTACGTGGAAGCCTGGAACAACCTCGGCAATGCGCTCAAGGATCATGGCAGCTACGACGCCGCGTTGAAGAGCTACGCGAAAGCGCTCGGGTTGCGCCCGGACTACGCCGAGGCGCACAACAATCTCGGCAACCTGTTCGAAAAGCTGGGCCGGCTCGATGAGGCGACGGCGTGCTATCGCCGTGCCATAGCATTGAAGCCCGGCGTCGCAGCCATACACAACAACCTCGGCAACGTGCTGCGTGACCGGGGCTATCTCGACGACGCCGTTGCCAGCTTTCGTCAGGCGATCGCGCTTGATGCCGATCTGTTTCAGGCGCACAGCAACCTGCTGCTGCAACTCAACTTTTTGCCGCACGTGCCGCCGGGCGATCAGTTCGCCGAAGCGCGCCGCTTCGGCGAACTGCAGATCGTGCGGACGCGTCCGTTTGTGCACGAACCGGAGGTGGGCGATGCAGAGCGCCGTCTGCGCATCGGTCTGGTGTCCGGCGACCTGAACACGCATCCGGTCGGCTTCTTCCTCGAAAACGTGGTCGCCCGGCTGGAGACGGCGCAGATCGAACTCGTCGCGTACCCGACGCGAATTCACGAAGACGCCCTGACGGCCCGGCTCAAGCAGCATTTCTCCGCATGGCATCTGCTGGCGGGACGCGATGACGAAGCCTGCGCCAAACAGATCTGCGCGGACCGCATCGACATTCTGGTCGACCTGTCCGGACATACGAATCACAACCGGCTATCGATGTTCGCCTGGAAGCCCGCGCCGGTTCAGGTGAGCTGGCTGGGCTACTTCGCGACCACGGGTCTACGGTCGATCGACTACGTGCTCGGTGACCGTTACGTCCTGCCGGATACCGAAACGGCGCACTTCGTCGAACTGCCTTGGTGTTTGCCGGACAGCTATCTCTGCTTTACGCCGCCAGAGCCGGAAATCGCCACTGATCCGTTGCCGATGCTGACAAGCGGTACGGTGACGTTCGGCTCCTTCAACCATCTCGTCAAACTGAACGACGCCGTCGTGGCCCTGTGGGCACGTGTGCTGCACGCGGTGCCGGGTTCGCGGCTCTACCTCAAGACGAAGCAGCTCAACGATCCGTCCGTGCAGTGCGCCACGGCCGCGCGATTCGCAGCGCTTGGCATCGATGACGCGCGTCTGATCCTCGAAGGGGAGTCGCCGCGCGCCGCGCTGCTCGCCGCCTACAACCGGGTGGACATTGCGCTTGACCCGTTCCCGTACCCGGGCGGCACGACGACCGTCGAAGCGTTGTGGATGGGTGTGCCCGTGCTGACTCGCCGGGGCAACCGGTTTCTGTCGCATGTCGGCGAAAGCATTCTGCACAACGCAGGCATGCCGCAGTGGATCGCCCACAACGACGACGACTACGTCGTCAAAGCTGTGACCTTCGCCGCCGCGCATGACCGCCTGAAGCGTCTGCGAGCGGGTCTGCGCCAGCAACTTCTTGCGTCGCCGCTTTGCGATGCGTCGCGCTTTGCGCGAAACCTCGAAGCGGCATTCAGGGGCATGTGGCGCCAGTACGTTGCTGGTGCCCAGGCCCGTCCGCGCCCTCAAGCGGGTGCCCAAAAAGTCGTTAACACAGAGCGACGCCCACCAGAGAACGCCCCGAATCACACGGGGCACATTTCACCATGAACGACCTCGGTCATCACGACCCGTCACCGCTCGAAGGCGGCGGTGCCTCCTGGCTGCGTATGCCGTCGCCGGCGATCTCCGCCATAACGCCCGCACCGCTGACGGTGCCGCTGGAAGCCGCACTCCAGACCGCGCTCGAGCATCATCAGGCCGATCGCCTCGACGAGGCCGAGACGCTCTATCGGCAAATTCTCTCGACCCACCCGGACCATGCGGACGCACAGCACCTGCTGGGACTTATCGCGCATCAATTCGGGCAATACGACACCGCCTCTGAGCTGATCATGGCGGCGATCTCCAGCAACCCGCAGGCGATCTACTACTACAACCTTGGCAACGTCATGCAGACACACAATCGGCCTGCAGCCGCCGCCGAGTGTTTCCGCCAGGCGTTAGCGCTGCAGCCGGACTATGTCGACGCGCATAACAATCTTGGCAATGCGCTGCGTGCCCTCAAGGAGTATGAAGCGGCGGCGCAGGCGTTTTGCGACGTCCTCAGCCTGCAGCCGGAGCACGGGCAGGCATACAACAACCTCGCGAACACGCTGATGGAACTCGACGAACTCGATGCCGCTATCGAGGCATACCGTCAAGCCATTTCGCTGCGACCGGATTTCGCCGCGCCGCGCAGCAATCTGCTGTTCGCTCTGAACTATAGACACGACCTGTCGGTAGCAGAGTACCTGGACGAGGCGCAGCGCTTTGCGCAAAGCGCTGGCGCGCAGGTGAAACCCTCGTCGGACTGGCTGGTGGATATCGGACCGCGAACGGCACGGCCGTTGCGCGTCGGCGTCGTCTCGGGCGATCTCAAGAAGCACCCGGTCGGGTACTTTCTGGAAAGCGTCGTAGCGAATCTTGATCCGGCGCGCGTCGAACTCTTCGCCTACCCGACGCGCGTGCTCGAAGACGAACTGACGTACCGCATCATGCCGCGCTTTGCCGCATGGACGAGCATTGCCGGCATGAGCGACGAAGCGGCCGCGCGGAAGATTCGCGACGACCGCGTCGACGTGCTCATCGATGCGTCGGGCCACACCACGTACAACCGTTTGCCACTTTTCGCGCGCAAGCCCGCGCCGGTACAGGTGAGCTGGCCTGGCTATTTTGCCAGTACGGGTTTGCGCACAATCGACTATGTGCTCGGCGACCGTCACGTGTTGCCTGCTGCGGAAGAAGCGCACTTCGTCGAGAAGCCGTGGCGCCTGCCTGACAGCTACCTGTGCTTCACGCCGCCGCGCGATGACGTCAAGGTCGGGCCGCTGCCGATGCTCGCCAACGGCCACGTGACGTTCGGAAGCTTCGGCAAGCTGACGAAGGTGACCGACCCCGTCATCGCCGTATGGTCCCGCCTGCTGCTGGCGGTATCGGGATCGCGCCTGTTCCTCAAGGCTGAACACCTCGACGTCGCGCACGTCCGCGAGGCAGTCGTCCGTCGTTTCGCCGCCCATGGAATCGCCGCTTCGCGATTGATCCTGGAAGGCCATTCGCCCCGCGCCGAATATCTGGCGGCGTTCAATCGCGTCGACATCACGCTAAGCCCGTTTCCGTATGCGGGCGGTACCACGACGGCCGAAGGCTTGTGGATGGGCGTGCCGGTGCTATGTCGCCGCGGCGACCGCTTCCTGTCGCACATCTGCGAAAGCCTGTTGCACTCGGCTGGTCTCGGCGGCTGGATTGCCAACGACGACGAAGACTATATCGCCCGGGCAGTAGCCTTTGCCGGTGATCGCGAACGCCTGAAAACCCTGCGCGCGGGTCTGCGCGAGCAGGTTCTCGCGTCGCCGCTGTGCGATGCACCGCGGTTTGCGAGGAATCTCGAGAGCGCGCTTCACGGGATGTGGGCCCAACACGTCGCCAGTGTGGAATCGACGCAATGAACGCGGACTCGATCCTGATTACCGGCGGCGCCGGCTTTCTTGGCTCGCACCTGTGCGAGCGGCTGGTGCGCGCCGGCCACGACGTGATGTGCGTCGACAATTTTCATACCGGCAGCAAGCAGAACATCCAGCATCTGATCGGCGAGGTGAACTTCGAGCTGATTCGCCATGACGTGTGGCTGCCCCTCTACGTCGAGGCGGACCGCGTGTTCAACATGGCCTGTCCGGCGAGTCCCGTGCACTATCAGAGCGATCCTGTTTCCACCGTGAAGACGGCGGTCCTCGGCGCGATCAACATGCTGGGGCTAGCCAAACGCTGCAATGCCAGGATCCTGCAGGCATCGACAAGCGAAGTCTATGGCGATGCGCAGCAGCATCCGCAGCAGGAAAGTTACTGGGGCAATGTGAATCCGAACGGACCGCGCGCCTGCTATGACGAAGGGAAGCGTTGCGCCGAAACGCTATTTTTCGACTATCACCGGCAGCACGGCGTCGACATCCGGATCGTACGGATCTTCAACACCTATGGACCGCGCATGCGCCCTGACGATGGCCGCGTCGTGTCGAACTTCATCATGCAGGCATTGAAGGGCGAACCGATCACGCTATACGGCGATGGCAGCCAGACCCGCTCGTTCTGCTACGTCGATGATCTGGTCGAAGGGCTGCTGCGGATGATGGACCAGGACGACGAAGTCGGCCCGGTGAATGTCGGCAATCCGTCGGAAATCACGATCCGGGAACTGGCGGAAACGGTGCTGCGTCTGACCGGCTCGAAGAGCCGTCTCGTGTACCGTCCGCTTCCCCCGGACGATCCTGTTCAACGTCGGCCCGACATCTCGAAGGCGCGCCGGCATCTCGACTGGCAGCCCGGCATTGAACTCGAAGACGGTCTGAAGGAGACCATCGCATATTTCAGGAAGGTGGTGACATCATGAGTCTCGATATGGTGGCAGCGAGCTGCCCGGTTTGCGCTCACTTTGTCGCAGCCCGCTTTTTTCCGGCCGGCGAGCAAACCCTGGCGACGCTCGCCTGGCCGACGTCGGCCGAAGGCGCACGCGCGTTGCCGCGCCATGCGCAGGACTTCGTCCAATGTCCGGCCTGTTCGCATGTCTGGAATCACAAATTCCGTTACGAAGCGATTCCCTACGAAAGCAATCCGAACCGGATGTTCAACAACGGCTCGATCTGGAAGGGCCATCTTGCGGAGACGCGCGATCTGCTGTTGAACCGGCTGGCTGATGCACCGCTAGTCGTCGAGATCGGTTGCGGAGAAGGGCATTTCGTGCGCGGGCTCGCGCAGGCGCGCGAGGCGGGCCGTTTTGTCGGCTTCGATCCGAACGCGAGCCCCGAAACGGGCAACGGTGTCGAGTTTCATGCGCGGCTGTTCGAGCCGCTCGTCGACATGGCTACTTTCACGCCCGACGCCGTCGTGATTCGTCACGTGCTTGAACACCTCACCGAACCGGCGAAGCTGCTGGAAGCGCTTGCGTGGGGCGCGGCCATGCAGGGCAAGGAATGCTGGCTGTTCGCTGAAGTGCCGTGTATTGACCGTGTCTTCGAAACCAGCCGGCTCGCTGATTTTTTCTACGAGCATGTGTCGCATTTCACCACCGAGTCGTTCCGTGCGTTGATG
Organism: Paraburkholderia sp. BL10I2N1; assembly: GCF_004361815.1. Classification (NCBI taxonomy): domain Bacteria; kingdom Pseudomonadati; phylum Pseudomonadota; class Betaproteobacteria; order Burkholderiales; family Burkholderiaceae; genus Paraburkholderia; species Paraburkholderia sp. BL10I2N1. The sequence continues at coordinate 1,340,053 of NZ_SNWA01000001.1, read as the reverse complement.
TCGCGTGCGGGCGAGGTCGTCACGCTCGAACACGGCTACGACGGCGAAGTTGTCTACGCGCTTGTCAGGCTCGGCGTCTCTACGCAGTCGCGCGTACGTGCCGAAGCCGCGGCCCGTTTCGCAGCGCGCACGGTGACAAGCCGCAAGACCATCGCGCAGCAACTGTCGGCGATTTCGGCATCGGGCAAACGCGTCGCAATCTGGGGAGGGACGGGGAAGGCCGCAGCCTTCATCCATCAATTCGGCGCCGACGCCCTGCGCTTTCCGCTGGTTGTCGACTCTGATCCACACAAGGCTGGCACCTACGTGCCGGGAACCGGGCAGCAGATCCAGTACCGCGACGTGCTGAAGGACTCTGCGGTCGATGTCATTGTGATACCCACGCAGTGGCGGGCGCGTGACATTATTGCCGAGATGTCACGTGAAGGAATCACGGTGCTGGACGTGATGATCGAGCACGACGGTGAACTCGTAAGCTTCGGCACCGCCTCCCACCCCTATTGACCAACCGGACGGTGCCGCGGGAGGCGTTTCCGCGCGCCGCCCCGACAGAGCCATGCAAGATATTTCCCACTCCCTGAAAGCAGCGCTGGCGCATCACCGGTCCGGCGAACTGGCCGAGGCGAAGAGGCTGTACGAGCAGATCCTGCAGGTGCAGCCGGAGCAGGCGGATGCGCTGCATTACCTGGGGCTGCTGGCCTGTCAGGTGCAGCAGCACGAGGTGGGCATCAGGCTGATGGAGCGCTCGATCGCGGTGCAGCCGCAGCCGGCGTATTACAACAATCTGGGCAACATGCTGCTGGAGCGTGGGCAGCTGGCACAGGCGATCGAGCATTACCGGCGGGCGGTGTCGTTAAAACCGGATTACCCGGAGGCGCACAACAACCTGGGTAACGCGCTGCGCGAGGCGCGGCAGCCACAGGCATCGATGCTCAGCTGCGCGCAGGCGATCGAGCTGCGCCCGGGGTACGCCGAGGCCTACAACAACCTGGGCAATGCGCTGCAGGACCTGGGTGAGCTGGAGGCCGCGGCGGCCAGCTATGGCAAGGCGGTGGTGTTGCGGCCGGAGTATGCGCAGGCGCACAACAACCTGGGCAATGTGCAGCGGGCGCAGGGGCGGCTCGATGAGGCGATCGCAAGCTACCGGCGGGCGGTGTCGCTGATGCCGCAGCTGCGCATGGCGCATCACGGCCTGGGGCTGGCGCTGCGCGAGCGCGGCGCGCTGGCGGAGGCGATCGAGAGCCTGCGCCGCGGGCTGGGTGGAGATGACGCGAACGCGCACAACAGTCTGGGTTGCGCGCTGCGCGATGCGGGCGAACTCGAAGAGGCGGTGACGCAGTTCGAGGCGGCCGTTGCGCTGGATCCGAAGCTGGCGATCGCGCACTGCAACCTGGGGGGCGCGTTGAGGCGCCAGAAAAAACACGACGCGGCAATCGTGTCGTGCCAGCGCGCGCTCGAACTCGACCCCCGGCTGGGCGAGGCGTACAGCAATCTGGGCAATGCGTACCACGAACTCGAAAAGCATGAGGCGGCCGAGCTGAGTTACCGCTATGCGCTCGAGCTCAACCCTGACGATGCCGTCGTGCAAGACGAACTGACGACGGTGCTGCTCAAGCTGGAGAAGCTCGAAGAAGCGATGGTAAGCAGCAACAAGGCCATGTCGCTCGTCATGCCGACTGCGCGGATGTACATCAATCTCGGTGACATTCTGCGCGCGCAAGGCGACCTCGTCAGATCGGCCGCTGTTTACCGCCAGGCGATCCAGCTTGCGCCAGATCGAGTAGAGGCCTATAACCGCCTGCTGTTCAATCTCGCGGGTTCACCGAATACCTCGGTGGAAGCGTTCCATGAAGAAGCGGTCCGTTTCGGCGACCTGATGGCCGAACACGCGAGGCCCTGGCGTCATTCGCCGCCCGTGAGCGGGGAGGCGCGCCCGCTGCGGGTGGGCTTCATGTCCGGCGACCTGAGATTGCACCCGATCGGCATCTTTCTTGAATCTGTCTGCGCGCACCTCGACTCCGCGCGCGTACAACTGGTCGCCTACTCGACCTGCGAGATCGAAGACGACATCACTGCACGCCTCAAGCCGTATTTTTCCGGGTGGCACGCGCTGCATCACCTGAGCACTGAAGCGGCCGCGCAAAAGGTCTACGACGATCGAATCGATATTCTGGTCGATCTGTCCGGACATACGGCCTTCACCGGAATTCCCGTGTTCGCGTGGAAGCCGGCGCCGGTACAGGTGACGTGGATCGGTTTTTTTGCGACCACGGGCTGCAAGGCCATCGACTATGTTCTGGGGGACCGTCACGTGTTGCCGGAGTCGGAGGCATCGCACTTCGTGGAGAAGCCCTGGCGCCTGCCGGACAGCTATCTGTGTTTCACGCCGCCCGAGCCCGAGGTGAAGATCGGTCCGCTGCCGATGCTTACGAATGACGGTGTGACCTTTGGCTGCTTTGGCAAGCATATCAAGCTGAACGATAACGTCATTGCCGTTTGGTCCCGCCTGCTGCATGCGGTGCCAGGCTCGCGGCTGTTCCTGAAGTCGCCGGGGAGCAATGTGAAAGACATCTGGCGCTCGACGGTGGCACGCTTTGCGTCACATGGCATCGACGCGGGGCGGCTGATCCTTGAAGCCGGCTCGCCGCGTGCGGAGTATCTCAATGCCTACAATCGCGTGGACATCACGCTGAGCCCGTTTCCCTATCCGGGGGGTACCACGACTGCCGAAGCCCTCTGGATGGGCTCGCCGGTACTGTGCATGAAAGGCGACCGGTTCGTCACCCACATCTGCGAGAGCCTGCTGCACACGGCGGGTCTCGAAGACTGGATCGCCGAAAACGAGGAGGACTACATCGCCAGGGCCGTGGCGTTCTCTGCGGACCGCGAGCGTCTGCGCGTGCTGCGGGCGGGCCTGCGCGCGCAGGTGCTGGCCTCGCCGCTATGCGATGCACAGCGTTTCGCCCGCAATCTCGACGACGCCTTCCAGGGCATGTGGGCCCGGTACTGCGCCGGTGTCGCCGAAGCAGCCACCGCGGCGTGAATGAATGGAGCAGTTGGCGAGCGGGCGTGTGATTGTCCGTGAACGCCGCGCTAAAGAGCGATGCAAGATATTTCTCACTCCCTGAAAGCAGCGCTGGCGCATCACCGGTCCGGCGAACTGGCCGAGGCGAAGAGGCTGTACGAGCAGATCCTGCAGGCGCAGCCGGAGCAGGCGGATGCGCTGCATTACCTGGGGCTGCTGGCCTGTCAGGTGCAGCAGCACGAGGTGGGCATCAGGCTGATGGAGCGCTCGATCGCGGTGCAGCCGCAGCCGGCGTATTACAACAATCTGGGCAACATGCTGCTGGAGCGTGGGCAGCTGGCACAGGCGATCGAGCATTACCGGCGGGCGGTGTCGTTAAAACCGGATTACCCGGAGGCGCACAACAACCTGGGTAACGCGCTGCGCGAGGCGCGGCAGCCACAGGCATCGATGCTCAGCTGCGCGCAGGCGATCGAGCTGCGCCCGGGGTACGCCGAGGCCTACAACAACCTGGGCAATGCGCTGCAGGACCTGGGTGAGCTGGAGGCCGCGGCGGCCAGCTATGGCAAGGCGGTGGCGCTGCGGCCGGAGTATGCGCAGGCGCACAACAACCTGGGCAATGTGCAGCGGGCGCAGGGGCGGCTCGATGAGGCGATCGCAAGCTACCGGCGGGCGGTGTCGCTGATGCCGCAGCTGCGCATGGCGCATCACGGCCTGGGGCTGGCGCTGCGCGAGCGCGGCGCGCTGGCGGAGGCGATCGAGAGCCTGCGCCGCGGGCTGGGTGGAGATGACGCGAACGCGCACAACAGTCTGGGTTGCGCGCTGCGCGATGCGGGCGAACTGGAAGAGGCGGTGACGCAGTTCGAGGCGGCCGTTGCGCTGGATCCGAAGCTGGCGATCGCGCACTGTAACCTGGGGGGCGCGTTGAGGCGCCAGAAGAAACACGACGCGGCAATCGTGTCGTGCCAGCGCGCGCTCGAACTCGACCCCCGGCTGGGCGAGGCGTACAGCAATCTGGGCAATGCGTACCGCGAACTCGAAAAGCATGAGGCGGCCGAGCTGAGTTACCGCCATGCGCTCGAGCTCAACCCTGACGATGCCGTCATGCACCACAATCTGGTGGTTCTGCTCGTCGAACAGCGCAAGCTTGAAGAGGCGCTGGCGAGTTGTCGCAAGGCGCTTTTACTGGACGGGGCGGCGGCTATACATGCCACGCATGGAGACATTCTTCACGCACTCGGGCAGCATGAGGCTGCAGTTGACGCCTATCTCGAAGCACTCGAACGGGGTTTCCGGGCAGTCAATATGTATTACTCGCTGATGTTCAGCATGACATCCGTTGCGCGCTTTTCGCCCGAGACGGTGCGTGGTTATGCGTCCCGGTTTGGCGAGCGGGCGGCCGAAGACGCGCGACCCTGGCATCACGTGCCGGCGAGCACGGAGGGCACGCGGCCGCTGCGCGTGGGGTTTGTCTCCGGCGATCTGAAGTGCCACCCTGTTGCCTTTTTCCTCGAAAATGTCATCGCACACCTGAACCGGAAGCGCGTGCAACTGGTCGCGTACTCGACGCATGCCTTCGTGGATCAAATGACCGTGCGCCTGAAGCCCCGTTTCGAGCGGTGGCACGACGTGAGTGGTATGCCTGACGACGCTTGCGCGAATCTCATTCGTTCCGATCGCATCGACATCCTGGTCGATCTGTCAGGGCATACCGCATACAGCCGGCTGTCGGTGTTTGCCTGGAAGCCGGCGCCGGTGCAGGTGACCTGGCTTGGCTTTTTCGCGACCACCGGGCTCGAGGCCATTGACTATATTCTGGCGGACCGTCATGTGTTGCCGGAGTCCGAAGCGTCGCACTTCGTGGAGAAGCCCTGGCGCCTGCCGGACAGCTATCTGTGCTTTGCACCGCCCGAGCCGGAAATCGCGATCGACTCGCTGCCCGCGTCGAAAAATGGATTCGTGACGTTCGGCTGTCTGAATAACGCCGACAAGATCGGCGACGCAGCGGTTGCGCTCTGGTCGCGTGTACTGCATGCGGTGCCCGGCTCACGTCTGCTTTTGAAGGCCAAGCAGTTCATGAGGCCGACGGGGTGCAACGCAATGACCGAACGGTTTGAGGCGCATGGCATTGCCACAGAGCGCCTCTTGCTGGAGGGTTTCACGACGCGGACTGCACATCTCGAGACATACAACCGCGTCGATCTCGCGCTCGATCCCTTTCCGTATCCGGGGGGAACGACGAGCGTGGAAAGCCTGTGGATGGGCGTTCCGGTGCTCACGCGCCGCGGCGACCGGTTTCTGTCGCACGTGGGCGAAACGATTGCCCAGACCGCGGGTATGGCAGACTGGATTGCCGCAGACGATGATGATTACATCGCCAAAGCCGTGGCATTCTCTGCGGACCGTGAGCGTCTGCGCGTGCTGCGGGCGGGCTTGCGCGAGCAGCTTCTGGCATCGCCGCTATGCGACGCCGCGCGCTTCGCGCGCAACCTGGAAGAGGCGTTCGAAGGAATGTGGGAGAGGTACATTGCCGGGGCTCCGAGCGGAACCTGACGGCGTGCTGAGCGTCGGCAGACCCTGGGCGGCGGGTCGCTGCGCATGTGCGTCCCGCTGCCGCACGAAAAAAAAGCCGCATGACTGCGGCTTTCCCGGGCACCTCTACCATTCCCCATTCGATGGATGGGGTATTCACTGCGTTATGCCAGATTCCGTTGCGGCGCGCGCCGTCGGTACTTCAAAGCATCGCCGTCGAGTGATACTTGCTCACTGAATCGATACGCCGTATCGCGCAATTGTGATGCTCCTCGAGCTTCTCCTTGCCGGCCTTGATCTGCTCCGTGACTGCACGGTCGATTTGCTGGATTTCGCGGATCATGGCGAGCGCTTCCTCCGGCTGCCCGGGCTGCAGGGACATTAACAGGGCCGAGCGCTCGTCACCCAGTGCCGCTGCCTGCACCCAGTCGCCCTGCGCGACGGCGGTTTTGAGTGCGTGCGTCAACGTGAGGGCGCGGCGAAGCGAATTGCTTTCCATGCTTCCCACTCCTGAAAGTCGATAATGACAGGTGCCGTTTCGTTACTTGTTGGTGGCGAGCGTGCCAGCGCTGCTCGTACCGCCAAACAGCTGGGTCAGATAAGTGGAATTGCTCTGCATCTGCGCCATCAGGGTATTGAGCGCCGTAAATTGGGCGTTGTATTGCGCGGTCAATGAGTTCTGGTAGCTTGTTAGTTGGGTACTCTGATCCGCCAGTTTCGACAGGTCGCTATTCAGGAACTGCGTGCGCTGGTCGATGACGCCGGTCGTCTCCGTGTACGGCGTGAGGAAGTCCTTCAACGACACACCGATGCCGTTAGCCTGGTTGAACACAGCAGATACCGCCGCACTGTTCGACGTCAATGCCGTTTGTAACGCCGTGCTGTCGACTTTGATCGTGCCGTCCGGCTGCAGATTCAGACCCAGCGAGGACAGGCTGTACGTCTTGCTGCCCGATGTCACGCCAGCGCTGATGATGCTGGCGATACCGTTCGTGATCGAATTCAGCATTGCATCGCCGAGCAGTGGGCCCGCTGTCGCAGCGTTCCCGCTGCTCGCCGCCGTATACGAACTCAGTCCCGACGCAGTGGTGATCACGTTGTTGTACGCCGTCACGAAACTATTGATCGCCGTGGTAATGCCCGTCGTATCCTGCGCAAGCGTCAGCGTCTGCGTTTGATTGATAGCAGCCGACGTCAGGTTCAGCGTCACGCCGGTCAGTGCACTGGAGATTGAGTTCGTTGCGCTGGTGACAGTATTGCCGTCAATCTTGAGCGAGGCGTCCGCGGCCGCCACTACCGTCGAGTAGCCCGTCGCCAGCGACTGGTTGAGACCGCTCGTCGCAGAGAGCGAAACCGTGTTGGCGGCGCCGGTCGAATTCGACGACACCACCAGATGTTGACCGTCCGCCGCATTGACGATCGTTGCCGTTACCCCGGGATTGCTGCTCGACGCGTTGATGTTCGCGGCGATGGTGGAAAGTGTGTCCGTCGCTGACACGCTGACCTGCATCGAGCTAGTGCCCAACCCGACGGTCAGCGTGCCGCTGCCGAAGTTTTGGGTGGAGGTGAAAGCCTGCGACGAAATCGAGTTGGCCGTCGCAATGCTGGACACCAGAATGGTGTGGGTGCCCGCCGCCGCGCCGGTCGTCGTGGTCGCGGTCAGCCCTGAGCCGCTCGCGGTGGCGCTTAGTTGCCCCAAGGTGGAGCCGTCCGAGAGACCGCTCAATGAAGTTTGAAGCGCAGCCAGCGCAGACTTGATCTGCCCGATTGCGGTCAGTTCAGTATTGTCGCTTGTCTGTGCGTTGCTGATGGTGGTCGCCTGGCCGACAGTCTTCGACGTGACCAAAGCCGATACGAGAGAACTGACATCGAGCGATGATTTGGTCGAACCGGAGATGATGGACTGAGCCGCCTGTGCGAGCTGGCTGCTCAGACTGGAGGCGGTCGTCGATGTCGTAGTGGCGGTCATTCAGAAACTCCGGTCGTCGATTCGAAGTAGCAGATTTGTGCTCGTTATAAATGCATGACGGGAGGCGTGCCTCCCGGTTAGACGGCGATGCGCCTGAGTGCCGGAGCTGCTTGCTGCTGCAGCTCCGGCCAGACAGCGGCGCGATGATGCGCGCCGCTTGCCAGTCATGCTTACTGGAGCAGCTTCAGAACCTGCTGCGGCAGCGAGTTTGCCTGAGCCAGCACCGAGATGCCAGCCTGTTGCAGCACCTGTGCCTTGCTCAGGTTCGCCGTTTCCTGTGCGAAGTTGGCGTCGGTAATCTGCGATTGTGCCGCGCTCATGTTTGTCGATTCCGTTTCCGTCGTCGAAATCGCCTGGGTGATCGTGTTCTGCTGTGCACCCAGCGTTGCCTGGAAGGTATTCACGCTGGCGAGCGCGGTATCGATCAAGCCCATCGCCGTTTGTGCACCTGCAGCTGTCGACACGGAGAGCGCGTTGACGCCGAGGCCGGTCGAATTCCACGTGGTGGCGCCGAAGCTCAGCGCGGTTTGTTGGCCCGCAAATGCACCAATCTGGAAGTTCACCGTGCCCGCGGACGACAGGACTGCCGTGCCGTTGAACGTGGTTTGAGACGCGATGCGGGTGATGTCGGCAAGACGCGTTTGAACTTCGGCGTCCAGGTTCGACAGCGCAGCGGAGTTCAGCGAACCGTCACCGGCTTGAACTGCCAGCTGGCGGATACGTTGCAGGTCGGCGACGGTCGAAGAAAGCGCGCCGTTGGCCGTTTGCACCATCGAAACCGCGTTGTTCGCGTTGGAGACGCCCTGGTTCAGCGCGTTGATCATCGCCGTTTGCGACGTCGCGATTGCGTTGCCTGCTGCGTCGTCAGCCGCCGTGTTGATACGCTTGCCCGACGAAAGGCGGTTAATCGCCTGCGACAGCGCGCTTTGCGAACCCGAGATATTGGTCTGTGCCGTCAGCGACAGAATATTGGTGTTTATGCTCAGCATTTGCTTCCTCTTTTGGAAAACGCCTCGGAGATAGGCTGTTTGGTTCCAGGCGTCGCGCTGTTTGATGAGTGGCGCCGCCTTTCCTGGTTGTCGGCGGGATCAGACGAAAACTTTAGGGAAGATTTGAAAATGGGGGTTCGAACTCATAGGCGGAAGCCGCTCGGCGCATGAAGTCGAGATCCTGGCGGCGATCGAATCGCGCAGGGGCCGAGGGAGGACGTCGATGTTGTCCGCTGTGAGCGTCGGCAATGCGGCGTATTCTTGACGATCTTGAGGCATAACGCTTGTGGAGGCGTCATGCAGAAACGCACTATCGCAAGCTCTTCGCTACAGGTCGCGCCGCTGGTATTCGGCGGAAACGTGTTCGGCTGGACCGCCGATGAAGCCACTTCATTCTCGATTCTCGACGCCTTTGTCGATGCCGGGCTCGAGTTCATTGATACCGCGGACGTTTACTCCGCCTGGGTGCCGGGCCACCAGGGCGGCGAGTCGGAAACCATCATCGGCAAGTGGCTGAAGAAAAGCGGCAAGCGCGACAAGGTTGTGCTCGCGACGAAAGTAGGGATGCTCGCAGCGCGCAAGGGCCTGTCGGGCGGCAATATCCAGACGGCGGTCGAAGATTCGCTGCGCCGCCTGCAAACCGACTGTGTCGATGTCTATTTTTCTCACCTCGACGATGCGGATACGCCGCTCGCGGAGACCCTCGGTGCTTATCAGCGCCTGATCGAGGTGGGCAAGGTGCGTGTGATCGGAGCGTCGAACTACAGCGGTGCGCGTGTTGAGGAGGCGCTTTTGGTCGCGCAGCAGTACGGGTTGCCCAAATATCAGTTGATCCAGCCCGAATACAACCTGTACGATCGCGCAGCCTTCGAAAGCGACCTCGAACCGGTTGCTCAGGCGCACCGGCTGGGCGTCGTGACCTATTACAGCCTCGCAAGCGGTTTCCTTTCCGGGAAATACCGGTCTGGCGCGGATCTGGGCAAAAGCGCGCGGGGCAGCCGCGTCGAAAAATACCTCAACGAGCGCGGCATTCGCATCCTCAAAGCGCTCGACGAAGTCGCCGGCCGACATGACAGCGCACCCGCGACGGTATCGCTCGCATGGCTGATCGCGCGGCCGAGCGTGACGGCACCGATCGCGAGCGCGACGTCGGTTGAACAGCTGAAGAGTCTCACCGCAGCGGTCCATCTGACGCTCAGCGACGCCGATATCCGCCAGTTGAACGACGCAAGTGCCTGAGCCAAATCGCTAAAACGGTGGTCGGCACGATATTTTCCTGATATCATCGGGAGTGAATTGAGATCTTTGCCTGTTTCGTGGTCGATTTGTAGTCAAAGTCGGTGGCGAAGTGGGCATCAGACGCGGCGCTGCATTGTGCGTCTGCCCGCGTTTCGCGGTGAACTCCCCACCTCTCTTTTCCGGCCTCCGTGGCCGCTTTGCCTCTCGTTTTCGTCCATGGTTTCGTTTGCCTGTTATTGGCCATGTATCGAAACGACCGGAGTGCCGGCGCGTGAGCGGGTTGCCGCCACGCAATTAACCGTATCAAGCGATTTAGTTAGGAATTACATGACGACGATTCTTCTGAAAGAAAACGAGCCGTTCGAAGTGGCGATTCGCCGCTTTCGTCGCGCTATCGAAAAGAATGGCCTGATCGCCGAGCTGCGTGAGCGCCAATCGTATGAGAAGCCGACGACGGCGCGTAAGCGCAAGAAGGCAGCAGCTGTGAAGCGCCTGCACAAGCGCCTGCGCAGCCAGCAACTGCCGAAAAAGCTGCACTAAGCAAGCTTTCCGGTATGGCTCGACGGCGGTGACGCTTCGAAAGAAGCGTCACCGCCGTTTTGTTTCGGCAGTGCGAAAGCGGGCACCGGCAGGCGTCCGCGCGCAGAGTTTTGCAATTTCGCGTTCTGCGATGGACCGGCTGTCGCGAGGCGCAGCATCCGTTCAGATGCGCCTCGATATCGGACGAGCCGGACTCAAGCCGTGCTCTTTACGCGCTCAGCGGACAGCGAGAACTGGCGGGCGATCGAACTAAGCCGTTCCGGCCATTCCCATATGCCGAACGCGTCGTGAACGTTTTGCAGGCAGCTAAGCAATTCAACGGCGGTAGCGTCGTAAGTGTCGATACGCGCCCGCAAGAGTGCTTCCTTCAATGCCGCATACCGACGTCCATGTAGGCCGGCACATTCAGCGGGTCCTTTGTGACGTAGCGCACAGGAATGCCCTCCATGACCGTCATGTAGTCGCGCGGCTTGATAAAGCTGCCGACTGGACAGCCACCGCAGATACCCCGGTAGGCACCGCCACCCCGCGGCAGCAACGCAGTACGTCCTTGCCCGTAAAGGTGGCTCACAGCCCGGTTGAATATTTCCTGGTGAGTGAGAAAGTTCGGGCTTTTCATGTGACGGATGCCCCTGCGCGAAGCGCAGCGGTTGTTCTATTCGAGTGTAATGTCAGCCGGGTCTGGTGTGGCGCAACAAACAAGGCCGGAAACGCCCAAAACTGCCGCCCCCTTTAGAGAACGCGGCTCGCTGCCCGCCGCTGTGGCAACTGGCAACGATTGGGAACTGCTCGGGGAGACGTCGCCCCGACATTCTTTAGTACCCCAATAACGACCCAGAGCGGGAAAAACGTAGCGGCCGGTTTTGCGGGCGCGCAATTTTGACATGAAGCGAAGTCGCTTGCAGCGAAGCTGTACATTGCAGAGCCTTCTGCATAGGGGCTTCGGGAGGTGGCCTTGGGGAGACGGGATTTCCCGAGCATCGGGAATAACCCGTAAGCAACTGCATAAAATGGGACGGTGACACGGATCGTCATTTTTCAAGCTACCGTGCGTTTGCGCCCTTTTTTGCCGAGCGAGGCACACCGAGCGCGGCACTCGCAGGTCTGTTCATGATCGTTGACCATGCCGATGGCTTGCATGAGCGAGTAGCAAATCGTCGTCCCGACGAACTTGCAGCCGTATCGTTTCAGCGCCTTGCTGAGAGCGTCTGAAATCTCTGTCGACGCCGGCGCCTCCTTGTACGACGCCCAGTTGTTCTGGAGTGGGGTCTGGTCGACGAAGGACCACACAAAATTGGCAAGCGAGCCGTGCTCCTCCTGGATCTGCTGCACGGCGCGCGCATTGGTGACAGCCGACTCGAGTTTCCCGCGATGGCGCACGATGGCGGCGTCCAGCACCAGTGCGTCGATCTGTTTGGGCGTGAAGCGTGCGACCTTGTCGATATCGAAGTCTGCGAACGCGCGACGGTAACCTTCACGCTTGTTCAGGATAGTCGACCAGGACAATCCGGCCTGTGCGCCTTCCAGCACGAGCATTTCGAACAGGTGCTGGTCGTTTCGTGAGGGAACGCCCCATTCGCTATCGTGGTACTGCGCGAGTGCTTCGCTCGTTGCCCAGTTGCATCGCTGTGTCACTTTCCGGCTCCTGCGGGTGGGATGTGAAGGAGATTTTGTGCGTGTGTGTCGCCGCCGACACGGCTACGCAAGAATAGCCGAACAGATGCGCGCCGCCACCTGGCCAGACGGCCGATTGCCGGATCGAGGCGAACCCGATACGCTTTGCAGCACTTACTCAAACGAATGCATTTCGATGACTCAAGACTATTTCCTCATCGGTGTCGACGGCGGTGGGTCGGGCACGAGGCTAGTGCTCGGCGATCTGCGTGGCGCAGAACTCGCACAGGCTACGGGTGGTCCATCTGGGCTCGGACTCGGTGTCCAACGCGCGTGGCAGTCCATCGAGTCCGCGTGTCGCGACGCGTTCATGCGCGCCGGATGCGAATTCGACTGGTCGCGTTGTGTGCTCGGTTGTGGACTGGCGGGCGTGAACAACCGTGACTGGCTCGCCGCCTTCCGCGCGCACGCGCCCGCACTCGCGGGCCTTGTCGTCGAAAGCGACGCGTACACCACGCTCCTCGGCGCGCACGGCGAAGCGCATGGCGTGGTCGTGGCGCTCGGAACGGGAAGCGTGGCGGCGTCGGCCGATGGCGAAGGACCGTGGCGCATCGCGAGCGGCTACGGGTTTCCGTCCGGCGACGAGGCAAGCGGTGCCTGGTTGGGATTGCGCGCCATCGTTCACGCGCAGCACGCACTTGATAGCCGGGTGGCGCACGACGCGTTTTCGCAGGCTCTCCTCGAACACGTCGGCGCCAGCGACAGGGACAACCTGATCGTATGGCTGTGCGAGGCTAACCAGACTGCCTATGCGGGCCTTGCGCCCATTGTGCTCGCGCACAGCGGGCATCCGTTCGCAGCCCGTTTGCTAGGCGAGGCGGGCGTCGAGATCGCGAAAATGATCGACGCACTCGACCCGTCCGGAACACTTCCTGTCGCGCTGTGCGGCGGCCTGGGCGAGCCGCTGCGGTCGTATGTGCCGCAATCGTATCGTCCCCGGCTGCGCGCGCCGCTCGCCGATTCGGCCCACGGCGCCCTTCAGCTCGCACAGCGTGAAGCGGCGCACCTCTTGTCGACATCCAGCGGCGCAACGGGCGTTAGGGGTGACGCGATTGAACGCTAAAATAGCTCCTCTGATGCTGCCCGGCTGCCTGCGAAATGTATAAAGTCATCGCCACCGATCTTGACGGAACTCTCCTCAACAGCGACCACCAGGTCGATCCGTTCACCGTATCCACAGTGCGCGCGCTGGAGGCGCAGGGTATGCATTTCGTGATCGCGACGGGACGCCATTTCTGCGACGTCGCCGGAATCCGCGATGTGCTCGGCATCCGCCCCTATCTGGTTACGTCGAACGGTGCACGGGTGCATGGGCCGGACAACGCATTGATCCACGCAAGCGATCTGCCGCCGGACATCGTGCGGCGCCTCGTGCATCCGCACGTCGCCGGCGAACACGGGCGGGTGATCGTGAATCTCTTCGCCGACGAGGCATGGCTCATCGATCGCCATGCGCCAGAACTCCTGCGCTTCCATCAGGATTCGGGCTTCACGTATGAAGTGACGAACCTTCGTCAGCACGATGGCAGCGATATCGCGAAGGTGCTTTATATCGGTGAGCCTGGTGATCTGGCGCAGGTCGCAGCGAATCTCGAGCGCGAGTTTGGCGACAAGCTCTATGTGACCTATTCGCTACCCGACTGTCTTGAGGTGATGACAGCGAATGTATCGAAAGGGCGCGCACTGCAGGTCGTGCTGGACCGTCTCGGCATCGAGGCGGCCCGCTGCGTCGCGTTCGGCGACAATATGAATGATATCGATCTGCTCGAAACGGCTGGGCATCCGTTCATGATGAACAACGCCAATCCTGATCTCATCACGCGTCTGCCGAACGTGCCGCGTATCGGCAACAACTTCGAGGCGGGCGTTGCTCATCATCTGCGCAAGCTGTTTGCGATGGACGGCGCGGTGACCTCATAGGTCTCCCGATACCTGAACTGGTGTGACGCAGCGACACTCACCGCGCCACGCAAGCCGGCTTGCGGCGGCGATCAGCCGTGGAACCAACCGCCGCCGTGTGCGCGATCGAGCCGCTTATCCGTGCCAGCCGTAGCCACGGTCCCCGCGAGCGTCCCAGCCGCCACGATCGTTGCGTTCATTGTCGTAGCGGCGATGGTCACCACGGTCCCAGTGCTGCTGCTCCCAGCCACGGTGGTCCCAGCCACCGCGATTCCAGCCGGGATGATCGTATACCGGTTGGGGCGCTGCATAGACCGGTGTCGGCTGTACATAGACCGGCGCAGGAGCGCCTAGCGAGAGACCGATGTTCAGATCCGTATGTGCCTCGGCGACACCGCACGCGCCGGCGGCAAGACCTGCAGCAACAAGCAGATGAGTAACGATGCGTTTCATGGTTCTTCCCCTGTCTCGCGACATAGTTGTCGCACAGGTTCAATCTACGCATCCGGGAAGGGTTCGACTGCGACGAGATGTTACGGAGTGCAAGCGTCGATGCAAGCTGCGCAAATGGTGCGGTCCGCAGGAGCCGTTGCGAGATACATCGACAAGCGGTGCATCGCTCGTCCTTCAACGGGTTCAACCAGTACGCACAGAGCGGGTGCGAGGTCGTCGGGCCGCGACGCTTGCATCAAGGTAAGCGACGCTTACATTTGTGCCATTCATTAATTTTTGCGATTGCCTTTCCCATTCTCGCGAACCGTTGCGCAGACAGCGTAGCAAGCAGAACGGGCGCCGATGCGCCCGTTCACGGATTCAGATCGTGATGTCCGCCCGACAAGCAGACATCAGAGAAATGTGGTCTTAGTTCAAAACCGGGGCGGTCTGGCGTTGATCCGCAACGAGCGGATACACCACGCCAGCGATCACAGCGCCGAGAAGCGGCGCGATCCAGAACAGCCACAACTGGTCGACCGCGGCGCCACCTACGAAGAGCGCTGGCCCAGTGGAACGCGCTGGATTGACGGACGTATTGGTGACCGGAATTGATATCAGATGGATGAGCGTGAGGCAGAAGCCGATGGCGATAGGCGCAAAACCGGCGGGTGCGCGGCGATCCGTTGCACCGAGGATCACGAACAGGAAGAAACCCGTCATCACGACCTCGCAGATGAACGCGGAAATCATTGAGTAGTGGCCCGGGGAACGATCGCCGTAACCATTGCTGGCGAACCCGCTGGCTACGAGATCAAAACCGGGCTTGCCCGACGCGATCAACGAGAGCACGAAGGCGCCGAGCACTGCGCCGACGACCTGCGCCACGATGTACGGCACGAGATCCCGTGCCGGAAAGCGGCCGGCAACCGTCAGGCCGACACTCACCGCCGGATTCAGATGACATCCGGAAATGTGACCGATGGCGTAGGCCATCGTCAGGACGGTAAGGCCGAATGCGAGCGAAACGCCCACGAAGCCGATGCCTAGCCCATGGGCCGGCCCGGTGAAGCTGGCGGCAAGCACGGCGCTGCCGCAGCCGCCGAGCACCAGCCAGAAAGTGCCGAAGAGCTCGGCTGCGACACGTTTTGACAACTGCATATACGTATTCCTGAAAATTCGCCTGAAAAATTCGCCCGAAAAAGTTCGAGACGGGAAGCGGCGCGGCAACCTACCGATGCGCACCGCCCTGCCCGATTCTAGACAAACGATCAACGCAACGTGGTCAAGAATTGTCAAATCCGAGCAGGTCACTTCGATTATTTCGGAGAAAGAGTCACACGATTTATAAGTCACCCATCGCTTAATTATTATCAGAGGATTTCTTGATATGCGGGTGTAATTCGCATTGCGAATTTCTTTATTTGCAGCTAATCTCCGATCGAATGACACCTAGAAAAGGGCAGAGACCAAAATGTCACAATACGCAGATCTGAAGGCTCAGATTGCGAAGCTCCAGGCGCAGGCCGAGGAAGCGCGGCGCACTGAACTCGTGAACGTCATCGCCGAGATCCGGAGCAAGATCGTCGAGTACGGTCTGTCCGCCCAGGACCTCGGATTTGCCGTGGCAGCGCGGCGTGGGCGGCCTCCAAAGAAGGCGCCGCTGCCGCCGCGCTATCAGGATCCGAAGACGGGCAGTACGTGGAGCGGCCGGGGCAAGCCGCCCAAATGGATCGCGGGCAAGAATCGCGAGCGGTTCCTGATCGAGCCGTAATCAACCGACGGTGTGAAAGCTCTCTGAAGGCATGTGGGGCAAATCAATCTTTTTTGTGCCTCTTTTGCGTCAATAAAAAAGCTGCCTTTAAAGGCAGCCTTTTTGTCGATGGCAGGTGGTTTTAGCAATTTTCGAATCGCGCAAACGATTCACCTGACAAAGTTACGCGCAATTAGCGCTCAGCGCCTAGCCGACCGCTACGCGACGCAGTATCGGGCGGCGGCATTCTTCCACGAGTGCCGTATAGCCGTCCACGTAATTCTGCGCCATCGTTTTCGAGCTGAAGCGGCGTTCGAACTGCGCGCGAATTTCGCTGCGCGATAGTTCGTCGATCCGCTGCAGCGCCGCGACCGCGCCTTGCACGTCTTCGCAGATGAAGCCGGTTACGCCGTGGTCGATCACCTCGGGCACCGAGCCGCGGTTGAACGCAATTACCGGCGCACCGCATGCCATCGACTCGATCATCACAAGCCCGAACGGCTCCGACCAGTCGATAGGAAACAGCAGTGCCTTCGCGCCCGACAGAAACTCGGGCTTCTGCGCTTCGGTGATCTCGCCGACGAACTCGACGTGCGCCTGCGACAGCAGTGGTTCGATTTCCGTCTTGAAGTATTCCTCGTCGGCCTTGTCCACCTTGGCGGCGATCTTCAGCGGCAGGCCGCTCTGGGCAGCGATCCTGATGGCTGTATCGACGCGTTTCTCAGGACAGATACGGCCGAGGAACGCCAGATACTCCGGCACTTTGTGGGCTTGCGGCGTCAGCAACTGCTCCGGCAGCCCGTGATAGATCGTGTTGAGCCAGTTCGCCTGCGGCAGCGGCTGCCGTTGCGAATCGGAAATCGACACCACCGGGGCGTTGGAGAACGCGTCGAACACCGGCTGCAGTTCTGGCAGATCGAGACGCCCGTGCAGCGTGGTGACAAACGGCGTGTCGAGTGTAGAGAACAGCGGAAAGGGCAGGTAGTCGAGATGGAAGTGCAGCACATCGAACTTGTGGGCGACCTGGCGTACTTGCTCCATCATCAACACGTGCGGTGCCATCGCGTCGCGCACCGTCGGATCGAGACGCAGCGCGCGCGGCCAGCAGGCTTCGAGATCCGCCGAAGTGACCGAATCGCCGCTTGCGAAGAGCGTCACATCGTGGCCGAGATCGACAAGCGCTTCGGTGAGGTAGGACACAACGCGCTCCGTGCCGCCGTAAAATTTCGGCGGGACAGCTTCATAAAGCGGCGCAATCTGTGCAATTCGCATGCGGTTCTCCTAGTTCAGAAAGGCTTCGCGTCGCGGCGTTCAGGTCGAGCGACACGCAAAAGCCTGGTCGGGCGGGTGAGCTTCTTTTGGTCGCCACACGAGGAACATGCCCGAACCGGATCGGGTTATCCCTGACAGTCCATTATCAGGATCGGCCGCAGCATTTCGAGGTATTTTTCAAACGCTTAATGTTGTTACAGCGCGATACACACCCTGTAGCGGGGCTGTACCGGAGGTGGAAAACCCTTGCCAGTAAAGGCGTTCAGCCACTTCGGAGGGTATCGTGCGGAGCAGCAGGCGAGAACCCGGGTCTATCTATCACGCATATCTTGCAGCGTGATGAAAACGCTCTATAATCCCGGCGAATTCTTCTCTCCGCCGCCCCGGCGCGGCAAAAATCCCCGCAAAATCCCCACGTTGTCCGGTTTGTAGGAATAATTCTTACAGTATTAATGGAGTTTTCCGTCAGAACGACGGGGCGTCTTTCCGATTTCCGTTCGTATTCCCTTTGGACACAATGCTGGCAAGACCATAAACGGGCCGTTCGTGCGTTTTTTATGCATGCGAGCGAGCAAACGTTTCCGCAAGACCAGACCAAGCCAGATCGACTCGGGGGAATGATGAGCGCAACAAGCGAAATGCTCAGTGAGATCAGAGAAGTTAACCTGTCTTATCTGTTGCTGGCCCAGCACCTTCTTCGCGAGGACAAGCCCATGGGGATGTTCCGCATGGGCATTTCAGACCAGCTGGCCGACGTGCTGACGAATCTGTCGCTCGCGCAGACTGTCAAGCTGGCCGCATCGAACCAGGTGCTATGCCGCTTCAGGTTCGATGACCACGCGATTCTTTCGTCGCTTGCCGACAAGGGCAAGCAGAGCGTCATTGCCCAGGCCCATTCCGCGATCCTGATGGCGAGCCAGCCGACCGAGCAGATCGGTTGACGCCCGCGTCGCACCTCACTCAATCCAGCAGGATCGCGGGACAAGAGGCGGATGGCACATAAAAGCGTGGTGATGGAAGTCAGGGAAATCACCCTGGCAATCGAGCTGATCGAACTCGGCGCGCGTTTGCAACTGCTCGAGGCGGAAACGAGCCTGTCGCGTGACCGGCTGATCAAGCTCTACAAGGAGCTGAAGGGCGCGTCGCCGCCCAAAGGCATGTTGCCCTTCTCGACCGACTGGTTCATGACATGGCAGCCGAACATCCACTCGTCGCTGTTCTATAACGTCTACCGGTTCATGAGCGTGCAGGGCGGCTGCGAGACGATCCAGTCGATTGTGAAGAGCTACCGGCTGTATATGGAGCACGTCGAGTTGCAGGGCGACGAGCCTGTGCTGAGCCTGACGCGCGCATGGACGTTGGTGCGCTTCTTCGACTCCGGCATGCTGCAGATGACGCCTTGCTCGCGCTGCCGTGGGCATTTTGTCGCGCATGCGCATGATCCGCGGCACGGTTTCGTCTGCGGATTGTGTCAACCGCCTTCGCGGGCGGGCAAGACCAAAAAGGCCGCCGACGCGAAAGCCCGTGCCGCCGACGATGTGGTGCTGGTCGCCTGAACCGGCGGCTTGCCGATTGCCCGGCAGGCCGCACCGCGCCTTGCTGCGCTCCGCTGGTATACACCGGGGGCGCCAGCCCCTTTTCCCCCCAAAGTTTTCTGCCCGCCTGCCGTAAACCAGTTTAACGACGGTCTCCCGTCGCTTCTTTGTGAGGGCTCGGCAGTGTTGATTTTCGTGGGAACACTCGTAACGCTGTTGTCCGTCTTCGGCGGCTATGTGCTGGAAGGCGGCCACCTTGCCGCGCTGTTGCAGCCCGTCGAAGTGCTGATGATCGTGGGTGCGGGCGTTGGCTCATTCATTCTCGGCAACGGCATGAAGACGATCAAGGCCACGCTTCGCGTGATCCCGTCGCTCTTCAAGGGCGCCAAGTACAACAAGGACGTCTACATGGAGCTGATGGCGCTTCTGTACGTGCTGCTCGCGAAAGCGCGCAAGGAAGGCACCCTGACGCTCGAGGCCGACATCGACGATCCGTCGAAGAGCCCGATCTTCACCCAATATCCGAAGATCCTCGCGGACCAGCATATCGTCGAGTTCCTGACCGACTACCTGCGGCTGATGGTCGGCGGCAACATGAACGCGTTCGAAATCGAAAGCCTCATGGACGAGGAAATCGAAACGCACCATCACGAAGGCGAGGCTCCGGCACACGCGCTCACCAAGGTCGGCGATGCGATGCCGGCCTTCGGGATCGTCGCCGCCGTGATGGGCGTGGTCCACACGATGGCGTCCGCCGACAAGCCGCCTGCCGTGCTCGGCGAGATGATCGCCCAGGCGCTCGTCGGCACCTTCCTTGGGATTCTGCTTGCCTACGGGCTGATCGGACCGCTCGCGAGCGTCGCTGAACAGCGCGTGACCGAGTCGACCAAGATGTTCCAGTGCATCAAGGTGACGATTCTCGCCAGCCTGAACGGCTATGCGCCGGCGATCGCCGTCGAGTTCGGCCGCAAGGTGCTCTTCTCGACCGAACGCCCGTCGTTCACCGAGCTGGAAGAGCACGTGCGCCGCGTGAAGGCGAAGTAAGGCACGGGCCAGGGATCAGTCGATGAGTAAGGACAAGGACCGCGCAATCGTCGTCAAGCGCTCGGCGCCGCCGAAGAAAGGCCATCACGGGGGCGCGTGGAAGCTTGCCTATGCGGACTTCATGACCGCGATGATGGCGTTCTTCCTGCTGATGTGGCTGCTGAGCTCGGCATCGACGGTGCAGCTGAAGGGCATTGCGGATTACTTCAACCAGCCGCTGAAAGTCACGCTGTGGGGCGGCGACCGAAGCGCGGTGGATTCGAGCGTCATGAAGGGCGGCGGCCGCGACATCTCGACCGACAAGGAAGGCATTACCCGTCAGACCGACGGTTCGATCATGCGCGCCGAGCACAGCGAAGCGCACAACGACGACGAAGCGCTCAAACAGATGCAGGGCACGCTCGAGCGCCGCGAGCAGGTTCGTCTGCATGACCTTCAGGTGAAGCTGATGGCCGCGATCGAAGCGAATCCGGTGCTGCGCCAGTTCAAGCAGCAAATCCGGATCGATTCGACGCTGACGGGCCTGCGCATCGAGATCGTCGACTCGCAGAAGCGGCCGATGTTCGCGACCGCGGAGGACGTCGTCGAGCCGTACATGCGCGACATTCTGCGTGCGATCGGCAGCACGCTGAACGACGTGCCTAACCGCATCGTCGTGCAGGGGCACACCGACGCGGTTCAGTACGCGGGTGGCGAGAAGGGCTACAGCAACTGGGAGTTGTCGGCGGATCGGGCGAATGCCTCGCGCCGCGAGCTGATCGCGGGCGGCATGGATGAAGCGAAAGTGTTGCGCGTGCTGGGTCTCGCATCGACGCAGAACCTGAACAAGGCCGACCCGATGGATCCGGAGAACCGCCGGATCAGCATCATCGTGCTGAACAAGCGGTCGGAAGAGGCATTGACGCGCGACGATTCGACGACGACCACGTTGTCCGACGACGCTGCAGGCTCGAAGCAGCTTCTGGACAGCATCGCGCAACCGGCGGCGGTTGCCCCGAAGCCGGCGACGGCGACGCAGTAAAGGAACGCAGTTGTCCGGCCACGTTCGCGCCGCCGGCGCGGCGCAGCAGGCGAGGCAACTTAAAGTGAGCGCAACGAGGCTTTCATGATCAGGCACATTCTGGCAATCGACGATTCGGCAGCGATGCGCGAGATTCTCTCCGCGACGCTGACGGCGGCCGGCTATCAGGTGACGCTCGCGGCCGACGGCGAAGAGGGATTGGAGAACGCGCTCGCGATTCCCTTCGACCTCGTGCTGACGGACCAGCATATGCCGCGCCGATGCGGCCTCGATCTGATCGCCGCGCTGCGCGACAACCCTGCATACCGGGCGACGCCCATCCTTGTGCTGACGACCGAATCCGGCGACACGTTCAAGGCGGCGGCGCGCGACGCAGGTGCGACCGGCTGGATCGAAAAGCCACTCGACCCCGACATGCTGACCGAACTGGTTGCGGCGCTTGCCGTACCCAGCGACGTCTGAGCGGCAACAAGCTAACGTGCAAACCGGCCCCAGCCCAGACAGATCTCTCGCGGTGAACCAGGCATGACACTCGACATCACTCAGTTCTATCAGACGTTCTTCGACGAAGCGGACGAACTGCTCGCGCAGATGGAGCAGCTGCTGCTCAATCTCGACATCGGCCGCCCCGATCCCGAAGACCTCGCGGCGATTTTCCGCGCGGCGCACTCGATCAAGGGCGGCGCGGCGACCTTTGGCTTCACCGCCTTGACGGAAACGACGCACATCCTCGAATCGCTGCTCGACCGCGCGCGCAACAATGAACTCGTGCTGCGCAAGGACATGATCGACACGTTCCTCGAAACCAAGGACGTGCTTTCCGGCCAGTTGGCGGACTACCGCGCGAGCGCCGAACCGGACGCGGCGGTGGCGAAGGCGATCTGCGCACGCCTCGAATATCTCTATAACGAAAGCCGCGGAGTGCTGCCCGCCGGCGCGACGCCGCCGGCTAATGCGGCGCCCGCAGCAGCCGCCGCTCCCGCCGTTGCCGTTGCCGCCGCGGCGCCCGAAGCGCCGCAAGGCGCGCGGCCGCCCGAGCACGTGGTCGAGCAGGCCGTGCAGGCAGCGGGCGAATGGAACGAAGCCGAGCCGGCCGTCACGGGTGCACCGGGCGGCCCGCATCTGAAGATTACGCTACGGGGAGTAGGTGAGAAGGACCAGGAACTGCTGACGGAAGAACTCGGCAACCTGGGGCGTATCGTCGGACAGGTGAAGACAGGCGGCGATCTCACGCTGTGGCTCGACTCCGATGTATCGTCCGACGACATCGTCGCCGTGTGCTGTTTCGTGATCGACGAAAGTCAGATCGTGATCGGCCGCGGCGCAGCGCCAGTGGATGAGACGCAGGAGGGCGAACCTGGAGCGCCCGAGACTGCGCCTTCTGCACCGGCGTTCGCAGGAAGCACGGCAGGCGGCGGCGCGGGGGCGCCGTCCGCGGCAGTGTCAGGCAATGCAGTGCCGGCTCCGGCCGCGCCACCCGCAGCCAGCTCAGCACCATCGGCGCCCGCCGCAGCGCCGGCCGCCAGCGCACCGGTGGCAACCGCAGCAGCGGCGCCCGTGGCACCGGCCGCACCCGCTGAAACGGAACGCAAGGCCGCGGCCCGTCCGGCAGCGGCTGCCAGCGCGGAAGGCAGTTCGATCCGCGTCGGCGTCGAAAAGGTAGACCAGCTGATCAACCTGGTCGGAGAACTGGTGATCACGCAGGCGATGCTGGCGGAGACCACCAGCACCTTCGACCCGGCGTTGCACGACCGCCTCTTCAACGGCATGGCGCAGCTCGAGCGCAACGCGCGCGATCTGCAGGAAGCGGTGATGTCGATCCGCATGATGCCGATGGATTACGTCTTCAGCCGCTTCCCGCGCCTCGTGCGCGATCTCGCGGCGAAGCTCGGCAAGGAGGTCGAACTCGTCACCTTCGGTCAGGCGACCGAACTCGATAAGAGCCTCATCGAACGCATCATCGATCCGCTGACCCACCTCGTGCGCAACAGTCTCGATCACGGCATCGAGACTGTGGAAGCGCGGCGTGCGGCAGGCAAGGATTCGACCGGACAGCTCGTGCTGTCGGCCGCGCATCATGGCGGCAACATCGTGATCGAAGTCAGCGACGACGGCGCCGGCCTGCGCCGCGACAAGATTCTCGCCAAGGCGGCGAAGCAGGGCATGCAGGTCAGCGAAACCATGACCGATGAAGAAGTCTGGAACCTGATCTTCCTGCCGGGCTTCTCGACCGCCGAACAGGTCACGGACGTGTCGGGCCGCGGTGTCGGCATGGACGTGGTGAAGCGCAACATCCAGTCGATGGGCGGTCACGTCGAAATCACCTCGCACGCGGGCAAGGGCAGCACCACGCGCATCGTGTTGCCGCTCACGCTGGCGATTCTCGACGGCATGTCGGTGAAGGTCGGCAGCGAGATTTTCATCTTGCCGCTCAACTTCGTGATGGAGTCGCTACAACCGCGGGCCGAAGACATCTATACGGTCGCCAACGGCGAGCGCGTGGTGCGCGTACGCGGTGAATATCTGCCGCTCGTCGCGCTGCACGAAGTGTTCTCCGTCGACGACGCCAAGGCCGAACCGACTCAAGGCATCGTCACGATCATGCAGACCGAAGGACGCCGCTTTGCAATGCTGATCGACGAGCTCGTCGGCCAGCAGCAGGTGGTGGTGAAGAATCTGGAAACGAACTACCGCAAGGTGCACGGCATTTCTGCCGCGACCATTCTCGGCGACGGCAGTGTCGCGCTGATCGTGGACGTGGCAGCTCTTAACCGCGAAACCCGTGCAGCGCACGGTGCCCTGAACAACCTCTCTTAACAACCTTTATTCAACCCAACCGTTTGGGGGCTAACGTGGCAGAAGTCCAATCCATCAATTCGACCGTGAGCGGCGCGAATGGCCGCCGCGATGCGGGGCAGGCCGACGCCGGCGGCCAGGAGTTTCTGGTCTTCACGCTCGGCGCGGAAGAGTACGGCATCGACATCCTGAAAGTGCAGGAAATCCGCGGCTACGACAGCGTGACGCGCATCGCGAACGCGCCTGATTTCATCAAGGGCGTGATCAACCTGCGCGGCATCATCGTGCCGATCGTCGACATGCGGATCAAGTTTCATCTCGGCCGTGTCGAGTACGACCATCAGACCGTCGTGATCATCCTGAACGTCGCGCATCGCGTAGTCGGGATGGTGGTGGACGGCGTGTCCGACGTGCTGACGCTCGCGACCGACCAGATCATGCCCGCCCCGGAATTCGGCGCGACGCTGACGACCGAGTACCTGACCGGCCTCGGCACGGTCGACGGCCGCATGCTGATCCTGATGGACATCGAAAAGCTGATGACCAGCCGGGAAATGGCGCTGATCGAAAACCTCGGCGCCTAAGCGCCGGTTCACAGGTATCAAGGAGAAATAGCGATGCTCGGCAAGTTGTCGATCCGCACCTCGCTGACGGCGGTGGGCGTCGTTCTGGTCGCGCTGACCGTGGTGGTCGGCGCGCTCGGACTGACTGCGCTCAATCGCGCGAGCCAGTCACTCGACTCGATCGCCCGCGGCGATCTGGTCGCCATCCACTCGCTCGACGACGCCGCGTCGTATATGTTGCGCTCACGCATTACGCTCAATCGCTTCGATGCGATGACCGCTGCAGGCAACACGGACGACGCGAAGAAGGTGTTCGAGCGGGCGCAGTTTCTGCTCAACAAGTCGAACGAAGCGTGGCAGGCCTATCTGAACGCGCCGAAGACGGGCGTCGATCAGGCGCCGCTCGACGAGCTGGTGGCGCGCCGCGCGGCGGTGATGCGCGACGGCGTCGATCCGGAGTTCGCGGCGCTGCGCGCGAACGACCTGGTGGCTTATCACGCGATCGCGGACACGAAAATCAGTCCGATGTTCGTTGCCTACGATGAGGCCGCGACGCCGGTCGTCAAGGCGCTGCAGCAGCGCGCGATCGACGAGCAGGCCGCGTCGCAGTCGAACATCTCGACGATGACGGCGCTGATCATCGGCGTCACGGTGTTGGCGCTGGTGCTGGTTGTGCTGATCCGCTTCGCGTTGCGCGGCCTGATCGTGCAGCCGCTCGACGATGCGGTCGATGCCTTCGAACGCATCGCGTCGGGCGACCTGACGCAGCACGTCGAAGTCTCCAGCAGCAACGAAATCGGCCGTCTCTTCAGCGCGATCAAGCGGATGCAGGAGAGCCTCGCGACGATGGTCAAGGCCGTGCACGGCAGCACCGGCTCGATCGATACCGGCGCGCGCGAAATCGCGATGGGCAACACCGATCTCTCGCAGCGCACCGAGCAGCAGGCAGCCTCGCTGCAGCAGACCGCATCGAGCATGGAGCAGCTCACCGGCACGGTGCGCCAGAACGCCGAGAACGCGCGCCAGGCGAGCCAGTTGGCCGTCAACGCGTCGGACATCGCGACGCGCGGCGGCGAGGTGGTGGGCGAGGTCGTCAGCACGATGCAGGACATCGCGAAGAGCTCGAACAAGGTCGTTGACATCATCGGCGTGATCGAAGGCATCGCGTTCCAGACCAACATCCTCGCGCTGAACGCCGCCGTCGAAGCGGCGCGCGCGGGCGAACAAGGCCGAGGCTTCGCTGTGGTGGCGGGCGAAGTACGCAGTCTGGCGCAGCGCAGCGCAAGCGCCGCGAAAGAAATCAAGGAGCTGATCGGCGATTCGGCCGACAAGGTGCAGAGCGGTTCGCTGCTGGTGGGCCGTGCCGGCACGACCATGGATGAGATCGTGCAGGCCGTGCGCCGCGTGACCGACATCATGGGCGAGATCAGCGCGGCGTCGGAAGAGCAGTCGACCGGCATCGAGCAGGTCAATCGCGCTGTCGTGCAGATGGACGAGGTCACGCAGCAGAATGCGGCCCTCGTCGAGCAGGCCGCGGCGGCTGCGGCGTCGCTCGAAGAACAGACGCGTCACCTGCAGACCGTGGTTGGCGCGTGGCGGGTGACGGGCGGTCTGCATGAAGCGCGTGGCGGCCCGGTGGCGCAGCCGCAGGGGGCTTCATCCGGTGTGCGTGCACGCAGCGGCGGAGTGAGGTCGTTCTGCGCAGCCGCCGCGCCGGCAGCGCACGCGGCACCGACGCATGCCCAGGCCCACAGCCAGCCGCAAGCAACGCAGCAGGCGGGCGTGACCCATACACAGGCCACGCAGGCCACGCAGGCAGGCGCGCCCGCCGCGAGACCGGAAGCCGCGACGCGCGCGGAACCGGTCCTCAGGTCGAAAAAGGTATCCGCAGGCCCAGGCGAACCGGCGACGCGCCCGGCCTCGCCCGTGACCACCTCAGCCGGCTCGGACGCCGACTGGGAAACGTTCTAGGAAAATGGCAGGCAGTCATGATGTCAACGCGCGCACAGCAGCAGCGGCCCGAGCGGGCCGACGCCGGCCGCTCCGGCGACCCGGGACGTGACTTCGAGTTCACGTCGGCGGATTTCGCGCGCATTCGCGAACTGATCCACCGCAGTGCGGGAATTTCGCTGTCGGATCATAAGCGCGATATGGCGTACAGCCGTCTCGCACGGCGTCTTCGCGCCCGCAATATCGACAGCTTCAAGGAATATCTCGACCGGCTCGAAGCGGATCGGGACCCGGCCGAGTGGGAAGCGTTCACGAACGCGCTCACGACTAACCTCACGGCGTTTTTCCGCGAGGCGCATCATTTCCCGATCCTCGCCGGGTTCGTGAAGAAGCGGCAGGGGCCGGTATCGGTGTGGTGCTCCGCAGCGTCGACGGGCGAGGAGCCGTATTCGATCGCGATGACGCTGATCGAAGCGCTCGGCGACAGCGCGGCGCGCCAGGCGACCGTGCACGCCACTGACATCGACACCCAGGTGCTCGCGAAGGGCGAAGCGGGCATGTACCAGTTCGATCAGGTGAAGCACCTGTCGCCGGAACGGCTGAAGCGCTTCTTCCTCAAGGGAACCGGCGCGCATGCTGGGATGGTGAAGGTGCGTCCCGAAGTGCGCGCGATGATCCGCTTCGAGCAGCTGAATCTGACTGACCGCGACTATGCGTTGCGCACGCAGTTTGACGCGATTTTTTGCCGCAACGTGATGATCTATTTCGACAAGCCGACCCAGGCGCAGGTGCTGGCGCGCTTCGAGCCGCTGGTGAAGCCCGGCGGTCTGCTGTTCGCAGGCCACTCGGAAAACTTCACCTATGTCACGCAGGCGTTCCGCCTGCGTGGTCAGACGGTCTACGAACTGACGCGCGACGCTGGCGGCGTGCATGCCTCGTCCCTCACGGCAGCGGGCGCAGCGACGAAATCGATGGGTGAGGTGAGCGTATGAGCAGCACCTTGCCGATCGCAAGCAATCTGTATTTCGACAACCACTTCAAGCGCCCCGGCGTGAAGCTGCTGCCGAACGAGTTCTACACGACCGGCGAAGACATGGTGCTCGTCACCGTGCTCGGCTCGTGCGTGGCGGCGTGCATCCAGGACCGGACGGCGGGCATCGGCGGCATGAATCACTTCATGCTGCCCGACGACGGCGCCGATGTCGTGCAGGCTGCATCGGACTCGATGCGCTATGGCGCGTACGCGATGGAAGTGCTGATCAACGAACTGATCAAGGCCGGTGGCCGGCGCGAACGCTTCGAAGCCAAGGTGTTCGGCGGCGCAGCGGTGCTCGCGGGCATGACGACGATGAACATCGGCGACCGCAATTCGGAGTTCGTGCGCCGTTATCTGGCGCTCGAAAAAATCCGCGTCACGGCCGAAGACCTGCAGGGCGGGCATCCGCGCAAGGTCGCGTTCATGCCGCGCACCGGCCAGGTGATGGTGAAGAAGCTGCGACTGCAGCAGGATCAAGGGGTGGCCGAACGGGAACAGGCGCTCGCCCGGCAGACTGCCGAAGAGCGCGCCCAGCGGCTTGCGCGGGCGCGCGAACGC
Source organism: Paraburkholderia sp. BL10I2N1 (assembly GCF_004361815.1). Taxonomy (NCBI): domain Bacteria; kingdom Pseudomonadati; phylum Pseudomonadota; class Betaproteobacteria; order Burkholderiales; family Burkholderiaceae; genus Paraburkholderia; species Paraburkholderia sp. BL10I2N1. The sequence continues at coordinate 1,312,226 of NZ_SNWA01000001.1, read as the reverse complement.
GTGGAACTGTTCGCCGCACCGGCGGCCTCAGGAGCCAGGCCGCGCATCGAACTGTTCGGGGCGGCAGCCACCGCGCCGGCGACGCCAGGCACGAAGCCGCGCGTCGAACTGTTCGGTTCGAGCGCCCGCCCCGCCAACCAGAACAACGCCAGGACTACAGAGGAGGCGTGACAGCTGTGCAAAAAATCAAGGTATTGTGTGTCGACGATTCAGCGCTCATTCGCAGCCTGATGACGGAAATCATCAATGGCCAGCCGGACATGACGGTCGTCGCAACCGCGCCGGATCCGCTCGTCGCACGTGATCTCATCAAACAGCACAACCCGGACGTGCTCACGCTCGACGTCGAAATGCCGCGCATGGACGGCCTCGACTTCCTCGAGAAGCTGATGCGCCTGCGACCGATGCCGGTCGTGATGGTGTCGTCGCTGACCGAGCGCGGCTCGGAAATCACGCTGCGCGCGCTTGAACTCGGCGCAGTCGATTTCGTGACGAAGCCCAAGGTCGGTATTCGCGACGGCATGCTCGACTACTCCGAAAAGCTGGCCGACAAGATTCGCGCAGCGGCCCGCGCCCGCGTGCGCCAGGCCGCGCCCGTGCACCATGCCGGCGCGCCGGCGGGGCACGCAGCGCCCGCACCCGCGCCGCTTTTCAACAATCCGCTCGTCAGTACGGAGAAGCTGATCATCGTCGGCGCGTCAACGGGGGGCACCGAAGCGATCCGCGAAGTGCTCGTGCCGCTGCCGCCCGATGCACCCGCCGTGCTGATCGCGCAGCATATGCCGCCCGGGTTTACGAAATCTTTCGCGCAACGCCTTAATGGTTTGTGCAGGATTACCGTTAAAGAGGCAGAGCACGGCGAACGCGTGCTGCCGGGGCATGCCTATATCGCACCTGGCCATGCTCACCTGTTGCTTGCACGCAGCGGCGCGAACTATATTGCACACCTGTCCGACGACCCGCCGGTCAACCGGCACCGTCCGTCCGTCGACGTGCTGTTCCGTTCGGCCGCACAGCATGCGGGCAAGAACGCGGTTGGCGTCATCCTCACGGGGATGGGGCGCGACGGCGCGGCGGGGCTGCTGGACATGAAAAATGCGGGCGCCTATACGCTTGCCCAGGACGAAGCGAGCTGCATCGTGTTCGGCATGCCTCGCGAAGCCATTGCGCTCGGCGCTGCCGACGAGATTGTGTCGCTGCCTGAGATGAGCCGGCGCGTCATGGCGCGTCTTGCATCGATGGGCGATCGCGTGCAACGGGTATGATGCGCGGCTGAAATTGAAAGAAAAACGTGCGGACACGCGCCGCATCATCTGGATAAGCGAAAGGGAGTTGAAATGGATAAGGGAATGAAGATTCTGGTTGTGGACGACTTCCCGACGATGCGTCGGATCGTTCGCAATCTCTTGAAGGAACTCGGGTACTCGAACGTCGACGAGGCGGAAGACGGCCTGGCGGGTCTCGCTCGTCTGCGCAGCGGCACCTACGAGTTCGTGATCTCCGACTGGAACATGCCGAACCTCGACGGCCTCGCGATGCTGAAGGAAATCCGCGCCGACGCAAGCCTCACGCACCTGCCGGTGCTGATGGTCACGGCCGAGTCGAAGAAGGAGAACATCATCGCGGCGGCGCAGGCTGGTGCAAGCGGCTACGTGGTCAAGCCGTTCACGGCGGCGACCCTCGACGAGAAGCTCAACAAGATTCTCGAGAAGATGGCGAAGACCGGGAGCTGATGTGGACGAGCCGACTAACGCGCCTGTCGCCGAGTCGAGAGACGACGGCGGCGACCTCACGACCGACCGCATTCTTGCCCGTATCGGGCAACTGACGCGCACGCTGCGCGACTCGATGCGCGAACTCGGCCTCGACAAACATGTGGAGCGTGCGGCCGAAGCCGTGCCCGATGCTCGCGACCGGCTCAAGTACATCGCGACGATGACCGAGCAGGCGGCCGAGAAGGTGTTGAGTGCGATCGAAGTCGCCAAGCCGATCCAGGAGCAACTGCAGCGCGATGCGGGCGAGCTCGACGCGCGCTGGGAGCAATGGTATGCCGCGCCGATCGAGCGCGACGAAGTCCGCGCGTTGATGAACGACACGCGCACGTTCCTGCGCGGGCTGCCCGAGGCGACCACGGCAACCAGTGCGCAGCTGCTGGAAATCATGCTGGCGCAGGACTTCCAGGATCTGACCGGACAGGTCATCAAGAAGATCACGGATGTCGTCTACCTGATCGAGCAGCAACTGCTTGGCGTGCTGGTCGAGAACATCGCGTTGGAACGCCGCGAACAGTTTGCGGCGAACGCCGCGGCGCTGGCTGCCGAGCCTTCGTCGACCGGCAGTCCGGCCAGCCTCCTCAACGGTCCGCAGATCAACCCGGAAGGCAAGGCCGACGTGATGCAGGACCAGGGGCAGGTCGACGATCTGCTGGCAAGCCTCGGGTTCTGATCCGGGACGTTCCCAAGGTGCTTTGAAATAAACCACAGGCATACTACGACGACATGACGTGATCGCGCGAGTCACTGCGCGATCACTGGCTGGATTCCAATGCCGCCACGGCACGCGTATCGCGTGCCGTGGCGGCCGCCGAAAGGGGGAGTCTGAAATGTCGAGCTCGAGTCGCCTCACGCGCGCCGTCACGTCGACGGTGCTTGCATTGTGCGGATCTGTATTGGCCATCCAGTCCGCGCATGCGGAGCTGGGCGGCAGTCCGATGACAGCGCCCGCAAGCGCCACCCTGTCCTTGCGTTCGGCGCAGGCGGCCTCTGCTGCTGTCAGCCGTTCCGCTTCTTCAGCTTTCCCAGCCGCTACCTCCGCTTCGAGCGCGGCACCCCCTACCTCCGCCAGCTTTACCATCCGCGAGACGACCCTCGGCAACGGAACCGTCGTGCGCGAGTACGTCACTTCGACGGGGACGGTCTTCGGCATCGCCTGGCAGGGACCGCAAATGCCAGACCTGTCGGCGCTGCTCGGCCGTTATTTTCAGCAGTACGTCGATGGCGTGAAAGCCGCGCGTGCGGCGTATGGACGGCGCGGCGCAGTCGCCGTCGATCAGGACACGCTCGTCGTGCGCTCCGGCGGCCACATGGGGGCGTTCGCAGGTCAGGCGTGGCTGCCGCAGGCCTTGCCGGCCGGTGTCAGCGGTCAGGACATTCAGTGATCCCTCGACAACCGGGAGATGAACCGTGCGATTCGCAACGAAGCTCATTGGATGGGTGCAGTTCGCGGGCGTGGCCGCGCTGGTCTTGATCCTCGCCGCGTGCGGCGGCGGCGGGGGCGACAGCGGCAATTCCAGCTCGAGCGGCGACGGCATCAGTTCATTGCCCGCCGGGCCGACCCAGCAGCCGATCCCCGTGGGTGCCGCGAATACCGTTGCGATCACCGTCGACAAGGGCCTTGGCAACCTCATCAACATTCCGACTGTCAGCGTGACCGTGTGCGTGCCGGGTACGAGCACCTGCCAGACGATCGATCACGTCCAGCTGGACACCGGTTCGTACGGACTGCGCGTGCTCAACACGGCGCTCAATGCAACGCTCGCGTCCGGACTCACCCCGCTCACCGTCAATGGCTCCCAGCAGCTCGCCGAGTGTACGCAGTTCGCTGACGGCTTCACCTGGGGCACGGTCCGCAGCGCCGACGTGATCGTGGGCCAGAAGCTCGCGAGTGCCATTCCGATCCAGGTGGTCGGCGATCTGACGACAGTGCCCGCCGGCTGCACGGGCGTGGCCGAAAACACGGTCGCCCAGTTGCACGTGAACGGGATACTCGGCGTGGGGGTTGCGCCGTACGATTGCGGCGCCGGCTGCCAGAATGCGGCCTCCAGCAACTATTTCGGCTGCGTAAACGGGAACTGCACGGCCGTGGGGGTTTCGACCGCGCAGCAGGTCGCAAACCCGGTGCCGAGATTCACCGGCGACAACAATGGCCTGATCGTCCAGCTGCCACCGGTACCGAACACCGGCGCACCTTCGGCGACAGGGACGCTGGTGTTCGGCATCGGTACCCAGAGCAACAACCCGTTGGCGGCGGCGCAGACGTTCACCTCGAACGCGGCCGGCGATCTCGTCAATAGCACGTTCAACAACGTGACCGTGTCGGCGTTCTTCGACACCGGCTCGAACGGCTATTTCTTCAACGACACGTCGCTCCCGGTCTGCGGCAGCAACGAGCCCGGCTTCTACTGCCCGGCGACCGCGCAGACCCGTCCCGCAACCGTGCGCGGCAGCAACAGCTCGACGGCAACCATCACGATGAGCATCGTGAGTGCGGCGACGCTGGTGTCGAACGGCAGCAACTACGCCTTCAACACCCTGGCGGGTCCCGGCGTCAACGGGACTTCGGTCGACTTCGGCCTGCCGTTCTTCTTCGGCCGCTACGTGTACTACGGGATCGACCAGCGGGCGAGCAGCGGCCCGGCGCCGTTCATCGCGTTCTGAGATCGCCGGGGGGGGGGCGCACGCCAGGCGGCTGTCCAGTGGGCGTCCCCGCCTCCCGCTCCATCCGCCGAAATACCCCCCTTTCCCTGGCTTTATCCGCCGATCGTCGCTCGACTTCTGCGGGAATAATCGCTCTCACTGAAAAAGGGCATGTTGCCCCGATCACCCGGAGAGCGTCTTGACAGAGGATAGCGACCTCGAAAAAACCGAATCAGCCACTCCCAGGCGCCTCGACAAGGCGCGGGAAGAGGGGCAGGTTGCGCGTTCGAGGGAGCTATCGACCTTCGCGCTCCTCGCCGCGGGTTTTTACGGCGTCTGGGGTCTGTCCGGCACGATCGGCTATCACATGCAGACGATGCTGCGCACTGCGTTCACGTTCGACCATACGACCGTGTTCGAGACGCGCCGGATGCTGATCGGCGCCGGCGTGGCGGGCCGCGAAGGGCTGTCTGCCCTGTGGCCGATCCTCGCCCTGACCGGCGCCGCGGCGTTGCTCGCGCCGCTGGCGCTGGGCGGCTGGCTGATCTCCACGAAGTCGCTGGGGCCGAACTTCAGCCGGCTGGACCCGGTTGCCGGACTCGGCCGTATGTTTTCGATCAACGGCCCGATCCAGCTCGGCCTGTCGGTGGCGAAGACGCTGGTTGTCGGCGTCATTGGCGCGACGGCGATCTGGCAGCGTCGCGACGAGATCCTTGCGCTTGCCACCCAGCCCCTGCTGGCGGCACTGTCCAACGCGTTCCATCTGATCGCGGTCTGCTGCGGCATGACGGTGGCAGGCATGTTCCTCGTCGCAGCGCTCGATGTGCCGTACCAGATCTGGACGTTCCACAAGAAGTTGCGCATGACCAAGGAAGATGTGAAACGCGAACATCGCGAAAACGAAGGCGATCCGCAGGTCAAAGGCCGTATCCGCCAGCAGCAGCGTGCGATGGCGCGGCGCCGGATGATGCGTGAGGTGCCGAAGGCGGACGTCGTGGTGACCAATCCGACTCACTTTGCTGTCGCGCTGCAGTACACGGACGGCGAGATGCGAGCGCCGAAGGTCATCGCGAAGGGCGTCAACCTCGTCGCGGCACGCATTCGCGAACTCGCCGCCGAACACAACGTGCCGCTGCTCGAAGCGCCGCCGCTCGCCCGCGCGCTCTATCACAACGTGGAACTCGACAAGGAGATCCCGGGGCCGCTGTACGGCGCAGTCGCCGAGGTGCTCGCCTGGGTTTATCAGTTGCGCCGCTTCAGGGAAGACGGCGGCGAAAAACCTGTTGCACCGACAGAACTCGATGTCCCCGCCGACCTCGACAAGGGCGGCGTGCCGGACGAAGAAGCAGATGAGGAAGCCGCCGACGCGCTCGGCGATGACGACGAAGGCAAGGGAGCCTCAGCATGAACGCACGCGTGGGGTTTCTCTCCCGACGACCTGAGGCTCTGAGCGGCACCAACCTGCGCGCGCTCGCCGGTCCGGTGCTGATCTGCATGATCCTCGGCATGATGATCCTGCCGTTGCCGCCGTTCCTGCTGGATCTGCTGTTCACGTTCAACATCGCGCTGTCGGTGATGGTGCTGCTCGTCAGCATGTACACGATGAAGCCGCTCGACTTCGCGGCCTTCCCGAGCGTGCTGCTGTTTTCCACCTTGCTGCGCCTGTCGCTGAACGTCGCCTCGACCCGTATCGTGCTGCTCGAAGGCCATACCGGCCCGGACGCTGCGGGCCAGGTGATCGAGTCGTTCGGTCATTTCCTCGTGGGCGGCAACTTCGCGGTCGGTATCGTCGTCTTCATCATCCTGATGGTGATCAACTTCATGGTGATCACGAAGGGTGCGGGCCGGATCGCCGAAGTGTCCGCGCGCTTCACGCTCGACGCGATGCCCGGCAAGCAGATGGCGATCGACGCAGACCTGAATGCCGGTCTCATCAACGAGGAACAGGCGCGCAAGCGCCGCTTCGAAATCGCGCAGGAAGCCGAGTTCTACGGGTCGATGGACGGTGCGAGCAAGTTCGTGCGCGGCGATGCGATAGCGGGCCTGCTCATCATGGTGATCAACATCATCGGTGGCCTGATCGTCGGGATGGTGCAGCACAACATGGATTTCGCGGCCGCCGGCAAGAACTACACGCTGCTGACCATCGGTGACGGTCTCGTCGCGCAGATCCCGTCGCTCGTGATTTCGACGGCGGCGGGTGTGATTGTGTCGCGCGTGGCGACCAACGAAGACATCGGCACGCAACTGACTGGCCAGCTTTTCGCCAATCCGCGCGTGCTGCTGATCACCGGCAGCATTCTGGTCCTGATGGGTCTGATCCCGGGCATGCCGCACTTTGCGTTCCTGGTGCTGGGCGGCGGCGCGATCCAGTGGGGCCGCGTGATGAAAAAGCGTGCGGCGCAAAGCAGGACGGCCGCGGCACTCGTCGACGTCGCACCGGCGGCGCTTACGCCGGCCGAAACCACAGAGGCCAGCTGGGACGACGTGACGATGATCGACACGCTCGGTCTCGAAGTGGGCTACCGCCTGATTCCGCTCGTCGACAAGAACTCCGACGGTGAACTGCTCAAGCGTATCAAGAGCATCCGCAAGAAGTTCGCGCAGGAAATCGGCTTTTTGCCGCCGGTCATCCATATTCGCGACAACCTGGAGCTGCGGCCTAATGGTTACCGGATCGCGCTGAAGGGCGTCGAAGTGGGAGTCGGCGAAGCGTATCCGGGGCAGTGGCTCGCCATCAATCCGGGCCAGGTGACGGCCGCGCTGCCGGGCACGCCGACCCAGGATCCGGCGTTCGGCCTGCCGGCGGTCTGGATCGATACGAACCTGCGGGAACAGGCGCAGGTGTACGGCTACACGGTGGTCGATTCGAGCACGGTGGTGGCGACGCACCTGAATCACCTGGTCGTGACGCACGCGTCGGAACTGCTTGGCCGCCAGGAGGTGCAGTCGCTTGTCGAGCGGATGCAGAAATCCACGCCGTCGCTCGTTGACGACCTGGTGCCGAAGACGGTGTCGCTCACGACGCTGCAAAAGGTGCTGCAGAACCTGCTTGAAGAAGGCGTGCCGATCCGCGACATGCGCACGATTCTCGAAGCGCTCTCCGAATCCGCCCCGAAGGTCCCCGATGCGCACGATCTCACGGCGTTGGTGCGTCTCGCACTCGGCCGCGCGATCACGCAGCAGTGGTTCCCGGGCACCGGCGACATGCAGGTGATGGGACTCGACGCGAATCTCGAGCGCGTGCTGTCGCAGGCGCTCTCCACGGGCGCCAATCCCGGCCTCGAACCGGGCCTCGCGAACACGCTGCTCACGGAAACGCAGAAAGCGATGACGCGTCAGCAGAACCTTGGCCTCGCGCCGGTGATGCTCGTCCAGCACGCGCTGCGTCCTATGCTCGCGCGCTTCCTGCGCCGCAGCCTGCCGCAGTTGAAAGTGCTCTCGTACGCGGAAGTACCCGACACGCGGCATGTTCGCGTTGTCAACGTGATCGGCGCCTGACGCCGCCGTTCCCTTTCCGTTTCTTCCCCGTCTGCAACCGGTAGCCCGCGGCGTCGCGCCGCCGGTTGCAACCGGCCCGTCCGGGGCGCCGGTCTGCTTTTCAGGCGCCGTGCGCCGTCGGCGCGATTCTGGACTCCCTCTCTCTCCATGAACCTGTCGCGTTGGGCGGTTTTTCAGGGTGTTTCAGGGACGACAGGGACCGGAACAAGCTCGCGCCCCAGCTCCCTGGCTAACCGCCTGAGGGCCTGTTCCCTGGTTTTACGGACCTGTTCCTCATAGCGCGCGAGTCCCTTTTCAACGTAGTCGTCACCCTTGACCATCACGCGCCAGAACCAGGCGGCCAGCTTGCGCGCCAGCGCCTTGGTCGCCACCAGCCCGCCGCGGCGTGCCGCGAGACGGCGGTAGAAACCGCCCAGCGCAATATCCCTGCTGCGTACCAGGCTTTGCGCCATCATGCAGAACAGCCGTCCGGTCCGGTTGCGGCCGCGCTTTACGCCTTTCCTGCGTTTGCCGCTATCGCTGCTGCCCGGTGCCAGTCCCGTCCAGGCGGTGAAGTGTTTTTCAGTGGGCCAGACGCTCAGGTCGGTACCCACCTCACTGATCAGTTGCAGCACGCCATAGGACGACAGCGCGGGCAGCTTGGTCAGATCCCGTCCGCCGCACATCTGGGCCAGGATCTCACGCAGCCTGGAAATTTCCGGTGCGTTGATGCCGGTCTGCCGGGTGGACCTGGGCAGCGGCGGCTGTGTGTCATCGTGCGGCGGCAGCACTGTGGCGATGCGCTCGTCGCAATCGGCGATGAGTTTCTGGTAGTGGTCCCACGATTGCAGTGCCTGGCCCAGCGCGAAGATGTGCTCGTCGGCCCAGGTGCCCCGCAGGGCCTCGATCACGGCCTGTTCCTTTTTGCGCCGGATCTGCACGTCGCACAGTGCCACCAGTGCCTCAGGGGAACGCTCGCCGGCCACGACTGCGCGCGTCACCGCCATGCCGCTGACGCCGGCCAGGGACGAGATGACATCATGCAGCTTGATGTTCATGCGCTCGAAAGCCTTTTGCATCAGTTGCACACAACCCGCTGCCGCCGCCACGTGATCGGCACGCAGGCGCAGGTAGTCCTGCAGCCGGCGGATGTCAGCCGGTGGCACGAAGCCGGCGTGCAGCAGACCATGCATGTGCAGCGTGGCCCCCCACTGGCTGTCGGCCATATCGGTCTTCCTGCCCGGCAGGTTGCGCGTCTGCCTGCCATTGACCATGCGCACTTCCAGACCGGCGCTTTCCAGCACACCATACAACGGTAACCAGTAGACGCCGGTCGCTTCCATGGCTACCGAATGCACGCCCTGTGCGAGCAGCCAGTCGCGCAACGCGTGCAGCTGCGACGTGACGGTACCGAACACTTCCGGCCTGTTGCCGCCCACCGAAACATGCATGTGTTCACTGCCGATGTCCACGAACGCGGCTAACGGATCGAGCATGGGGAGTGTCTGTAACATGATGAACCTCCGCATTTGGGTACCCCAATGCGCGCGGTGGCCCTGGCCCGGTCACGTCATATGAAAAACAAATCTCTCCAGCGGGATGCAGTGCTCACCAGAATGTGCGACTGACCGCGACCAGAGCTATTCTCCCGCACGGGCAATCCGACAGTTGTCCGATGCACCAGAGGGACCTCAGCTACGCTGCCAGAAACCGCCACGCGTTATGTGACGATAGACGATCCCCGGTTCATGGTCCGTGTGCGGTTTTTGGAAAAACTGGAGGCTCCCGGGGAACCGGGAGAGCATGCGACGCAGTTTAACGGACCGCCTACCGGGTTCGTACCGCGCCTCCGAATGCCCGAATTGCCTCCCTTTCTCCTTCCTTATCCACCGATGGCGGCTGGATGTCTTTCGCAATAATTGCTCTCAATGGGAAGCGGTATGTTGCCGGTCCGTTAAGCTCATCGGGAGTCAAGCTTGAACATTCGCAAATTCGTCGGTTCAACGAGCCGTGACGCACTGCGTCTTGTCCGTGAGGCACTGGGCTCCGATGCAGTCGTATTGTCGAACCGGGCGATTGAGGACGGCACCGTTGAAATCGTCGCGCTCGCCGACAGCGATCTCGCTGCAATCTCGCCCAAGGGCGAAGAAGGCGCGGGCTTTGGCGGCGGCTTCGGCGCTGGGGCGGGCGGCAACGGCAACAGCGCGAGCGATAGCAACAACGGCGGCAACAACGGCGGCAATCACGGTACCAACGCGACAGGCGGCGGGTTCAGCAGCAGCTTCGGCATCGGCAGCAACTCAGGTTACGGTGCGGGCAGTGCGAATCCGGGAGAGGGCACGAGCCTCACGACCGGCACCGGCGCGAGCGCAGCGCCGCTGACGCGTCCGGCCGCGCCACCGATGCAGGCAAATCCGTACGCAAGCGGCGGCATGCCCGATGTGTTCTCGTCGGTGTTCGGCGCGAGCCCGGAAGCCGGCACGGAACGGATGTCGGCCAGCAATATGGACGGCGGTTCGCGGGAGGCCGGTACGCTGTCCGTCGGAGCATCGCAGCATGCCGCGGCGGCAGGCGCATCCGCGTCGCGATCGGGAGAAGACGCACGCGTGGAAATCCGCTTCGACGCGCGTCTCGAAGGCCGCGCTGGCGCGCGCCTCGACGCTCCTGCGGCCCGGCCGGAAAGTCGCCCTGACGCGCGTATCGAAGTTCGGTCCGAGATGCGGCCCGAGGCACGACCGGAACCACGCTTCGAAGCGCGACCCGATACCCGCAGCGACATCCGCATCGACAGGCCGGTGACCGCACCGCCGCCCGCTGTCCCGTCGGCGCCGGCCCGTCCGCGCACGATGGCCGAAACGAATCCGTGGCTGATCGATCACGCACGCCGCATTGCTGCGCAGGACGTCGTGCATACGGCAAAGCCCACGATGACCCCGTCTGCAGCGATGGCTCGCGGCCTTGGCGTGACGGTCGACCGGCAGGAATCCGTCGACGACGAGGCCACGCCCGACTGGGCGCGCGAGGCTGCCCAGCTGGCCGCACGCCGCGCCACGCAGCGCGTCGCGCCAGCAGTGCAGGCCGACGTCAACGCCTCGCCTGATGCCCGCAAGGGTGGGGCGACCCCGCTTGCCGGCCTGCCGGCAAGCGCGGCGGCCGCCGTGACGGAGTCGATCAAGGCGCGCATGGAGCAGATCGTCAACGAAACGGTGATGAACGAGCTGGCGTCGATGCGCGGCATGATGGAAGAGCAGTTCACCGGTCTCCTCTGGGCCGATCACCAGCGCCGCAGCCCGACGCACGCTGCGCTGACGAAGCATCTGTTCGCCGCCGGCTTTTCCGCGCAGCTCGTGCGCATGATGGTCGAAAACCTGCCGAAGGTCGAGAACATGGAAGCGGGTATGGAGTGGGTTCACTCCGTGCTCGAATCGAACCTGCCGGTGATCGAAAACGAAGACGCGCTGATGGACCGAGGCGGCGTATTCGCGCTGACGGGCCCGACGGGCGTCGGCAAGACGACGACGACGGCGAAGCTTGCAGCGCGCTGCGTGATGCGCTTCGGCGCGAGCAAGGTCGCGCTGCTCACGACCGACAGCTACCGGATCGGCGGCCACGAGCAACTGCGCATTTTCGGCAAGATCCTCGGCGTCTCGGTGCATGCGGTGAAAGACGGCGCTGACCTGCAATTGGCGCTGACGGAGCTGCGCAACAAGCACATCGTGCTGATCGACACGATCGGCATGAGCCAGCGCGACCGCTCGGTGTCCGACCAGATCGCGATGTTGTGCGGCGCCGGCCAGCCGGTGCAGCGTCTGCTGTTGCTGAACGCGACAAGCCACGGCGACACGCTCAACGAAGTCGTGCAGGCTTATCAGGCTTCGCCGGGCAAGGAGCCGCTCGCTGGCGTCATCCTGACCAAGCTCGACGAGGCGACCAACCTCGGCAGCGTGCTCGACACCGTGATCCGCTACAAACTGCCCGTGCACTACGTGTCGACCGGCCAGAAGGTGCCGGAAAACCTCTACGTTGCGACAAAGAAATTCCTGATCAAGAGCGCGTTCTGCATTCCGCGCGACGGTTCGCCGTTCGTGCCGCACGACGACGATATCCCGGCGTTGCTCTCGGCCCTGTCGGCCCGTTCGACCGCGGAACTGCACGAGGTTCGCTTTGGATAAATTCGTGCTGGACCAGGCGGAAGGTCTGCGGCGGCTGCTCGCGCGCTCAGGCGCGCGCGTGGTGGCCGTGACGGGTGGCTCGGTGGGCGTCGGCCGCACGACGACGGTTGTGAATCTGGCGAGCGCGCTCGCGGAGCAGGGCAAGGATGTGCTGGTGATCGACGAATGCCCGGGTGAAAACGGGGTAAGCGCGCAGATCGGCGGGGTGCGCGGCGCTGGCAATTTCTCGGCCGTGATACGCGGCGAAATGGCGCTCGAAGAAGCCGTCGGGCGACATGCACTGGGTTTCGCCGTGCTGGCCGCATCGCGGGGCAATTGCGAAGGATGCACGCCGGAGCAGCTTGCCATCCTGTTGAGCGGACCGGCCGACATCGTGCTGATCGACGCCCAGCTGGATCGCGACGGTTCGCTGTCGGCGCTCGCGATGCAGTCGAACGACGTGATGATCGTCACGCGCGTGGCGGGGCAGGCGATCACTGACGCGTACGCCTGCATGAAACGTCTGCACTACGCCCAGGCAATTCCGCAGTTTCGCGTGCTGGTGAACCAGGTTCAGAGCGTGTCCGATGCGACCGCCGCCTTCGAGAATCTGGCGGGCGTGGCGGGGCGCTACCTGACAGTGTCGCTCGAGAACGCCGGCTGCATTGCAGCCGATCCGAGGATGGTGCGGGCTGTGGAGCTGTCGCGCTGCGTCGTCGATGCCTTTCCGTCGACACCGGCCGCGCGGGACTACCGGCACGTCGCCGCGGAACTGCAGTACTGGCCGATGCGGCCAGCGATGTCGTCGCGCGCGGCCGGAGCGGCTTCAGCGACTGTAACAGCGGCGCAACACGCCGACCAACCGTCTGCGCAGCACGCCTGAGGGGCGGGGCACGCAGACAAGGGGAGCACGATGTACAACGCTCAGGGAAAGATTTCCCAGGCCGACGTCCTGGCAAAGTATGCACCGCTGGTGCGGCGCCTCGGCCTGCAGCTCGTCGCCAAAATGCCGGCGAGCGTCGATCTCGACGATCTGATCCAGGCCGGCATGATCGGCCTGCTGGATGCGGCGAGCCGATATAAGGAAGATCAGGGTGCGCAGTTCGAGACCTACGCAAGCCAGCGGATTCGCGGCGCGATGCTCGACGAACTGCGCAGCAACGACTGGCTGCCACGCAGCCTGCGGCGCACGTCGCGTGAGGTCGAGACGGCCGTGCACAAGGTCGAGCAGAACCTTGGGCGCTCGGCGAGCGAGGCGGAAATCGCCGAGCAGCTGAAGATGCCGCTCGACGAGTATCAGTCGATGTTGCAGGACCTGCACGGCAGCCAGCTGATCTATTACGAAGACTTCGATCGTTCCGCTGACGACGAACCGTTCCTCGACCGGTATTGTGTCGATCGTGCGGATCCGTTGTCGGCACTGCTCGACGAGAGCCTGCGTTCGGCGCTGGTCGAAGCGATCGAACGCCTGCCGGAACGGGAGAAGCTGTTAATGTCGCTGTACTACGAGCGCGGCCTGAATCTGCGCGAGATCGGTGCAGTGATGGAAGTCAGCGAATCGCGTGTCTGCCAGTTGCACAGTCAGGCGGTCGCGCGCCTGCGTACGCGTCTGCGCGAGATGGCCTGGGCAGGGGCCGAGGTGAGCTGAGCTGAGGGTGGAACTGAGGATGAGCTGAAGGCAGGTCGAGGCCGGCGTTCCGTTGGGCGCGAGGCCCGCGGGCTAGACCTGGGCGACCGGTTGCTGGCGGGCGTGGCGAACCCGCAGTATGTCCACCCGCTGTTCTTCGTCAGCGACGCGATAGACGATCACGTAGTTCGCCGCGACGACAATCTCCCGCGTGCCAGCGACGCGTCCTTCCCGATACAGACGCGGATGCGCGGCGAGGACGTCGGTCCTGCTGCGCACGAGCGCGCCGAATTCCGCTGCGGCGTGCGGACTGTCGGCAGCGATGAAGTCGATAATCTCCAGCAACTGTTCCAGCGCGCGCGGCCGCCAGACTACCCTCATCGGGCTGCTTTCCGTTTACTGGCGCTCACATAGGCGGCGAGGCGCGCTTCCAGCTGGGCCATCGCGTCGGCGTGATCGATGCCAGGCTCAGACGGGTTGCCGGCTTCCGCCAGCCCCGCTTCGATATCGGCGATGAACGCCGCATGTTCCGCCGCGGCCTCGTGCTTCGCTTTCATCTCCGCCGCCGAATCCGGACGGCTCCACGCCCGCCGGGGCGCATCCGGATTCCACTCCGCCAGCGCGAAACGTCCTTCCGTGAGACCCAGTTCCCGCAGTACCTTCAACGCCTGCACCGGATCGCGGAACGCCCTGCGCTGCCGGCCGTTCGACGTCACCAGTTCGGCTGCTCCCCGCTCGCGCGTTTCGAATTCGATGTAGAAACTGTTCCCGTCCGCGCGCAGGACGGCCGACACGACCCCCCCGGAGTTCACGGCAGCAGTGGCTTGGGCGACATCAAACGTGGTGAGGGTCATAAGAACTCCAAGGCGAGGGTCAGCAACGACCTGATCGATGGAGTGTAGCATTTCAGTCCACGAAATACAGCTATTCGTGGTGTGGTTCGGTGTCGTGATTGCGGTGTCCAATGGCGCTCATCCTCGAAGAAAAGGCAGGCAGCTGCCCGGTCGGGGCGCAAGCCGCGATGCCGGGCAACTTCAACGTCATTGGAAGGCAAAATGCGTTCGTCGGACACCTGGCCGGACGGCCAGTCGAGCCGCGGGCGCTTAAAGGCTGCTGTAGGCCGGAATCCGTCCGTCCGGACCGTAGAATCCGACCTTTTCCGTCGTGACCGCGACGTTGAGCGCAGTCAACGCCCGCTGGTTGTATTCCATGCGCGTGCGGATCAGCGAGCCGTTGAGCGTGTTGGAGCGTTGCGCGCGTTCGGCGGCTTTTTGCAGCAGCGACCACTGCGCGGCGATCCGCGTATCGCTGCCCGCCGCCAGTTCCATGCCTTTCCAGCCGCTGGGGAAACCCAGTTCGGCCAGCTGCGTATCGCGCACTTTCTCGAGCGTCGCGAGCTTTCCTATCAGTTCGGTTTTTTTCTCGACGATCGGCGGGAGCGTTTCAAGCGGCTCTATCGCCGTGAGGGCCTTTTCTTCCAGGGCCAGAACCGAGGCGAACGCCTCTACAGTCGAATACTCGTCGATGACGGTGGCAAGCAGGGCGTCTTTCATCACAACTCGCTAAACACGCTGGTCCGCGCGTTGCACGCGGACCCTGTTTCACAAATGCCGCCCGGCACCTGGCGCACCTTGCATCGGTGCGTCGATCAGTTGCCGGTCGACTGGCTCTTGTTCTGCAACAGGTTGCGCGCCGTTTCCAGCACGCCGTCGGCGATCTTGCCCGAGTCGATCGTCAGCGACCCGTTCCGGATCGCCTGCTTGATCGAGTCGACGTGCGCCGTATCGATGTCGGCAGCGCCCGAACTTGCGAGGCCGTGCAGATGCCCGGAGAGACCCGAAAGGCTCACGTTCGCGTCACCGCCCGACGTGCTGCGGGACGTCGGCGCCGCCGCGCCCGCACCGGTCGTGCCGGCGCCGCTGGTCGATGCATCGCCTTGCTGCGTACGCTGCAGGCCGTCCTTCAACGTCTGCAGACCTGAACTGGTGGTGGAATCAACTTTCACGATTGGCTTCCTGATGATTTGAATGTGATAACGGCAATCACCAATCGAAACTTTAGCTCAATCGTCACGGCCCTTTTTCGGGTTGATCTCACCGGAATTTCACCTTCGCGCCGTCGCCCCGAGGCCTTTCACCTCGAATCCTAAAGCTGGATCTCGACGGTCCCGCCGTCCTTCACGACACCCTGGATGATCTGTCCTGCGGCTGTCTTGACCCGTACCGGCTGGCCTGGCGCCGCGTTGTTCATCGCGCTGCCTTCCGACGAAATCGCAAAGCCGGGGCCCTGGGCCACGACCCTGACCGTCTGTCCAATGGTTACCGAGGAAGCGCTGCGCAGCATGTCCTGACGCAGCGGCAAGCCTGCCGCGACGCGCATCAATGCGACCGAGCCGACTGCCTGCGAGGGATCCGTGACGATCGCCTGCGGCATATTGGTCAGATCGCCGTCACGGGCGACGAGATCGGCGGCAGTCAGCATTTCGCCCGGCGCGATGGCGCGCGAGGCAAGGTAGTAGGTGGCGTGCAGCGCAATCCGCGCTTGCAGGTAAAGCGTCCACGGATGTTCGCCGGCACAGCGTACACCGACCGTGGTACGGCCCCACAGACGCGTGCCGGTAGGCATGAACGGCGCGAGCGCCGTGCAGGCCGCGAGGCCGCGCGGAAAGACCGGCGCGACGGTGATGTCGATCTTGCCTGGCAGACCGGCCGCCTGCTGCTGGAGAAACGCGAGCGCGGCGCGGCGGATCGATTCGGCGTCCTGCTGCCCGGCGGGCGCGGGCTGCACGGGCTGGGCCACCGGTTGGGAGGCAACGCTGCCTTGCTGGGCTTGAGCCTGAAGCCGGACTTGCGCGGCCGGGACTACCCGACCGATGTCGTTGGCCGGTACGCCCGTGTTGCTGCCTGAGTTAGTGCCTGAGTTGCTCCCTGAGCGCAACTGCGGCGGCTCGCCGCGCGACGCGAGCGGGTCGAGCGAGGCGCCCGAACCATCCGGTTGATTCATCGCAACGGACTGCGCCGCTGCGGGCTGCAGCCCGCCCGCCCGGGCCGGCGCGACCACGACCGGCAGCACTTGCCGGGTTGCTGTCTGCTGGCTCACGCGCGTCAGCGCGGGCTGTTGAACGGGTGCCGCGGCTTCGCCGGCGCCGGGGATCACAATCGCGCCGTCCGCCTTTGCCGCGCTGGCGAAGCGATCCCCATTGTTACGCTCGCCTGCTGAAGGCGCCGCCACCGGCACCTGCATGGCGGCCGGTGCTGCCGGCGGGGCAGCGACGGCAGCAGGCGCGTTCACACGCTCCGCCAGCGCAGCCAGCGCGGCGGGATTCTTTTCAGCGGGGCCGGGAATCACGATCGGTCCGCCCGCTTCCTGTGCGCGGGTGCTGACCGGCAGCACGATGGCAACGCCGCCGATGGCGAACATTGCCCATGCCGCCAGTGTCCGCGCGGCACCGGCGCGGGCGCGGCGCGCTGTGCGGGGGACCTCGGAAGCGGACAGGGCCATCGTGACTCTCCATCGAATGCATCAGTACGAATCGCATTCTAGAGACGCCACCCGTTGCGCAAACGTTGAATAGAGGCCGGCTTCCCCGGTTATTCGTCCGATTGCCGCTTGCATTGCGCCCATAAGATGCACCTCATGCAAAAAGGCCTTCCTGGCCGCCAGCTACGCTTTCGTCTCGCGGGAGACGGAAGCAGGCCGGCGCAGGAAGCCTCGGACCGTCATCCGGAGAGAACATGCTGGACAAACTCGATGCCGAATTCGCCTTTGGCCGTCAGGCGCTCGATGTGCGCGCTTACCGCCAGGAACTGCTGTCGTCGAATATCGCGAACGCCGACACGCCAGGCTACAAGGCACGCGATGTCGATTTCGCGTCGTCGCTCGCCGGCGCGCTGAAGAAGAGTGGCGGCGCCACGCCCGGCGCGTCGAACAGTTCGTCGCTGGCGATGACGCAGCCGGCCGGCGTGACGAGCGGCATGTCGATGGTGTCCACCGAGCGGGGCCACATGGCGGGCAAGGCCACCCTGCAGGCGACCGGCGGCCCGACCGACGACTTCGGCACCGTCGCTTACCGCATCCCGACCCAGCCAGCGCTCGACGGCAACACCGTCGATCTCGACGCCGAGCGTGTCCAGTTCGCCGACAACTCGCTGCACTTCGAGTCGGGCATGACCGTGTTGTCGCAACAGATCAAGACGATGCTCTCGGCCATCACGTCGGGCTCGTAACGCAGCACGCAGTTGCAAGGCACCACCCTTGAGCACCGCCAGAAACCACACGCTACGGGACTAGAAGCCGGACACACCGGCAAGAGAGGTCAGCAAGCCATGCCATCCCTGATGAACATTTTCAACGTCGCCGGTTCGGCGTTGTCCGCGCAGTCGCAGCGGCTCAACGTCACGGCGTCGAATCTCGCCAACGCGGACAGTACGACCGGCCCCGACGGCCAGCCGTACAAGGCGAAGCAGGTCGTGTTCGCCGTGAACCCGATCGGCGGCGCGCGCACCGGTTCCGGCCAGCAGATCGGCGGCGTTCAGGTGACGGGCGTCGTCGACGATCCGACGCCGATGAAGACAGCCTACGACCCGAGCAATCCGTCGGCCAACGCGGATGGTTATGTGACGCTGCCCAATGTCGACCCCGTGCAGGAAATGGTCAACATGATCTCGGCCTCACGCTCGTACCAGGCGAATGTGGAAACCCTGAATACCGCGAAACAGCTGATGCTGAAAACGCTAACGATCGGAACCTGAGGAGCATTTCCTTGACGACCAACACCACTATCGGCAGCAACGGCACGACCGTTTCGCAGTCGCTGCTCGACACGATGAACGGCACGAACAGCAGCACGTCGAGCACGCAATCGACCGGCAACACGGCAACCGACCTGCAGAACACCTTCCTGCAACTGCTCGTCGCGCAGATGAAGAACCAGGATCCGACGAGCCCGATGGACAGCTCGCAGATGACTTCGCAGCTTGCGCAAATCAATACGGTGACGGGTATCGGCCAGCTCAACACGTCGCTCACGTCGCTGTCGACGCAACTGACGGCCGGCCAGCAGACCCAGGCCGCGAACCTGATCGGCACGACCGTGCTGGCTCCGGGCAGCACCTTCTCCGTCGCGAGCGGCAAGGCCACCGGCTTCGGCGTGACGCTCGCGAACGCCGCGTCGGACCTGCAGGTCGTCGTCAAGAACTCGGCCGGCACGATCGTCAACACGATCGACCTCGGCAAGCAGTCGGCGGGCACGATTCCGGTCGGCTGGACGCCGGTCGACACGGCAGGCAATGCGCTGCCGGACGGCACCTACACGATCACCGCGACCGGCACGGTCGGCGGCAAGGCGGCGACCGCGACGACGTTGTCCGCCGCGACGGTTCAGGGCGTCATCAAGCAGACCGACGGCACCGCGGGCCTCGTCCTGTCGAACGGCAGCACGGTCGGTCTGTCGACTGTCGCCGCCATCATCTAACTGCATCCAGATACATCAGACACGGAGACCGTCATGGGTTACCAGCAAGGGTTGAGCGGTTTGGCAGGCGCGTCGAGCGATCTCGACGTGATCGGCA
The DNA here is from genome assembly GCF_004361815.1 of Paraburkholderia sp. BL10I2N1. Lineage (NCBI taxonomy): Bacteria > Pseudomonadati > Pseudomonadota > Betaproteobacteria > Burkholderiales > Burkholderiaceae > Paraburkholderia > Paraburkholderia sp. BL10I2N1. Next base: position 1,292,983 of record NZ_SNWA01000001.1, on the reverse strand, counting down.
ACAACATCGCCAATGCAAATACGGTGGGCTTCAAGCAGGGCACGGCGCAATTCGCCGACATGTACGCCAATTCGGTGGCCACTGCCGTCAACAACCAGATCGGTATCGGCTCGCGCCTCGCGTCGGTGCAGCAGCAGTTCTCGCAAGGCACGATCACGACGACCAATCAGGCGCTCGACGTCGCGATCAACGGCCAGGGCTTCTTCCAGATGTCGAACAACGGCTCGCTGACGTATTCGCGTAACGGCGTGTTCCAGCTCGACAAGAACGGCTATATCGTCAACGCGGACGGCCTGCAACTGATGGGTTACGCCGCCAACAAGAACGGCATCATCAATTCGGCAGGCACGGTGCCGCTGCAGGTTCCGACGGCGAACATCGCGCCGACCGCGACCGCGACCATCACGGCCGGTCTCAACCTGAACGCCCAGGACAATCTCGTGCTCAGCACGCCGACGGTTGCGTTCCCGACGGTCAACGCTGGCTCGACGCTGGCAAGCAGCGGTGCGACGATCACCCATGGCGCAGCGGGCACCAACGCGAACACCTACACGATCACCTTTACCGGTGCGAACAGCTATAGCCTGTCCGACGGCACCACGACCACAACAGGCACGTACACCGCAGGCCAGGCAATCACCCTGGGCACCGGCGAAACGGTGACCCTCACCGGCGCCGCCGTGACGGGCGACGTGGTCACCGTCACGCCCAACCGCCCGGCGTTCAACCAGACCGACTCGTCGACCTACAGCTACTCGACGTCGGTGCCGGTGTACGACTCGCTCGGCGGCCAGCAGCAGGTCAACATGTACTTCGTGAAGACGGCTGCAGGCTCGTGGGACGTCTATGCGGGCTCATCGACGGGCACGGCGAGCAAGATCGGCACGGCGCAGTTCGACACGTCGGGCAACCTGCTCTCCACGACCGACGCCGCCGGCGTTGCGACCGCCACGCCGCTCGCGTTCAATTTCTCGATTCCGAACACCGACGGTTCTTCCACACCGCAAAGCCTGCTGCTGAAGATCGGCGGCACGACGCAGTACGGCAGCAAGGACGGCACCAATTCGCTCAACCAGGACGGTTTCGCCGCCGGCCAGCTGACCAACTTCACGGTCGGCACCGACGGCACGCTCACCGGCAACTATTCGAACGGCCAGACGGCTGCCCTTGGCCAGGTCGTGCTCGCGAACTTTGCGAACCAGAACGGCCTCATCAACCTGGGCAACAACGAGTTTCAGGCAACGGCGGCTTCGGGCGTCGCACAGATCTCGACGCCGGGCAGCACGAACCACGGCACGGTGCAGGGCGGCGCGCTGGAAAACTCGAACGTCGACCTGACGAGCGAACTGGTGAACCTGATCACGGCGCAACGCAACTACCAGGCGAACGCGCAGACGATCAAGACCCAGCAGGCCGTCGATCAAACGCTGATCAACCTGTAAGCGCAGCACTCACCGACACCATCATGGACCGGCTCATATACACCGCGATGTCGGGCGCCACGCAGGCGCTCGATCAGCAGGCTGTGATCGCGAACAACCTCGCGAACGCGTCGACGACGGGCTTCCGCGCGCAGCTCGCGACTTTCCGCGCCGTGCCGATGGCGTTCGGCGACGGCAGCACCGTCAACAACACCACGACCCGGACCTTCGTGCTGTCGTCGACGCCGGGCGCGGACTACACGCCCGGCCCGATCCAGCAGACCGGCAATCCGCTCGATGTCGCCGTGCAGGGCCCGGGCTGGCTGTCCGTGCTCGCCGCCGACGGCAACGAAGCGTACACGCGCGCTGGCGCCTTGCACGTCGACCCGAACGGCCAGCTGGTGACGGCGACGAACCAGCCGGTGCTCGGCACGGGCGGCCCGATTTCGGTGCCGCCGGGCGCCCAGATCACGATCGGCAAAGACGGCACCGTGTCGGCACTGACGCCGGGCGATCCGCCCACCGCCGTCGTGGTCGTCGACCAGCTGAAGATCGTGAACCCCGACCCGGCAACGCTCGTGCATGGCGACGACGGTCTCTATCGCACCTCGGACGGCAACCCGGCCGATGCCGATCCGAACGCGATCGTCATCGGGGGGGCGCTCGAAGGCAGCAATGTGAATCCGGTTGCGGCGATGGTGTCGATGATCACCAACGCGCGGCAGTTCCAGATGCAGACGAAGATGCTCGAAGCCGCCGATCAGAACGATCAGTCGGCCAACAAGCTGCTCGACTTCAGTTAATACCGGCTGCAGGCACGCCTGCGCTCCAGGAGAAATACATCGTGAACCGCTCACTCTATATCGCCGCGACTGGCATGAATGCGCAGCAGGCGCAGATGGACGTGATCTCGAACAACCTCGCGAACGTCAGCACCAATGGCTTCAAGGGCTCGCGCGCCGTGTTCGAGGATCTGCTGTATCAGACCATCCGCCAGCCGGGCGCGAACTCGACGCAGCAGACCGAACTGCCGTCGGGCATCCAGCTCGGCACCGGCGTGCAGCAGGTCGCAACAGAACGCCTCTACACGCAGGGCAACCTGCAGCAGACCGGCAATTCGAAAGACGTCGCCATCAACGGCAACGGCTTCTTTCAGGTGCAGATGCCGGATGGCACAACCGCCTACACGCGCGACGGCTCTTTCCAGACCAACGCCCAGGGCCAGCTCGTCACGTCGAGCGGCTATCAGGTGACGCCGCCGATCACGATTCCCGTCAATGCGACGTCGCTCACGATCGGCAGCGACGGCACCGTGTCGATCACCACGGCCGGCTCGACCGCGACGCAGCAGGTAGGCTCGATGCAACTTGCGACGTTCATCAACCCGGCCGGCCTCGAAGCGAAGGGCGAAAACCTGTTCTCCGAAACCCAGTCGTCGGGTGCACCGAACGTCTCGCAGCCGGGGCTGAACGGTGCTGGCTCGCTGAATCAGGGCTATGTCGAGGCATCGAACGTGAATGTCGTGCAGGAACTGGTGAACATGATCCAGACCCAGCGTGCGTATGAAATCAACAGCAAGGCCGTGACGACTTCCGACCAGATGCTGCAGACCCTCAGCCAGATGCCGGTCTGACGGCTTGACGGTTTAGAAACAGACAGGCGGTAATCAAGATGTCGCACTCCATCCGACTCCCGAAAGAAACGGGCTGCGCGCGCGCGGTGTGGTTCGCCGCGTTCGCCGGCACGTTGATGGCCGGCCTTGGCGGCTGCGCGCTCGTGCCGAGGGAGCCGATCGTCCAGCAGCCGATGACGGCCGCTCCCCCGGTGCCGCCGGTGAATTCGTCGCCGGGCGCGATCTACAACCCGGGCTACGCAGGTCGGCCGCTCTTCGAAGACCAGCGGCCGCGCAATGTAGGCGACATCATCACCATCGTCATCGCCGAAAACATCAACGCGACGAAGTCGTCGCAGGCGGCAGCTAACCGCAATGGCAGCACGAAATTCGGCGTGCCGACGGCCGGCTTTCTCAGCGGTCTGTTCAACCGGGTCGACCTCGACGCGAGCGGCGCCAACAAGTTCCAGGGCACGGGCGGCGCGAGCGCGGCCAACACCTTCAACGGCACGATTACCGTCACTGTCACCGGCGTGCAGCCGAACGGCAACCTGATCGTCAGCGGCGAAAAGCAGATGCTGATCAACCAGGGCAACGAGTTCGTGCGCTTCTCGGGTGTCGTCAATCCGAACACGATTTCCGGCGCGAACTACGTGTACTCCACCCAGGTGGCGGACGCGAAGATCGAATACTCGGCGAAAGGCTATATCGACGAGGCCGAGAACATGGGCTGGCTGCAACGCTTCTTCCTCAACGTTTCACCGTGGTGATCATGGGACTCGCAATTTGCCGCCGCGCCGGCTTCGCCCGTATCCGCCGCCCGCACGGCCGCTTCGGCTCCGTCTGCCGTGCGCTCGCCCTGTTCGCACTGGCGTGCGCAGCGCTGCCCGTCGCCACGCCGGTGGCCCATGCCGAACGCCTGAAAGACCTCGTGTCGATCCAGGGCGTGCGCGACAACCCGCTGATCGGTTACGGCCTGGTCGTCGGCCTCGACGGCACGGGCGACCAGACCACGCAAACGCCGTTCACGACGCAGACCCTCGCGAACATGCTCGCGAACCTCGGCATCTCGATCAACAACGCACAGGCCAATGCGGGCAGCAGCGGCGGTTCATCTTCGCTGTCGAACATCCAGCTGAAAAACGTCGCGGCCGTGATGGTGACGGCGACGTTGCCGCCGTTCGCGCGGCCCGGCGAAGCGATCGATGTGACCGTCTCGTCGCTTGGCAACGCCAAGAGCCTGCGCGGCGGCACGCTGCTGCTCACCCCCCTGAAGGGCGCCGACGGCCAGGTGTACGCGCTTGCGCAGGGCAACATGGCGGTGGGCGGCGCAGGCGCGAGCGCCAACGGCAGCAAGGTGCAGGTGAACCAGCTTGCCGCGGGTCGCATCGCAGGCGGCGCACTCATCGAGCGCGCCGTGCAGACGTCGATCTCACAAGCGGGCACGATGCAGCTCGAACTGAACGACATGGATTACGACACGACGCAACGCATCACCGCGGCCGTGAACAATGCGTTTGGCTTCGGCACTGCCGTCGCGCTCGACGGCCGCACGATCCAGTTGCGCGCGCCGGCCGATCCGGCGCAGCAGGTCGCATTCATGGCGCAACTGCAGAATCTCGACGTGAAGCCGGCACAGGCGGCCGCGAAGGTGATCCTGAACGCACGCACCGGCTCGATCGTGATGAACCAGATGGTGACGTTGCAGAACTGTGCCGTCGCGCACGGCAATCTGTCGGTGGTGGTGAATACGACGCCGGTGGTGAGCCAGCCGGGCGCGTTCTCGAACGGCCAGACCGTGGTTGCGCAACAGTCGCAGATCCAGTTGAAGCAGGAGAACGGAGCGCTGAAGCTCGTCAGTGCTGGAGCGAATCTCGCTGACGTGGTGAAGGCACTCAACGCCCTTGGGGCGACGCCGGCGGATCTGATGTCGATCCTCCAGGCGATGAAGGCAGCGGGCGCATTGCGCGCCGACCTCGAAATCATCTAAGGAACAGCGATGAATTCCGATTCGACACTCAACGCACCCGACCTGTCGCAGCGCTTCGCGCTCGACGTGCAGGGCTTCGACGCCATGCGCGCCCAGGCGAAGGCCGCGCCGCAGGAGGCGATGAAGTCCGCCGCGAAGCAGTTCGACGCGGTGTTCACGCAGATGATGCTGAAAAGCATGCGCGAAGCGACGCCCTCCGACGGCCCGTTCGATTCGCATGACAGCGCGACGTTTACGTCGATGCTCGACCAGCAACTGGCGCAGCAGATGTCGAACAAGGGCATAGGCGTGGCCGATGCGATGCTCAAGCAGTTGATGCTCAATTCCGGCATGCAGGCCGGCGACGCGAATGGCAACAGCGCCGCACTCAACGCGCTCGCAAAGGCCTATGCGAACCCTGCGAACAACGGTGCGTTGCAGTCGGGTAAGGGTTATTCGGCGAACAGCGCACTGACGCCGCCGATGAAAGGCGACGGCTCGTCGCCGAAGATCGATGCGTTCGTCGACAAGCTCGCCGCGCCGGCCCAGGCCGCCAGCCAGGCGACGGGCATCCCGGCGCGTTTCATCATCGGCCAGGCGGCACTGGAATCGGGTTGGGGCAAGAGCGAGATCAGGAAGATCGACGGTTCGACGAGCCACAACGTGTTCGGCATCAAGGCGACGAAAGACTGGACCGGCAAGACGGTGTCGACGGTCACGACCGAATACGTTGACGGCAAGCCGCAGCGCAAGGTCGAGAAGTTCCGCGCCTACGACTCGTACGAGCAGGCGATGACCGATTACGCAGGCATGCTGAAAGCGAATCCGCGCTACGCCCAGGTGCTGAATTCGTCGCACGATGTAAACGGCTTTGCGCACGGCATGCAACGCGCCGGCTACGCAACCGACCCGCACTACGCGAAAAAGCTCATCTCGATCATGCAGAAGATGGGCTGACGCGGCCCGCCTCGCAAGTTCACGCCGGACTTCTCCTCTTTTCGCTGCACTGCGCCGCGCTGCCGGTCCCGCGCGGGTTGAACGTTTGCGGAAAATATTTCGCGAGACGGCCCTAAACTTTGGGGATCCGCTGCCGCTAATCAGATAGACCCGATACCGGAAAGGCGCAGTAAGCAACTCCGGTTGAACGCGCGTCTGAAGGCAACGGACGAGGCCTGCAAAACGGCTCCCCGTCCCCACCCGCAGGACGTGCCCGCAAGAACAGGCATACCGGCAAGCTCATGGATACCACCCAGTCAAATGGCGTCGAAAACAGCCCGGCGAACGACGCTGAAAGCGGCCACGATTTCGGTCGTCGCAATCCGCTGGAAATCGGCGTTCAGCTGCGCAATCTCGTCAACCGTGGCGATTTTCTGACTGTTCAGTACAAGGGCGGACAGCTCGTTACGAAAATCCTCGACGTCGATGTCCGCAGCCGAACGTTTACGTTTGACTGGGGCGCGCTCGCCGAGCAGAACCAGGGATTGCTCGCCGCGCAGCGCAGCCATTTCCACGCGTCGCCGGATGGCGTGCGCGTCGAATTCGCGACGCCGACGCCCCGCGCGACCCAGTACGAAGGCCGGCCGGCATTCGAGTCGGATTTCCCGGAAGTGCTCTTCTACGTGCAGCGCCGCGAGTATTTCCGCGTCGAGGGGCCGATACTCGATCCGTATATCTGCAGCGGCCGCCTGCCGGAGGGCGGGCCATTCCGCTTCGACGTGCAGGACCTGTCGCTGGGCGGCGTCGGCATGCGCACGACGGATGAGCGCGTCGCACAGCTACAGCTGGGCGCGCTTCTGCCCGATACCGAACTGAGTCTCGGCGCGCTCGGCAAGCTGACGGTCGACCTCGAACTCGTTTCGACGCGCGCGGCCGCGCAGCCGAACGGCATGCAGCGTTATCAGCTTGGTTTTCGCTTCGTCACGCTGCCGGGCAACGCGGAGAACACGCTGCAGCGCCTCATCACGCAGCTTGAAATGAAGCGCCGCTCGCTCGTTCGGGCCTGACGGAAACAGGCCGTAAGCAGGTCAGCCGCAGACCGCAGTCAGTTCAAAAGCACGCCTAAGGCACGCACGCGATAATCGCGTGCGCTGCACACCCGACCGACGCCCGCAGAACACGAAATATCCCGCTAAAAAGGGCGTCCCGATCCGCAATTGGCCCTCAATCTTTTTGCGGGTTGGCCGATATACATGGTGTTCAGTCAACTCGGCGGCAGCTGCCGGTCGCCATTCAGGATGACGCATGTCCAGTACCCTTTTCAATATCGGCCTTAGTGGACTCAACGCAGCCCAGTGGGGGCTGACGACGACAGGTCAGAACATCAGCAACCAGGCGACGGCCGGCTATTCGGTCGAGCGTCCCGTCTATTCGGAAACGAGCGGGCAGTACACGGGATCGGGCTATCTGCCGCAGGGCGTGTCGACGACGACCGTGCAGCGCCAGTACAGCCAGTACCTGACCAGCGAACTGAACACGGCGCAGTCGCAGTCGGGCTCGCTGACGTCCTACTACACGATGATCGCGCAGCTCAATAACGCGGTCGGCAGTCCGACGACGGGTATTTCGAGCGCGATCACAAGCTACTTCACGGGTTTGCAGAACGTCGCCAACAGCGCATCCAATCAGGCCATGCGCCAGACCGCGGTGAGCAGCGCGCAGTCGCTCGCCGACCAGATCAACGCTGCGGGCGACCAGTACGACCAGTTGCGCCAGAGCGTGAACACGCAGCTCACCAACACCGTTGCGCAGGTCAACACGTACTCGGCGCAGATCGCGCAGCTGAACGTTCAGATCGCCGCCGCCAGCTCGTCGGGCCAGCCGCCGAACCAGCTGCTGGACCAGCGCGATCTCGCGGTGTCGAACCTGTCGAAACTCGTCGGCGTGCAGGTCGTGCAGGGCAGCAGCGGCTATAGCGTGTTCATGGGCAACGGCCAGCCGCTCGTGGTGAGCGACAAGAGCTTCAACCTCACCACCATGACTTCGCCGTCGGATCCGACGGAACTCGCGGTGGCGTACGCAGGGCTGGCCGGTCAGAATCCAGCACCGACGCCGCAGGCCATCCCGGACAGCACCGATGTGGGCGGCCAGCTTGGCGGCTTGCTGACGTTCCGCAGCCAGTCACTCGATCCAGCCGAAGCCCAGCTGGGCGCAATCGCGACGAGCTTCGCCGCCCAGGTGAACGCGCAGAACGCGCTGGGTATCGACCTGTCCGGCAACGCGGGCGGCGCGCTGTTCACAGTCGGTAGCCCGACTGTCTACACCAACCCGAAAAACACCGGCGGTGCGACGCTGGGCGTCTCGTTCGCGAACGCCGCCCAGCCGACGACGAGCGACTACACGCTCGCCTTCGACGGCACCAACTACACGCTGACCGACAAGGCGACGGGCAGCATCGTCGGCCAGGCGACCAGCCTGACCAATCCGATCGGCGGGCTGCAGTTCACGTTGACAGGTTCGATGGCGGCGGGAGACTCGTTCACGGTCGAGCCGACGCGCGCCGCACTGAACAACTTCGCGCTGACGACCACGAGCGGCTCGGCAATCGCCGCATCTTCACCGGTGCTCGCGACAGTTGGGACGTCGAACGCCGGCTCGGCGACGATCACACAGGGCACGGTCACTGCAGGTTACTCGCTGCCTTCGTCGACGACGACACTCACCTATAGCTCGACGGCCGGCGGCCAGCTGACGGGCTTTCCGCCGTACTCGGTCGTGACCGTGGCGGGGACGCCAGCCACCACGTACACGATCAACGCAGCCGGCACGACACCGGTGCCGTACAGCGCCGCTTCGGGCGCGACCCTGACGATCAATGGCGGCGCTACCGTGCCGGCAGGTGGCGCCATGAACGGTGTGACCGTGACGATCAGCGGTGCGCCCTCGAATGGCGACACGTTCGCGATTGCGACCAACACCGGCGGCGGCCAGGACGGCCGCAACGCGCAGGCAATATCAAACCTCGTGACTGCGAAGCAGCTGAACGGCGGCTCCGTCACGTTGACTGACGCGTACGCGAACTACGTCAACAACATCGGCAATCAGACCAACCAGGTGCAGACGGCGAACACGGCACAGAGTTCGCTCGTCACGCAGATCACGACCGCACAGCAGGCGGTGTCGGGCGTCAACATCAACGAGGAAGCGGCCAACCTGCTGCAGTATCAGCAGCTGTATCAGGCGAACAGCAAGGTCATCCAGACCGCCAACACGCTGTTCCAGACCATCCTCGGCATTTTCCAGTGAGGCGTTGAACGCATATGCGCATCTCTACGAGCCAGTATTTCGGCATGAACGTCCAGACGATGGACGACCAGCAGGCGACGCTCGGGCAACTCTACCAGCAGCTCTCCAGCGGCGTGGCCATCAGCACGCCGTCGGACAATCCGGTGGGCGCCGCCCAGGCTGTCCAGCTGAGCATGCAGGCATCGACGCTGTCGCAGTATTCCACCAACCAGAATACTGCGCTCTCGTCGCTGCAGGCGGAAGACTCGACGCTGGGGAGCGTCAACAGCGTGCTGACCAACGTCAACACGCTGCTCGTGCGCGCCGGCGACGGCTCGCTCAACGACAGCAACCGGAGCGCCATCGCGACGCAATTGCAGGGTCTGCGCAAGCAGCTGATGGGGCTCGCGAACAGCACCGACGGATCGGGCAATTACCTGTTTGCAGGTTTCCAGTCTGCTAACGCGCCGTTCAGCGTCGGCTCGAGCGGCGCTGTGCAGTACACCGGAGATAACGGCGTACAGAGCGTGCAGGTCACCGGCACGCGGACCATCGCGACCGGCGACACCGGCGCGCAGGTATTCCTCAGCGTGGGGGCGGCGGGCACGAGTTCAATTCCTTCGGGAGCGGCCGGGAATACCGGCAGCGGGACGATCAGCCCGGTAAGCACGACCAACGCCGGGAGCGCGACCAATGCGGATCAGTTCTCAATTGCGTTCACGAGTCCGACAACCTATACGGTAACCAACGTTACCGCGGGCACGCCTGCCGTAGCCGGGACGTACACCGCAGGCTCGGCGATCGCGCTCGGCGGCGGCCAGACCGTCGCGATTTCGGGGGCGCCGGCCACCGGCGACTCGTTCAGCGTCACGCCTGCGACGCAGGCCGGCACCGACGTGTTCGCTAACCTCGATGCAGTTGTGGCCGCGTTGCAGGTTCCCGTAGGAAGCTCGACGGCGGCGGCAGCGACCCTGAACAACGCACTGACGACGGGCATGAGCAAGCTCGCCAATACGTTGAACAACGTCGTCACGGTGCAGGCTTCGGTTGGTGGCCGCGAAAACGAAGTTCAGGCACTGCAGTCGGTCACGCAGAGCAACTCGCTGCAGACGCAAAGCAACCTGGCCAATTTCACGGATATCGACATGACGAAGGTCGTCAGCAAGTACACGATGACCCAGTACTCGCTGCAGGCGGCGCAGCAAGGCTTCACGATGATCCAGAAGATGTCGCTGTTCAACTACATCAGCAACTGACCGGCACCGGCAATACTGGCGGTTTGAAAAGAAAGCCCGGGGGCCGCAAGGACCCGGGCTTTCTTTCGGTCCGTATCTGAAGTCCGTCTGGCGTCGGTCGGACTGTTCGCCGCTACCGGAAGGCCGCCGCTACGCGTCCCATTTCCTCGATACCGTTGTCGAACAGCCGGGAGAAGTACGGGATCATGTTCGGCAGCATCAGCTGTACGAGCAGGAGACCGACGATCATCGTCAGCGGCAGGCCCACCTGGAAGACGCCGATCTGCGGCGCTGCGCGGTTGAGAATGCCGAGCGCGAGGTTGCATATCAGCAAGGCGGTGACGACAGGCAGTGACAGCAGCAGTCCGGCCGAGAGAATCGTGCCGCCATACGCGGCCAGCATGCGCCAGGCGTTCGCACCCAGCAGACTGGCCGATATCGGCACCGACTGGAACGTTGCGATGAGCGCATTCAACATCTGCAGATGGCCGTCGAACGCGAGGAACGTGAGCATCGCGATGGCCCACATGTAGCGTGACAGCACCGCGCTCGAGCCGCTCGCGTGAATGTCGAAGAACGTTGCGAAGCCGAGACCCATGCCGAGCCCGACGATTTCGCCGGTCGCCTCGACCGCGGCGACCACGATCTGCATCGTGAAGCCGAGCGCGATACCGATCAGGAACTGGTTGACGATAATCCACAAGCCGTCAGACGAGAAGACCGTGACTTGCGGCATGGCGCCGAGCGTCGGTGCGACGATGATCGTCACGAAACCCGAAAGACCCACCTTCACGCGCGTCGGCACCGACTTGTCACCGAACGCGGGTGCGCTCGCGACGAGCGCGAGAATGCGCACGAACGGCCAGAGAAAGGCGGTCATCCAGGCATTCAGTTGCGCGTAGGTGACGGAAAACATCGAACGTGCGTAGCGGGCGAGGGTCAGGTCGCGAACGACGGGATGCTCGTGAACATGTGACGCATGTAGTCGAGCATCGTCGACAGCATCCACGGGCCGATGATGACGAGCGTGAGGATGATCGCCGCCAGCTTGGGAATGAACGACAGCGTCGTTTCGTTGATCTGCGTGGCTGCCTGAAACAGGCTCACCACGAGCCCGACCACCAGCGCCACGAGAAGTAGCGGCGAAGCGAGCATCAGGGCGACATACATCGCTTCATGCGCGAGTGTGGTGACTGCTTCGGGCGTCATGATCGATATTCCCTGTTTGCGGCGGTCACACGAAGCTCTGCGCGAGCGAACCCAGCAACAGCTGCCAGCCGTCGACGAGCACGAACAGCATCAGCTTGAACGGCAGCGAGATCGTCGCGGGCGAAATCATCATCATCCCCATCGACATCAGCACGCTGGCCACCACCATGTCGATGATGAGGAACGGAATGAAGATCGTAAAGCCGATCTGGAATCCAGTCTTCAGTTCGCTGGTGACGAACGACGGCACGAGCAGCGACAGCGGCACATCTTCCGGGCCCTGCATCGGCGCGGCGTGAGAGATCCGTGCAAAGAGTGCGAGATCGGTTTCACGCGTTTGCCGCAACATGAAGGTCTTGAACGGCGCAAGCCCGCGTGAGACCGCCTGGTCCATCTGCAGCGTGCCTTCGGAGAAAGGCTTGTAGCCGTCTGTATAGGCCTTGTCGAGCACCGGCGACATCACAAACAGCGTCAGGAACAGAGCCAGACCGACGAGCACCTGGTTCGGCGGCGTCGTAGTCGTGCCGAGCGCCTGGCGCAGCAGCGACAGCACGATGATGATCCGCGTGAAGCTCGTCATCATCAGTACCATTGCTGGCAGGAACGTCAACATCGTGAGCAGCAGCATCGTCTGCACGCTCAGCGAATACGTCGTGCCGCCGTTCGGGCCGGGGCTTGTGTTGAAGGCGGGGAGGCCGGCCGTCTGCGCGAATGCGAGCGTCGGCAGCGCGAGCATCAGTGCAGGAACCGCAAGCGGCGCGACGCGGCGCAATGCCGTGCCGACACGGCTGCCTGAGCGCGGCAGTGCGCCTGCTCGCGCGTTTTTCAGCGCGTGGTTGGCCGGCGCGCCGGCATCCTGCGCTTCACGATGATTGAACTGCATTTACTGTTCTCCGCTCGCGCGTCGCTGAAAACGTTTGCCTGCTTCGTTTTTGAGCGCGTCGCGAAAGCGTTGTCCGAAAGTGCCGGGCAGCGCGCCGGGCGCAGCCGGTGTGCACGCGGGCATGAGGTCCGCGCCGGCCGGGCCGGCGGGCATGGTATGAAGCAGCCGCACGTTGCCGGGCGCGGCGCCGAGCACGAGCCACGTATCGCCGATCTCGACGACCGCAACGCGCTCCTTGCCGCCGAGCGACGCGCCCCCGATCGTCTTCACGAGTCCGCTGCGCTGCGAAGGCTGAAGGCCGAGGCGCCGGGCGAGCCATGCGCAACCGAACACGAGGCCGATCACGACGAGTAGTCCCACGAGCGTTTGCAGCACCGCGCCGATACCGAGCGCCGGCACCGCGGAGCCCGCGCCCACGCCCGAAGCGATTTGTGCGGCGTGGTTGACTGCGTTGATGTCGGCGGCACGCGCCACGGTGGCGGCGAGCGCCGCCGGGATCACTGCGGCCAGCGAGGCGAGGCACGTGCGCAGACGAAACGGCACGCCGCTTCGTTCGGGCACGGCGAGGCCTGTCACGCGTTTCATCGGTTCAGCTTCCGGATGCGCTCGGACGGCGTGATGATGTCGGTCAGGCGGATGCCGAACTTGTCGTTCACGACCACCACTTCGCCCTGGGCGATCAGGCAGCCGTTCACGAGCACGTCCATCGGTTCGCCGGCGAGGCCATCGAGTTCCACGACCGAGCCCTGCGCGAGTTGCAGCAGGTTGCGGATTGCGATCTTGGTGCGGCCGAGTTCGACGGTCATCTGGACGGGGATGTCCAGGATCATGTCGATGTCGTTACGCGTGGTGGTCGGTTCGACCTTCGACAGCGGCTGGAACACACCTGCCGTCGCCGCGTTCACTCCGGGGTTATCGTTTTGCTCGGCGAGCGCGCTTGCCCAATCGTCCATTGCAATCTCATCTTCTTCAGTTGCGGCTTCCGTGGCGGCCGGTTGCGGCTCGCCGACCGGGAGTTCCTTCTCCGGCGTGGGGTTCAGCTCACTCATATCCACCTTCCTTCATCGTGTCCGCTGCGCTGATCATCTTCTGGACCCGCAACGCGTACTGACCATTGAAAATTCCGTAGCCGCATTCCATCACCGGCACACCATCGACCTTCGCCGTGATGTGCTCGGGGATATTGAGCGGCAGCACGTCGCCCTTGCGCATGTTCAGGATCTGTTCGAACGTGACCGGCACCTGCGTGAGATCGGCGGTCAGCTCGACTTGCGCCGACTGAACCTGCTGCGACAGCACGCGCACCCAGCGGCGGTCGATATCCATGGCTTCGCCCTGGATCGGCGAGGACAGGATGTCGCGAATCGGTTCGATCATCGAATACGGCATGCAGATGTGCAGCGTGCCGCCCGTCGAGCCGAACTCGATCGAAAACTGCGTGACGATGACGATTTCGTTCGGCGTGGCGACGTTGGCGAACTGCGTGTGCATTTCCGAGCGCACGAATTCGAACTGCAGCGGGCGCACGCTCTTCCACGATGTCGCGTAGTGCTCGAACACGAGGTTGAGCAGTTTGCCGATGATGCGTTGTTCGGTTGCGGTGAAATCGCGGCCTTCGACGCGTGTGTGGAAGCGGCCGTCGCCGCCGAACAGGTTGTCGACGACGAAGAACACGAGGTTCGGATCGAACACGAACAGCGACGTGCCGCGCAGGGGCTTCACGTGGACGAGGTTCAGGTTCGTCGGGATGGGCAGGTTGCGGGTGAACTCGCTGTACTTCTGCACCTTCACCGGGCCGACGGAGATTTCCGCCGTGCGCCGCATGAAGTTGAAGATACCGACGCGCAAAAGACGCGCGAAACGGTCGTTGATGATTTCGAGGCCGGGCATCCGGCCACGGACGATGCGTTCCTGCGTGGCGATGTTGTACGGGCGGATGCCGGACCTGTCGCTCGCATCGGATTCGGCGTCCGATTCACCGGTAACGCCCTTGAGGAGGGCATCGACCTCCTCCTGGGACATGAACTCTTCGTGGCCCATTCCTATTCCTCGTGCGTCCCGTGTCGGTTAATGATGGCAGTCGCGTGAACCGGCGTCACTGCACGACGAACTCGGTGAACAGCACATCGGCGACGTGTACTGGCTGAGCGCCCGTTTCGGTCGGCTGCTCGATCAGCGTTTCGAGTTCTTTGGCGAGCGCGTGCTTGCCTTCGAGCGGCGCGAGTTCTTCCGGATGTTTGTTCGACAGTGCGAGCAGGACACGGCTGCGGATTTCCGGCATGTGTTCGGCGAGGTGTTGCTGAGTCTGCTGATCGTTGAGCTTGAGCGTGAGGCCGATGCGCAGATAGTGCTGCTGGCCGTCGTCGGACTGGAGATTCACGGTCATCGGCTCGAGCGGGAAGAACACCGGGATCGGGCTGGGCGCCGGTGCTGCCGGCGATGTGGAGGCGGCTTGCGCCGGGGCGCTTCTGGACATGAAGAACCAGGTGGCCGCTCCGGCCGCACCAGCGGCGACCAGTACGATCAGCAGGATCACGATGATGCGCTTCATCAGGCCCGGTGAGGACGGCTGCGCGCTGGCTTGCTGGTTTGCGGTCGTGGTTGCCATGGGGTTTTTGATTGCCTCAATTCTGTAAGGTGAATTCTCAGGTTTCTTACGGGTTTGCGATGGGTCGAAAAGAAGGGGTTATTCTGGTTAGCTCATGTGTTTGAGCCTGCCGGCGGGGGTTTTTGTTTGTTGTTGTTTTTGTTTGTTGTTGTTTGCTTGGGGTGGTGCCTTTCCTTGTTTTGCTTCTGGTTTATTGGCGTTGCCCCTGTGCGGGGCGGCACCTACTTTTCTTTGTCCCCCCAGGGGACTTCCTTCGGGGCGTCTTCCAAAGAAAAGTAGGCAAAAGAAAGGCGCTTCGAAAACTCACCTCGTCAAGGTGTGTCGCTAGCGGGGAATGGCACTCCATGAAGTGTCGCCCTCACAGGGGACCCGACATTGGCCCGACGCCAGACCGTCCCTCGCGCAGTGCCGCGTGTGACAAAGCATTCATCCATCCGACTCCGCGCTACGCGCGTCGCCGACCGGCATAACCCCCGCCTTGCCGCCTCGCCACTTCGTCAGGCTTCCCTACCAACTCGACGCGGAGCGGGGCAAACCGCTGGGGTGCAAACGGCACCCTGCCGGAAGAACCCATCCGTGACGCACGTAGTGCGGAGCGGGATGAACGAGCCCTTTGTCACAAGCGGCACTGCGCGAGGGACGGTCTGGCGTCGGACCAATGTCGCGTCCCCTGCGAGGGCGACACTTCATGGGTTGCCGTTCCCCGTGAGTCACACACCGGGAACAGATAAATTTTCGAAGCGCCTTTCTTTTGCCTACTTTTCTTTGGAAGACGCCCCGAAGGAAGTCCCCTTGGGGGACAAAGAAAAGTAGGTGCTACCCCGCACAGGGGCGACGCCAATAAACCAAAAGCAAAACAGGGAAAGGCCAACAAACCAGGTAGACAACCAAAAAAACACAAACTAAAAATACAGCAAAAAAATCAGGCAAAAGTATCAACCAACCCAACAGTTCGCCGAACAGGCACATCAGCAACACTGACAGCGCCATCAGAACCCGCACTGGCGCCGCCAGCACCACCCCTACCGCCCCGCGAGGAGAAAGCAGAACCCCCATCTTGCCCCTGCTGGGCAGTCTGCCTCGCAAACCCATCACTCACACTCGCGCTGCCAAGCCCAATCCCCCCTTGCTCCATCGCTTCGCGAAGCTTCGGAAGCGCAGCTTCCACCGCCTCCCGTACCTGCTGATGCTGCGAAACAAACAACGCATGTGCATGGTTATCGGCAACTTGCAGCACGACCTGTAGCGGTCCGAGATCCTTCGGGTTCAAGGTCAGTTCGGCCGTCTGCTGGTGTGCATTCGAAAGAAACACGACTTTCTGGCTCAGCGCTTCGTCCCAGTCGGGCGTGCCGACCTGTGGGGTCAGCGTCGTGCTGGCCGCCGCGATGGCGTTCGGATTGGTCGTCGGCGACACGGCGTTCGAGGCGGCCGCCGCAGATGCCGCCTGAGTCGCGGCGAGCGCCGCTTGCGCGGAGTCGGCGGCGTCCTTCAGCGTCGCAAAACTGGCCTGTCCATTGCCGGTATTCGCGGCCGCCAGCGCCTCGCCAGCGTTGCCCCCGCCGAGTGCATCAGGCGTCGCCGCCACAGCGGCGTTCGATACCGTCGACTTCACGTTGTCGCCCAACCCGCCCTTTCCATCGGCAAGCTTCGCGCCCGGTGTCAGGCCCGCGCTCGCGCCAGCACCGCGCCCGCCAAGCCCCGTCGCGTCCGCGCTGCCAGCCGTCGCAGTGCCCGCCGTAGCGGCGGTGGTCGCTGGCGTCGCCGCTGCGCCCTGGCCGCTCGCCAGCGCCGCCAGCGCTGCCTGCAAACCGTCCTGAACCGCTTTCGGATCGAGTGACGCGATCTTCTTGCCGAGATTCGTGCCGCTGACCGGAGTCGATGCGACGGGCGTGGTGGCCGGAGCCGTCGCAGCCGGGTCGGCCGGCAATGCGTCCGTGGCCGCCGTGGTTGCCGCGGCGCTCGCCTGCGCCTGTGCCTGTGCGGCAGCCGCCGCCGCTGCGGTTGCCGCCGCAGCAGCCGTAGTGGGCGCTGTCGCCTGCGTGTTCGCATCCTGCTGCGGCTTCGACGTCGTGCCGCCAGCCGGGTTGCCGCTGTCGTTGCCGGAGGTTTGCTGCGTGCTGCCCGTCGATGGGTTCGCCGCCGTCGTGCTGTCCGAGGACTGCTTGCTGCCGGCCGCGTCCGCGCTGTTCGACGAGTTGTCCGGCGACGACACATCGTGCACGCTCGACGAATCCGGCGACGAATCCGAAGACGAAGCCGCCGACGATGATGACGAGGACGACGCGTTTTGCAACGCACTGGCGCTCGCCCGTGCCGCGTTGTTTTGCGAATCGATGCTCTGTTGCAGCGTCTGCGCAAACGGCAGCGCGCTTGAGCTCGCCGGGGAGCCGCTGGACGACGTGCCGCTGGCCGTGCCGAGCAGCGAGTTGATCAGTGAAAGAGGCGACATACCTTATCTCTCGTTCGTGTATCCGTTCGTATCAGTCAGTCATGCGCGGGCGCGTCAGACGCCTTCCACTCGCATCCGGAGAATTCTTGCCGCGTGTTCGTCGGCGTCGCGCTGCTCGCGCCGCGCGGTCTGCTTTGCTTCAACGGCTTCGCCGCGTGCCTGCAAGACTTCAAACGAGCCGAGCTTCTGCTTCTGGCGCTGCCATTCGGGCCTGGCCGCTTCGACCCGTGCCGTCGCGGTGACGAGGAGCTTGCGTTGCTGGTCGATGGCGGCATCGAGCGTGTCGATGAACGCCTGGAAGTTGCGCATGTTGCCGGCAGGCATCCCGGATTGGGCGGTGGCCGTAAAGCGCGCGTGGTACTCGTCGCGATACTGGATCAGCGAATTCAGCTGCGCTTCCACGTCGTTGCGCTCGCGCTGCACACGTGCGAGCCGTTGGGCGGCGACGTCGACGTCGTCCTGCGCGAGACCAATCAGCGTCTTGATCGGAAAATGCTTCGACATCTGTCCACTCCTTATTCGAACAGCGAGTCAAGCATGGCTACGCTCGACTCGAAGCCAGCGCTTTCGCGATAGCCCTGTTGCAGGAACGCTTCCATCCTCGGATACAGCGCAATTGCACGATCGAGCACCGCGTCGCGACCACTCGAATAGGCACCGACGTTGATCAGGTCGCGATTGCGCTGATAGCGCGACAGCATCTGCTTGAAAAGACGCGTCCGGTCGAGGTGCGCGTCGTCGATCAGCGCGGTCATCGCGCGGCTGATCGAGGCCTCGATATCGATGGCCGGATAATGGCCGGCTTCGGCGAGTGTGCGTGACAGCACGATGTGGCCGTCGAGGATCGCGCGTGCCGAATCGGCGATCGGATCCTGCTGGTCGTCGCCTTCAGTCAGTACAGTATAGAAAGCGGTGATGGAGCCGCCACCTTCCGGGCCATTGCCGGTCCGTTCGACGAGGGCCGGCAGCTTCGCGAACACCGACGGCGGATAACCCTTAGTTGCCGGCGGTTCGCCGACGGCGAGGGCGATCTCGCGCTGCGCCATCGCATAGCGGGTTAGCGAATCCATCAGCAGCAGGACGTGCTTGCCCTGATCGCGAAAGTATTCGGCGAGCGACGTTGCATAAGCCGCGCCCTGCATGCGCAGGAGCGGCGACACGTCGGCCGGCGCGGCAACCACGACCGAGCGCGCGAGACCTTCCTCGCCGAGAATCTGTTCGATGAATTCCTTCACTTCGCGGCCGCGTTCGCCGATCAGGCCGATCACGATCACTTCGGCGCTGGTATAGCGGGCCATCGTGCCGAGCAGCACCGACTTGCCGACGCCTGAGCCGGCAAAGAGACCCATGCGCTGGCCACGGCCGACGGTCAGCAGCGCATTGATCGCACGCACGCCGACGTCGAGCACCTTGTGGATCGGCTCGCGGCGCAGCGGATTGATCGACGGCGCCGACAGCGGCGCATCGGCCGCCGCGCTGAGCGGGCCGAGACTGTCGAGCGGCCGGCCGGCCGCATCGACGACACGCCCCAGCAGTTCCCAGCCGACCGGCAGACGCTTCGCGCCCGCCATCGGATCGGCGATCGGCGCGCTTTCAAGCGGATAGACGCGCGCGCCGGGCAACAGGCCGTGGACTTCGGTGGTCGGCATCAGGAACAGCCTGTCGCCCGCAAAGCCGACGACCTCCGCTTCGGCCATGGCGATCGGACTACCGGGCGGCAGTTCGATCATCACTTCCGCGCCCACTGAAAGACGCAGGCCAACCGCTTCGAGCACGAGCCCGGCGGCGCGCGTGAGGCGCCCGCAGCCGCGCAGCGGCCGCGCGATGGCGTTGCGGGCGCGCAGGCCGTCGAGGTGCGCGCGCCAGGCCTGAAAATGCGGATTCTGCAGCAGCGCGGGATCCGGCCTGAAAACCGGCGCTGACTCGCGACTTGCCGCGGCGGCGGCGGGTTTCGCGGGCGGCAGCGTTTCGGGCGCGCCGAACGACGCCAGCGCCAGCTCGCGTTCGAGCGGCGTCAGGTCGCTGGCTTCGATCTCCTGAAGGGTCGGCTTCACCACGTGCTCACCTTGCCCAGTGCCGCGGCGACGCGTTCCCAGCGGGTGCCGATGCCGGCATCCACTTCGCCGGTGCCGGCATGCGCCCGGCAACCGCCGCGCTCGACCATCGGATCAGTGCGCACGGTCCAGCCGCGGGCCTGAAGCTCCTCAAGCAGATAGGCTTCGACGACCGGCAGGTCCGCCGGGCTCACGATCAGACTCGGTGCGCCGACGAGGGCGGGCTCGGTCGCCAGCACCTCGCGCGCGACGGCGATCAGTGCGGCGGGGTCGTGCTGCACGTGCTGACGGACCACCTGCTGCGCGATGTCGAGCGCCAGCGCCACGAGCGTGTCGGCGATCTCGCCCTGTGCGCCGCCGAGTGCGGCCGAGAACGTGTCGGCAATCGCGGCAAGGCGCATGCCTTCCGCGCGCGCTTCGACGCGGCCCTGCTCGAGACCCTGCGCGTAACCCTGTTCGTAGCCCGCCTGATAGCCGAGCGCCTGACCCGCCACATGGCCGGATGCGACACCCTGCGCGTGCGCGGCGTCGCGCAGGCGCTCCAGTTCGGCTTCGAAAGCGCCTTCGTCGACCGGTTCCGGTTCCGGCACCGGGTCGAACGAGGCCATCTCCCAGCGCTGGTAGGCCGAGTGGCTCTCCTTGCGCGTGGAGTTCTGATCAGACATATGCGTCTTCCGCCTTGCCGCCTAGCGCGATCTGGCCGCTTTCGGCCAGGTTGCGCACGACCTGCAGGATGCGGCGCTGCTGCGTCTCGACGTCCGAGACGCGTACCGGGCCACGCGCGTCCAGGTCTTCCGCGAGCAGTTCCGCGGCGCGCTGCGACATGTTCGACAGGAACTTCTGGCGCAGGGCAGGCGGCGCGCCCTTCAGCGAAATGATCAGCGATTCGGACTCGACTTCCTTCAGCAGCAACTGGATCGCGCGGTCTTCGAGGTCGAGCAGGTTTTCGAACACGAACATCTGGTCGATGATCTTCTGCGCGAGTTCCGTATCGTACTGGCGGACGTTTTCGAGCACCGATTCCTCGTGGCCGCTCGACATGAAGTTGAGAATTTCCGCCGCCGTGCGGATGCCGCCCATCGGGCTGCGCTTGAGGTTGTCGCTACCGGACAGCAGGCCTGTCAGGACATCGTCCAGTTCGCGCAGCGCGGCCGGCTGGATGCCGTCGAGCGTCGCGATCCGCAGCAGCACGTCGTTACGCAGCCGCTCGGTGAAGTTGGCAACGATCTCGGAAGCCTGATCCCGATCCAGGTGGACCAGAATCGTCGCGATGATCTGCGGGTGCTCGTTCTTGATCAGTTCGGCGACCGCGGCCGAATCCATCCACTTGAGGCCTTCGATGCCGCTCGTGTCGCTGCCTTGCAGGATCCGGTCGATGATCGCGCCGGCCTTGTCGTCGCCGAGCGCCTTGGTCAGCACCGAGCGGATGTAGTCGCTCGAATCGAGCGAGAGCGCAGTGTGCTGTTCCGCTTCCTTGACGAATTCCTGCAGCACCTCGTCGATCTGCTCGCGCGTGATGTTCTTCAGGGCCGCCATCGCGACGCCGATCTTCTGCACCTCGCGCGGGCCGAGGAACTTGAACACCTGCGCGGCCTCCTCCTCGCCGATCGACATCAGCAGGAGCGCGCTTTTCACTACGCCTTCAGCGCTCATCGGACACCCAGTTCTTGACGACAGTCGCTACGATCTTCGGATCCTGGCGCGCGATGTTGCGTGCGAATTCCAGGTTCCGCTCATATTTATGCTTCTCATTTTCGAACGAGAGCAGGTTGTTTTCCTCTTCCACTTCGGCGACCGTTTTGTCGGGCGAGGGCAGGCCGTCGAGCAGCATCGGCTCGTCCGGCGACTGCAGCGCGGCGACAGGCGGTTGCGGCGGCGGAAACGCGCGGCGCAGCGCCGGGCGAACCATCACGAAGTAGAGGAACAGGGCCACCGCACCGATGCCCAGATACGTCGCGACCTGTTTTGCGAGCGCGATCATCTCCGGCGTGCGCCACCACGGCAGGTCGGCATTCGGGTCGACCTCGGTCGTGAACGCGCTGTTGACCACGTTCACCGAGTCGCCGCGGCTCGCGTCGTAACCCATTGCGTCCTTCACCAACTGGTTGACCTGCGCGAGCTTGTCGGCGGACATCGGCTGCATCGTCGCGTGACCCCTGGCGTCGACCTGGCGCTGATAGTTGACCACCACCGCCACCGACAGCCGCTTGATGCCGCCCATCGGCTGCTCATAGTGGCGCACGGTCTTGTCGAGCTCGTAGTTGGTGGTCTGGTCCTTACGGTCGCTGACCGGCGTCGTGGCCACGCTGCTCGCGCCGCTGGCGCTCGCGACGACCGGCGCGGATGCCGGCTGCGGCGGCTGGTTGGACAACGCGCCCGGCACGCCCGAGGCGCCGCCCTGCGTCATTTCCGTGGCCGTGCTGGTTTGCTGGCTGCGGATCGCAGCCTGGTCCGGCGTCGCGTTCGGGCCGTACTTTTCGGACGTCTGCTCGACCTTGGCGAAATCGACGTCGGCGCTCACCTGCGAGTGCGCGTTGCCGGCGCCGAACAGCGGGGCGAGGATCGCGTCGATGCGCTGCTGCGTGTTGCGCTCGATCTGCTGGACAAACTTGAGCTGACTCGCGTCGAGACCGGTGCCGGACGCGGTCTGCGTCAGCAGGTTGCCGTCCTGGTCGACGATCGTGACGTTGCGCACCGGCATGTCGGCCACCGCCGACGAAACCATATGGGTGATCGCGACCACCTGGCCTTCGTCGAGCGTGCGGCCCGGGTACAGGTTGACGAGCACTGAGGCCGACGGCGCTTCGTGGTCGCGCACGAACACGGAGGGCTTCGGAATCGCGAGGTGCACGCGCGACGACTTCACCGCGGAAATCGACTCGATGGTCTGCTGGAGTTCGCCTTCGAGGGCGCGCTGGTAGTTGATCTGCTCGGCGAACTGGCTGATGCCGAACTTCTGGTTGTCCATCAGCTCGAAGCCGACGGAACCGGCTTTGGGCAGCCCCTGCGAGGCGAGCCGCAGGCGCATTTCGTGAACCTGTTCGGCGGGCACGAGGATCGCGCCACCGGAATCGCTGAACTTGTAGGGGATGTTGGCAGCCTGGAGCGCGGTGATGATCGCGCCGCCGTCGCGGTCCGACAGATTGCTGTAGAGCACCTTGTAGTCCGGCGCGCGCGACCAGAGCACGAGACCCGCGACGATCGCAACCAGCAGCGCGACGGCGAAGATCAGCGGCGCCCGCGGATTGCCGCGCATCTGCGTGAGCGAGCTTGGGAACGCTGACAGGCGCTGGCCAAAACCCCCACCGAGGTCCGCTGCACCAGGCTGGCCGGCGCCGCCCGCGCCAGTTTGCGCGCCGGCGAGCCCCATGCGGGCGTCGGGGTTGATCAAAGAGTTGGCTGACGAATCCATGCGTCGGGTATCTCCGGGGATGCCTTGCGTTCTGCTGCCGGCCGCCGCGTCAGGCCGACGGGCGCAGGAGCAGACACTTTCACGTTAGGGATTATCCCCACCAGGATGCAACCTGATTGGTCGAATAGAGCGGGGTTTCACCCCTACTTTCAAGTCTTTCGAAAAATGCCCGCTGCTATGCTTTCGTCCAGATCGGCAGGCCTTGCCGCGTCGCTTTTCCCTCTTATGGAGACAACATGACTTTGCCCGTGAATGCGCTTTCGTCGGCGCTTGCGCAGATGCAGTCAATGGCGGCGCAGGCTGCCGGCGGAACCGCCCCGGCGGCGTCCAGCTCCGGCGCGGCGACGGCTGGCGGCTTTGCCTCGGCTCTGAAAACCTCGATCGACAAGATCAGCAACGACCAGCAAACCTCCCTCGGCGAGGCGCACGCGTTCGAAATCGGCGCATCGAACGTGTCGCTGAACGACGTGATGGTCGATATGCAGAAGGCCAACCTCGGCTTCCAGTTCGGCCTGCAGGTGCGCAACAAGCTCGTCACGGCCTACAACGAGATCATGCAGACGGCCGTTTGAGCCAGTTGCGCGCTGCGCGTTTTTGCGTGTGCGGCGGCGTTGCCACAAGTCGCCTGCGCCACCAGGGTGCAGCGGCCCAGGGGGCCGCCAGGCCGGCCGCTCGCCCTGTTACGCACTGAGCCATTCCTCCTGCGGGCTAAAGCTTTGCGCGAGCTTTCCGATAACCGGGATACAGGCATGCATGCTGATGCACGGCAACGCGCACCAGCGGCCCGCTAACCAACCCGCAATCTGCATCAAACAGGAGGAGCGCCGATGTTTTCCGCAGCCCACTCTGGAGCCAATGCCTACGCACGCGTCGGAGTCGAGACCGGGGTGATGGGCGCGAGTCCGCATCGTCTGATCGCGATGCTGTATCAGGGCGCCCGGAAGGCCATCGCTCTGGCGCGCATGCACCTGCAGCAGGGCAATATCGCGGCGCGCGGGGAGGCGATCACCAAGGCGATCCAGATCATCGGGGGCGGTTTGCAGGAGGCGTTGAACGTGGAAGTGGGCGGCGAAATCGCGGAGCGGCTGGACGCGCTTTATAGATACATGACGCGGCGCCTGTTCGAGGCCAACCTGAAACAGAGCGAGGCCATGCTCGTCGAAGTCGACGGCTTGCTGGCCACGCTCGAAGAAGCCTGGATGGGGATTGCCCCGGAGATCGCGCGGATGGCGACACAGTCGTCCGCGGAAAGCATGAGATGACTTCGAACGCAGAATATTTCGCCCGCTACGAGGCGATCGCAGTGATTTCCGGCCGCATGTTGGTGGCAGCCCGCAACGCCCTCTGGAACGATCTGGTCGGGCTTCAGGACGAGTATCGCCACCTGGTTGAGGCGCTCAAGAGCGCGGAAGCCTGCGTCAAGCTGGACGATGGGGAACGGGCGCGCAAGTTTGACCTGATCCGCCAGATTCTCGCCGACGACGCCGCTATCCGCGACCTGGCGAATCCGCGCATGGCGAAGCTGTCGGCGTTGTTCGCGGCGTCCCGTCCCGCCTGCGTGCTGAAGGAACTTTATCGGGCGCGCTGAGCGCGTTTTTTCGACCCGCATCATCGGGGCCAGTCCGCCGCCGGTGGACACGCGCGAATCGTGCGCGAGAGGAATCGGCATGAACGGAATCGACACGGCGGTGGCTTCTGTGCTGACAAGCCGCGTCGACAGCCTGCTCTCGATCGGCGCGCGCGCTGATGCCACGGCGTCGCAGACGGGCGCTTCCGCGCTGAGCGTCGATACGCCCGTCGCCCGTGGCGGGGCGTTGCCTGACACATCTTCCACTCCACCCGCTTCCGCGCAGACCGCGCTGTCCGCCGTCGCCCTGACGCTTGACGCCATCGTGCGCTCTGGTGGCGATGCGACACCTGCCGTCGTCGGCCAGATACCGGTGTGGCCGGCGGCGCCGGCGCTGGATGTCGCGCTGGCCGAGCCGTTGCCGCTCTTCGATACGCTGACGACCGACGCTTCAGCAACGGCAACGGCAGGCACAGCGCCGCAGGCCGGGGCGGCCATGAGTGCGGCGGCAGGCGCGGCGGCGACCAGCGTGGTGGCTTCGCCGCTGCCTGTCGTGGCGCTGGCTGCGGCACTTAGGCAGACGGTCGTCGAAAGCGGACTGTTCTACGAATCGCATCTCGCGCAATGGCTGTCGGGGCAGCGCACGCCTGCGTCGCTCGCCGGCGAGCCGCAAAACCGTCTGGTCGACGCGGCGGCGCAATTGCCGCTCGACTGGAATGCCGATGCGGATGCTTCGGCGCAGCCATGGTCAAGCGGTGCGGGGTCCCAGGCGAGGGCGGCAGCCGGACTCGGTCAGAATCCGGCTGCCGCTGGTACGGCGAACGTCCGAGGCGCGCCGGATGGTCCGCAGTCGCAGGCAGCACGCTTTGCGACAGTCAATTCCGTGGGCAACACGGCGTTTTCAGGCTCCTCGTCGTCCCGCTCGTCGGTGCATGGGGCCGCCAGCGATCCGCTCGGCCTCGACACTCATGATGCACCCCCGCAGCAGTCTGCCGCGCCCGCGATTCATCCGGCGACGGTTCCGCTTGTGCGGCAGCAACTCGATCTGCTTGCCACCGGTGAATTCCGCTGGACTGGCGAAGCCTGGCCCGGCGCGCGGCTCGACTGGACGATCCAGCAGGAAGGCGACGAGTGGCATCGTGGCGGGAAGGGTGTCGAGACGGACGAGCCGTATCCGTGGCGCACGCGGCTGACCTTGTCGCTGCCATCGCTCGGCACCGTCGACGCCGAACTGACGCTCACCGGCACACAACTCGCGGTGCGGGTGCAGGCGAACCCGGGCGGCGCGGCGCGGCTCGCGGCGCAAGGCGAAACGTTTCGCCAGCGGCTTGCCGCAGCCGGCATCG
Organism: Paraburkholderia sp. BL10I2N1; assembly: GCF_004361815.1. Lineage (NCBI taxonomy): Bacteria > Pseudomonadati > Pseudomonadota > Betaproteobacteria > Burkholderiales > Burkholderiaceae > Paraburkholderia > Paraburkholderia sp. BL10I2N1. Next base: position 1,266,997 of record NZ_SNWA01000001.1, on the reverse strand, counting down.
AACTGAATGGGCTGTCGATCCGCGAAATCGGCGGTGGTGCGCCGGCAGTCGGGACGTCTGCGGCGGCAGCGGCGGCGCAGGCCACAACGGCCTATGCACGCTCGGCCGCCGCCGGCGACGAAGCGACAGCCGCATCCGCCGCCCGGCATAGAGGGGGGGCCGGCACGCAGGGCGCCACAGATTACGACTGGGACCTGTCATGAGCCGCACGCATCGCCGGAGCGCGGCGGCGCTCGTCTACGATTCGCAGTTGGGCGACGCTGCGCCGCGCGTGGTGGCGAAGGGCTACGGTCTCGTCGCGGACATGATCGTGCAGCGGGCCAAAGAGGCCGGCCTGTATGTGCACGAGGCGCCGGAGATGGTGTCGTTGCTGATGCAGGTCGACCTCGACACGAGGATTCCGCCGCAGCTGTATCAGGCGGTCGCGGAACTGCTGGCGTGGCTGCACCGGCTGGAAAGCGGCGCGGCCGACGATGCGCCCGGCGCCGAGCCTGCAACTGTCGTCGAAACGACATCGGGCACACCGGAAAGCGGAAGCGGCGGCGCGGCGCGCTAACCCGGGCCGCGCGGCATGGCCTGCGCGGACTAGAACCGCATCATCAGCCTGATCAGCACGTTGAACACCCTGCCGTAGGGCGGCGCGACCAGGGCGCGCGCGTTCAGGCGCGCCTGCTGCAACACGGGTTTCATCTTCGAAAACGTCACGAAGCCTTCGTGGCCGTGATACGCGCCCATCCCGCTCGCGCCGACGCCGCCAAACGGCAGGCTCTCGCACGCGAGATGCATCAGCGTTTCGTTGACGGCCATGCCGCCCGCAACCGTTTCGTGCGTCACGCGTTCGATCGTCGCGGCGTCGTCGTCGTAGAGATAGAGCGAGAGGGGCCTCGGCCGCGCGTTGATGTAGGCGATCGCGTCATCGAGTGTGTCGTAGGGGACGACAGGCAGCAGCGGACCAAAGATTTCCTCCTGCATCAGGGCCGATTCGTCGGGTGCGTTCGTTATGGCAACGAGCGGAAAGCGGCGCGTGTCGGGATCGCACAGCCCGCTCCCGGGTGCGCCGGGAAGGTCGGCTAGCGGATGCAGCTGTGCGCCGCACGCCTGCGCTTCCTCGGCGAGCCGCTGCAGGCGCTCGAAATGACGCGCGCTGATGATCGTCGTGTAATCGCGGTTGCGGGCGAAGTCGGGGTACAGCTTCTTCATCTGCACGCGGGCGCGGTCGATGAACGCCTGCTCCTTGCCGCGCGGCACCAGCACATAGTCAGGCGCCACGCAGGTTTGACACGCGTTGAGCGTCTTGCCGGTGACGAGGTTCGCCACCGCGTAGTCGAAGCGCGCGTGCGGTCCGACGATCGCCGGCGACTTACCGCCCAGTTCGAGCGTGACGGGTGTGAGGTTGTCGGCGGCGGCGCGCATGACGTGACGGCCCACCTGCGTCGAACCGGTGAAGAGCAGGTGATCGAATGGCTGCGTGCTGAAGGCGGCGGCAAACGCGGCGTCGCCGTTGACGACCGCCACATGATCGCGCGCGAAGGTCTGTGCGATCAGTTGCTCGAAGAGCGCCGAGGTGCGCGGCGTCAGCTCCGACATCTTGATGATCGCGCGGTTGCCTGCCGTGAGCGCGCTGATGAGCGGACCGGCGGCGAGCAGCACGGGATAATTCCACGGCGCGATGATGCCGACTACGCCAAGCGGCTGCGGCACGACTTTCACACGCGCCGGCAACAGCCATTTGTTGGTGCTGCGTCGCTGCGCCTTCATCCAGCGCCTGCCGTGACGCAGCGCGCCGTCGATCTCATTCTTCACGAGCAGGAATTCAGCGAGCAACACCTCCTGCTTCGCGCGATTGCCGAAATCCGCGCTGATGGCATCGGCCAGCGCGTCGCGGTGATCGAGCAGCATCCTGAGCAGCGCCCTCAGATGCGCGGCGCGTGTCTCCCACGACGGATAAGGCGCACGCAGGTACGCGTTCCGCTGTTCGCGCAGCAGCGCTTCGAGCGCGGCCACGTCAGGTAGATCGTTTTTCATGAGCCCCCATCCTGGAGTCAGTACGCGTATGGTCGCGTTTGCCGTATCTGAACCTGCGTCGACACTACGCGCGACGCGGACGATCAAGCTGCAAACGCGCGGGCGATGATCATCGCGTGGTCGAACGCGGCCGGCAGCGTGCCGTATACGCGCCCGCTTTCGCCGCAGCCGTCGGCGAGCCGCGTCGCGATGAAAGCATCCGCGGCTTGCGCCGGTGCGTGCTCAACGAGCAAGGTCGCCTGAGCGATGAGAACGATCGACTGGGCGATGCGGCGCGCTGCGGCCTCGCGCAGATCGGGTGCGCTGCTGAGTGCGGCGGCAAGCCGGTCGAGCGCCGCCCCCAGAGCGGGATGCACCTGCGCCGTGCTGCGCCACGCGGCGAAGAGCGCCTGTGCCGCTTCGGGCTCGCGCTCCATCGCACGCAGCACGTCGAGGCACATCACGTTGCCCGAGCCTTCCCAGATCGAATTGACCGGCGCTTCTCGATAGAAGCGCGCCATCGGGCCTTCTTCGACGTAGCCGTTGCCGCCCCAGACCTCCATCGCTTCGCCGGTGAATTCGAGCGCGCGCTTGCACACCCAGTACTTCGCCGCCGGTGTGACGATGCGCCGCCACGCACGCTCTTCGGGCGCGTTCGCGGCGTCTTCGAAGGCGCGAGCGAGGCGCATGAACAGGACAGTCGCCGCTTCGGATTCGAGCGCGAGGTCGGCCAGCACGTTGCGCATCAGCGGCTGGTCGGCAAGATGCCGGCCGAATGCGCTGCGATGCCGCGCGTGATGGATCGCCTGCACGAGCGCGGCGCGCATGAGCCCCGCGCTGCCGATCACGCAGTCGAGCCGCGTGTAGTTCGCCATCTCGATGATGGTGGGCACGCCGCGTCCTTCGTCGCCGATCAGCATGCCGTATGCGTCGAGAAATTCGACTTCGCCGCTTGCGTTGGAGCGGTTGCCGAGCTTGTTCTTGAGGCGCTGGATCTGCACCGCGTTTTTGCTGCCGTCGGGCGCGAAGCGCGGCACGAAGAAGCACGACAGGCCTTCGTGATCGCCGGTGCGCGCAAGCACCAGATGCGCGTCGCACTGCGGCGCCGAGAAAAACCATTTGTGCCCGACGAGCCGGTATGGCGCGCCACGACCGCTGCCGTTGCCCGCCGCGAACGCGCGGGTCTGGTTGCTGCGCACGTCCGAGCCGCCCTGTTTCTCGGTCATTCCCATGCCGATCATCATCGACGCTTTCTGCGCAAGCGGCAGGTCGCGCGGATCGTGCTGGCGGGTGTAGAGCTTGTCGCGCAACGTTTCAAAAAGCGCGGGCTCACGTTGCAGCACCGGAATGCTGGCGAAGGTCATCGTTAGCGGACACAGCGAACCCGATTCAAGCTGCGCATGCAGATAGTAGCCAGCGCAGCGCGCGGCCATCGCGCCGCGCTGCGGATCTGAAAAAGGCAGCGCAAGCAGCCCTTCGCGCCGCAGCAACGCGAGCAACGTATGCCATGAAGGATGAAACTCCAGCGCGTCGATGCGTTCGCCGCGCGGTGAATGCGTGAAGAGTTCGGGCGTGTGACGGTTTGCGAGGTCGGCGAGGGCGAGGATGTCCGGCGTCGTGAGCGCGGCGCCGTAGCGCTGCAATGCGTCGCGGTGCCAGCCCGCGCCGTCGCGATCGACAGCGGCGGCGAGAGCGGCATCGCTTTCGAACAGGTTGTAGTCCGCAAGCGGCGGGACCTGGTTGGTCACGTCATGCGTCTTGCCGGGGCAGTGCGATTCCATCTGCTGTCTCCATTCACCGGATGCGCGCCGGCATGGTTTGTTTTATCGGCGCCTGCTGTGTCGCGCAACGATGGGCGGCGCGTTTTGCGCCACGCTTTCCGCTACGTCTGAAGGTCACGCTCTCAGCCTGAAGGCAGGCGACAACTTTTTATCATAGGGTGCGGCGCGGGTTTCGTTTAGAGGGATCGCTCTGATGCGAAGCCGTTTCGCGCGCGATCGCGTCCCTACAATGCGCGTCAGCACACGTGGACGAGTGTGCACGAGACAGGGTTCGCGAACAACGCGACCCGCCTAAGGAGGAGCGGATGCAATACGACTACATCATTGTCGGTGCAGGGCTCAGGCGGCTGTGCGCTGGGCAGGCCGGCTTGCGGACAGTTGTCCCGATGCCTCGATCGCACTGATCGAGGTTGGCCCTCACACGGAACGCAACCTGTTCGTCAACATGCCGGTCGGCCTGAGCCGGGCGGCATGTTTCATTTGGGCGTGTGATCGGCTAGCTGGCTCGCCGCTGGTTCGGCATTATCGGGCATTGGCGCATGCATGAAATCGCTGCCGGCCTGGCCCGGCAGCGTCTCGCGGGCGACGTCGAGCCACGCGCGTGCCGCGTGCGACAGATAGCCGTTGCGCCGCCAGCCGATCGCCATTTCCCACGGAATTTCCGGTTCGACGACCGGCCGGCAGGTGAACTGCGTCGCGTCGAGTCGCCGGCAGTAAGGCGCGGGCAAGAGCGCGATGCCGACGCCCGCCTGCACCAGCGCCGCCATGAAATCCCAATGTCCGCTGCGTCCGACGATGGTCGGCGCGAAGCCGGCCTGCCGGCAGGCGTTCAGCACGACGTCGTTGAGCGCGAGACTTTCGCCGTAAAACACGAACGGCTCCATCGCGAGCACTGCAAGCGGCACCTCGCGCAGGTCGTCCCAGCGCGAAGCGTGGCGTGCGACGAGCCACAGCACCTGGCGGGTAACCGGCAGCACGTCGATCATCTCCGGATCGACGGGCAGCAGCACGCCGCCCAGTTCCAGTTCACCGCTGATCAGTGCGGCTTCGATCGCCCGCGAACCCTGCTCGAACAGCTTCAGGTCGATTTTCGGGTAGCGCTGCCGGAAGGCGGCGATCGCGGGCGTGAAAAGCGAGCCGCCCATCGGCGGAATACCGATGGTCACTTCGCCGCTGCCTAGCGTGCCGAGATCGTTCAGCTCGGCCTGCAACTGCGCGTGTGCGGCCAGCACGTCCTGACCGCGCTGGTAGACGATCCGGCCGGCGTCGGTGAGGACCATCTGGCGGCCATCGCGCAGCAGCAGCGGGGAGCCGATTTCGTCTTCCAGCGACTTCACCATCTTGCTGATGGTCGGCTGCGTGACGAACATCTGCTCGGCCGCGACGGTGAAGCTTTGCTGACGAACGACTTCAACAAAATAACGCAGGGCGCGCAGTTCCACGGTCAACGGCTCCTCGATTCCAGATTGGAATGAAGTGAATGATGTTAAGTCATTATATTTATGTTGCGGTGCAACCTATACTCACTTTCATCAAAAGTCCACCTGGGGATTGCCATGACGACACGTTTTTCGACTCAAGCTGCGTCCGCGGGCGTGGTCCGTGTCGCCCGGATCGCGCTCCAGAGTACTGCGCTGGCTGGCGTATGGTACGTCGCCGATTTGCTGGTGCGTCGGCTTGGATTGCCGGTACCGGGCGGCGTGGTCGGCCTCGCCGCCTTGCTCGCGCTGCTGTTCTGCGGCGGCCTGCCGTCGCGCTGGATCAAGGCCGGCGCCGACTGGCTGCTGTCCGACATGCTGCTCTTCTTTATTCCCGCAGCGGTCGCGGCGGTGCAATACGGTGGCCTCTTCAAGGAAGACGGCTGGCGTCTCGCCGTGGTGGTCGTCGCGGGCACGCTGATGGTGATGGTGGCGGTGGCGTTCGCCGTCGAGCAGGCCGCGCGGCTCGAACGCCGTCTTGCGCTGCGTCGCGTGCTGGTCACGCGCCACGCCGCTCGCGCCTGATGTGGCGTGATGTGACGTGATGTGACGCCTACAGTCCCGCTCATGAACGCCTTCTATTCCTCCCTTTTCGCTGATGACGCTTCACCGCTGATCGCGGCCGGCTGCCTCGTGCTGACGGTCGCGCTCTATTTCGCCTCGAAGCGCCTGTACGCGCGCTTCAGGAGGCCCTGGCTGACGCCGCTTCTCGCCGTGCCGGTGGTGCTGGCAGTGATCGTGCTGGCCGCGCATATTCCGTATCCGGTCTATTTCGAGGACACGCGCTGGTTGATGTGGCTGCTCGGCCCCGCCACGGTCGCGTTCGCGGTGCCGATCTACGAATACCGCGACCTGATGAAACGGCACTGGATTTCGCTGACGGTCGGCGTGACGGTCGGGATCATCGTCGCGGTGGGCGGGTCGCTTGCGCTGGCCAGGCTGTTGCACCTGTCCCCTGAACTTCAGCGCAGCCTGATGACGCGCTCGGTGTCCACGCCGTTCGCTCTTGCAGTCTCCGACAAGATCGGCGCGCCGAAGGACCTGACGGCGCTCTTCGTGATTGCGACGGGCGTCTGCGGGATGCTGTTCGGCGAAATCGTGCTGGCGCTCGTGCCGCTGCGCACGCGCCTCGCGCGCGGCGCGCTGTTCGGCGCGGCGGCCCACGGTGTGGGCACGGCGAAGGCGCGCGAACTGGGCAGCGAGGAGGGCGTCGTCGCCAGCCTGACGATGATGATCGCTGGTGTCGTGATGGTGCTGCTCGCGCCGGCGCTGGGCTTTTTGCCAGTCTGACGAAGCGTCGGTTGCGGCAGCGCAATAAGCCACGCGTTCCCCCCGCATTTCAGACATCCCGAATCCATCTCGATTTGCTACAATCGCCGTTCGTCTTCGAGGAGCGTTGCGACGGGCACAGCGAATCTGCGTTCGCATGCCGCCCGCCAGGCTCGGAGGCTTCAATCGGACGGCTAGAATGCGCCACGCGCTTTCCATCCACCGCATCGAACCGCGCTCACGTCAAATTTCTAGTCAATTTTAGAAAGGAGGGCGTGATGAACGCCGCAGTTTACGATTCCAAAGATTCCAAGGACTTCATCGTTGCCGACCTGTCGCTCGCCGACTGGGGCCGCAAGGAACTCAACATCGCCGAGACGGAAATGCCCGGCCTCGTGCAGATCCGTGACGAGTACAAGGCGCAGCAACCGCTGAAGGGCGCACGCGTGGCGGGCTCGCTGCACATGACGATCCAGACCGGCGTGCTGATCGAGACACTGAAGGCGCTCGGCGCCGACGTCCGCTGGGCATCGTGCAACATCTTCTCGACCCAGGACCACGCCGCCGCGGCGATCGCCAAGGGCGGCACGCCGGTGTTCGCATACAAGGGCGAAACGCTCGACGAATACTGGGAATACTCGCACCGCATCTTCGAATGGCCGAACGGCGAATTCGCCAACATGATCCTCGACGACGGCGGCGACGCCACGTTGCTGCTGATCCTCGGCTCGAAGGCCGAGCAGGACCGCTCGGTGATCGCAAAGCCGACCAACGAGGAAGAAGTGGCGCTGTACAAGTCGATCGCCCGTCATCTGGATGCCGATCCGGTGTGGTACTCGACGCGCCTCAAGCACATCCAGGGCGTCACCGAAGAAACCACGACCGGCGTGCACCGCCTGTACCAGATGGAGAAGGAAGGTCGTCTGCCGTTCCCGGCGATCAACGTCAACGATTCGGTGACGAAGTCGAAGTTCGACAACCTGTATGGCTGCCGTGAATCGCTCGTCGACGGCATCAAGCGCGCGACCGACGTGATGATCGCCGGCAAGATCGCGGTTGTTGCTGGTTACGGCGATGTGGGCAAGGGCTGTGCGCAGTCGCTGCGCGGTCTGGGCGCGACGGTGTGGGTCACGGAAATCGATCCGATCTGCGCGCTGCAGGCTGCCATGGAAGGCTACCGCGTCGTGACGATGGAATACGCCGCCGACAAGGCTGACATCTTCGTGACCGCGACCGGCAACTACCACGTGATCGGCCACGACCACATGAAGGCGATGCGCCACAACGCGATCGTCTGCAACATCGGTCACTTCGACTCGGAAATCGACGTTGCATCGACGCGTCAGTACACGTGGGACAACATCAAGCCGCAGGTCGATCACATCATCTTCCCGGACGGCAAGCGCGTGATCCTGCTGGCTGAAGGCCGCCTCGTGAACCTCGGTTGCGCGACGGGCCACCCGTCGTTCGTGATGTCGAACTCGTTCACGAACCAGACGCTCGCGCAGATCGAACTGTTCACGCAGGGCGACAAGTACGAGAACAAGGTGTACGTGTTGCCGAAGCAGCTCGACGAAAAGGTCGCGCGTCTGCATCTGGCGCGTATCGGCGCAAACCTGACCGTGCTGTCCGACGAACAGGCTGGCTACATCGGCGTCGACAAGAGCGGTCCGTTCAAGCCGAACCACTATCGCTACTAAGCGGCCCGAAGCGCCGGCCGCCATGGCGGATGCGGCGGTTCAGTCCGCCGCCGCCCGCCGCGTGCTGAATGCAGTTCGAACGCATGCGGCCGGCGGGCGTCCCGGGCGTCCCGGGCGTCCCATTACGCAGCGCGCATCGTAAAAGACGCGCTGCGTGATGGGCGCTGAACCCCACGCATGGAGCACGGCTCGCGCGACCCACGAATCCGCCCAGTCCGGATTTCATCCCGGACTTCCCGTTGACAAGGAGCTCTACATGACTGTGCTGCTGACCTGGCTGATCAATGCGCTCGCCCTGCTGATCATCACGTATCTGGTGCCGTCGATTCACATCCGCAGTTTCGGCACGGCACTGATCATTGCGCTGGTGCTTGGGCTCATCAACGCCGTGTTGCGACCGGTGCTGATCCTGCTCACGCTGCCCGTCACGATCATCACGCTCGGACTGTTCATTCTGGTCGTCAACGCGCTGTGCTTCTGGCTGTGCGCGTCGCTGCTGAAGGGCTTCGAGGTGTCGGGTTTCTGGTCGGCATTTTTCGGCTCGATCCTGTACAGCATAGTCTCGTGGCTGCTGTCCGCGCTGATCTTCGGTAACCGCAGCATCGGCTGACGGCGTCCTGAAGACGGGCAACCCTGGTAAATCATGAACCCGATCGAACTCTCATTCGAATTCTTCCCGCCGAAGACGCAGGAAGCCGTCGACAAGCTGCGAGCCACCCGCGCGCAACTGACCCCGCTCAAGCCCAAGTTTGTGTCCTGCACGTTCGGTGCGGGCGGCTCGACGCAGCAGGGCACGCTCGATACCGTGCTCGACATCGCGAAGGACGGCATCGAAGCCGCGCCTCACCTGTCGTGCATCGGTTCGTCGAAGGAAAGCCTGCGCGCGATCCTCAACGAGTACCGCTCGCATGGCATCCGCCATATCGTCGCACTGCGCGGCGACCTGCCCTCCGGCATGGGCGAAGTGGGCGAGCTTCGTTACGCGTCGGATCTGGTGAGCTTCATCCGCTCCGAGTTTGGCGACTGGTTTCGTATCGAAGTGGCCGCCTATCCGGAATACCATCCGCAGTCGCGTTCGCCGAAGGCCGATCTGGAGAACTTCGCGCGCAAGGTGAAGGCCGGCGCGAATTCGGCGATCACGCAGTATTTCTTCAATGCGGACGCGTACTTCCGTTTTGTTGACGACGCACGCAAGCTGGGCGTCGATGTGCCGATCGTGCCCGGCATCATGCCGATCACGAACTTCTCGCAACTGATGCGTTTCTCCGAGATGTGCGGCGCCGAAGTACCGCGCTGGGTCGCGCGCAGGCTGGAAAGCTTCGGCGACGACCGCGATGCGATCCGCGCATTCGGCCTCGATGTCGTGACGAACCTGTGTCAGCGGCTCGTCGATGCGAAAGTGCCGGGCCTGCACTTCTATACGCTCAATGGCGCGGCGGCCACCAAGGCCATCTGCGAACGCCTGGGCGTCTAGACACCCAGGCATACGGTCGCGCCGCAATGGCTGCTCGATGCGCCCTGACTGACTGCTGCGGCCCGGTGAAACGTCGCCCGCAGCAGCCCACATGGTGGCTGGACTCACTCGCGCAGAGGCTAATCGCTGCGTTCAAGATCGATCCGTTTGGGCCGGCACAATTCCGGGCGGTCGGCCTGAAGTGAAAAAATGACCTTTATTGTTCCGAAGGCGCACACTAATCTTCATGCCGGCTGCTGCGGCAGTGCAGCAACCGGTGTCAAGCGGTGATTCCGATCGTGAACACAGGGAATTTCCTCCGCTTGTTCGGGTGAGCCTTGCTCAAGTAATATCGCGCTACACCGGCGGGAGCCGGTTCCGAACCTGGAGGAAACATGAAGCAAAACAAACTGTTGCGCGCCGCGCGTCTGACCACGCTCGTCGCTGCCGCAGCGGCATCGATGGCCGTGTCCAATATTGCGGGCGCAGCCGGGATTCCGAACAAGACCCTGGTTTACTGCTCAGAAGGCAGTCCCGCGGGTTTCGATCCGGCCCAATACACCACGGGCGTGGATTTCACGGCCAACACGTTCACCGTCTATAACCGCCTCGTCGAATTCGAACGCGGCGGCACCAAGGTCGAACCCGGCCTCGCCGAAAAGTGGGATGTTTCCGCTGATGGCAAGACCTATACGTTCCATCTGCGCCACGGTGTGAAGTTCCAGACCACGTCGTTCTTCAAACCGACGCGCGAATTCAACGCGGACGACGTCGTGTTCTCGTTCCAGCGCATGCTGGATCCGAACCAGCCGTTCCGCAAGGCGTACCCGGTGCAGTTCCCGTACTTCACCGATATGGGCCTCGACAAGCTGATCACCAGCGTCGAAAAGGTCGACCCGTACACGGTCAAGTTCACGCTGAAGGAAGTCAACGCCCCGTTCATCCAGAATCTGGCGATGGAATATGCGTCGATCCTGTCGGCGGAATATGCGGACCAGTTGCTGAAGGCCGGCAAGGCTGCCGACATCAACCAGTCTCCGGTCGGCACGGGCCCGTTCATTTTCCGCAGCTACACGAAGGACGCGACGATCCGTTTCGACGGCAATCCGGACTACTGGAAGCCGGGCGCCGTGCAGATCTCGAAGCTGATCTTCTCGATTACGCCGGACGCCGGCGTGCGCGTGCAGAAGATCAAGCGCGACGAATGCCAGGTGATGAGCTATCCGCGTCCGGCCGACATCGCGCCGCTGAAGGCTGAGCCGAACATCGCGATGCCGTCGCAACCGGGCTTCAACCTCGGCTATCTCGCGTACAACGTGACGCACAAGCCGGTCGACAAGCTCGAAGTGCGTCAGGCGCTCGACATGGCGATCAACAAGAAGGCGATCATCGAGTCGGTGTACCAGGGCGCAGGCCAGCCGGCGACCAATCCGATGCCGCCGACGCAATGGTCGTTCTACAAGGATCTGAAGAGCCTGCCGTACGATCCGGCGAAGGCGAAGGACCTGCTCGCGAAGGCCGGTTATGCGAATGGTTTCGAGCTCACGCTGTGGGCGATGCCCGTGCAGCGCGCGTACAACCCGAACGCACGGCTGATGGCCGAAATGATCCAGGCCGACTGGGCCAAGATCGGCGTGAAGGCGAAGATCGTCACGTATGAGTGGGGCGAGTACATCAAGCGCGCGCACGCTGGCGAAGACGACACGATGCTGATCGGCTGGACTGGCGACAATGGCGATCCGGATAACTGGCTCGGCACGCTGCTCGGCTGCGAAGCGGTCAATGGCAACAACTTCTCGAAGTGGTGCTACAAGCCGTTCGACGAGCTGATCCAGAAGGGCCGCACGACGTCGGATGTCGCCCAGCGCACGGAGCACTATGTGGAAGCACAGAAGATCTTCGCGCAGGAACTGCCGTTCTCGCCGATGGCTCACTCGACGGTGTACCAACCGGTCAGCAAGAAGGTTGTCGACATGCGCATCGAGCCGCTCGGCTATGCGCGCTTTGATGGTGTTAGCGTGAAGTAATACTGACGCAGTAAGCTTTTCGTACCATTAGAAAACTGGTCGAAATGGTCCGGCGACCGGGGTCACGAGCCCTCGTCGCCGGTTGCGTTTTTTCCATTCATCCAAGAGTCACGACCAGAGGGACGAACCATGTTCCGATTCGTTTTGCGTCGCATCGGAATGGTGATACCGACTTTCATCGGCATCACCATTCTGGCGTTTGCGCTGATACACCTGATCCCCGGCGACCCCATCGAAGTGATGATGGGCGAACGTGGGGTCGATCCGGCGATGCACGCTGCTGCGCTGCACCGCCTCGGGCTCGACGAGCCCCTGCCGATGCAGTACATCCACTACGTCGGCCGCGCCCTGCATGGCAATCTTGGGATGTCGATCATCACCAACACGAGCGTGATGGGCGAGTTCCTTGCCCGCTTTCCCGCCACTGTCGAGCTGTCGTTCTGCGCATTGATGTTCGCGTTGATCGTCGGTCTGCCGGCGGGCGTGTTTGCTGCGTTAAGACGTGGCACCGTGGTCGATCACGGCGTGATGGGCACGGCGCTCACCGGCTACTCGATGCCGATCTTCTGGTGGGGGCTGATCCTCATCATGGTGTTTTCCGCCGACCTCGGCTGGACGCCGGTGTCTGGCCGGATCGCGGTCGAATACGACATTCCGCACGTGACCGGCTTCATGCTGGTGGACGCGCTGCTTGCTCCCGACGAAGGCTCGTTCAGGTCGGCCGTGAGCCATCTGATCCTGCCGGCCATCGTGCTCGGCACGATTCCGCTTGCTGTCGTCGCACGGATGACGCGTTCGTCGATGCTCGAGGTGCTGCGCGAAGACTACATCCGCACCGCGCGGGCGAAGGGGCTCGCGCCGGCACGCGTGATCATCGTGCATGCGCTGCGTAATGCGCTGATTCCCGTGGTGACGGTGATCGGTCTCCAGGTCGGGACGCTGCTCGCAGGCGCGGTGCTGACCGAGACGCTGTTCTCATGGCCCGGCATCGGCAAATGGCTCATCGATGCGATCAGCCGGCGCGACTATCCGGTCGTGCAGGGCGGGATCCTGATGATTGCGACTCTGGTGATCTTCGTGAATCTGATCGTTGATCTGTTGTACGGCGTGTTGAATCCGCGCATTCGCCATACGAGGTAAACAGAATCATGTACCCCCAAGTTCACATTCGTTCGCTGCCCCCCAAGGGGGCGCATGCCTCCCTTGAGGCGGCTCTGCGGGAGGCATGATGGCAGACATTCAAAATACAGTTCCCACCGCAGTGACGCCGCCCAGCGGCCGCGCACTTGCAGCCCGTGAATTCTGGGCGAACTTCTCGCGCAACCGGGGCGCCGTGACCGCGGGCGTCATCGTGCTGGTGTTGATCTTCGTCGCGATCTTCGCGCCGCTGATCGCGCCGCACAGCCCGATCGAGCAGTATCGCGACTCCGTGAAGATTCCGCCGGCGTGGCTTGCCGGCGGCAACTGGAAGTTCATCCTCGGCACTGACGAAGCGGGCCGCGACATCCTCTCGCGTCTGATGTACGGCGCGCGGCTGTCGTTCTGGATCGGCTTCGTATCGGTGGTGCTGGCGCTGATTCCGGGCATCGTGCTCGGTCTCATCGCCGCGTTCTTCCAGAACTGGGCCGACACGCCGATCATGCGCATCATGGACGTGCTGCTCGCGCTGCCGTCGCTGCTGCTTGCGGTCGCGGTCGTCGCGATCATCGGTCCGGGTTTGACGAATACGATGCTTGCAATCGCAATCGTTGCACTGCCGGGTTATGTGCGTCTCACGCGCGCATCGGCGCTCGGCGAACTGCAGAAGGAATACGTGACGGCTTCGCGCGTCGCAGGTGCGGGCACGCTGCGTCTGATGTTCTCGCAGGTGCTGCCGAACTGCACCGCGCCGCTGATCGTGCAGGCGACGCTCGGTTTTTCGTCCGCGATTCTCGATGCCGCGGCACTCGGCTTTCTCGGCCTCGGCGTACAACCGCCTTCGGCGGAGTGGGGCGCGATGCTGGCATCGGCGCGCGATTACATCGACAGCGCATGGTGGATCGTCACGATGCCTGGTCTCTCCATTCTGATTTCGGTGCTGTCGATCAACCTGCTTGGCGACGGGCTGCGCGATGCGCTCGATCCCAAACTGAAACGGATGGCCTGATATGAGCAATCTATTGACCATCCGCAATCTCTCGGTGAATTTCAGCGGCTTGCCCGCTGTCGACCGGATCAACCTGAACGTGGCGCCTGGCGAAGTGGTGGGCGTGGTCGGCGAATCGGGCTCGGGCAAGAGCGTGACGATGATGGCGCTGATGGGCCTCATCGACGCGCCCGGCAAGGTAACCGCCGACGAAATCACCTTCGACGGCAAGGATCTGCTGAAGGCTTCCGCGAGCGCGCGCCGCAGGATCATCGGCAAGGACATCGCCATGGTCTTTCAGGACGCGCTGACGAGCCTGAATCCGAGCTACACCGTCGGCTACCAGATCAAGGAAGTGTTGAAGCTGCACGAAGGCCTGCGCGGCGACGCGCTGCACCGGCGTGCGGTGGAACTGCTGGATCAGGTGGGGATTCCCGACGCGAAGAACCGCATCACGTCGTTTCCGCATCAGATGTCGGGCGGGATGAACCAGCGCGTGATGATCGCGATGGCCGTCGCGTGCAATCCGAAGCTGCTGATCGCCGACGAGCCGACCACCGCGCTCGACGTGACGATCCAGGCGCAGATCATGGAACTGCTCGTGAGGCTGCAGAAGGAACGCGGCATGGCGCTCGTGCTGATTTCGCACGATCTCGCTGTCGTGTCGGAAGTCGCGCAACGCGTGGCCGTGATGTATGCGGGCGAAGTCATCGAGACGAACCGCGTGCCGGATATCTTCGCCGCGCCCCATCATCCGTACACGGAGGCGCTGCTGGCGGCGATTCCCGAGCATAACGTCGGCGCGGTACGGCTTGCCGCGCTGCCGGGCATGGTGCCGGGTCGCGATGACCGGCCGCGTGGGTGCCTCTTCGCGCCGCGCTGCAAGTACGTCGTCGACGACTGCATGAAGGCGCGGCCCGCGCTCGGGCCGTTGCCGGATCATGGTGAAGCGACTCAGGTGCGCTGCATCAAGCCGCTGAACCTGACCGGCGACGCGAACGTCCACACGAAAACACAACCCCAGGGAGGCGCACGATGAATGCAGTACCCGAAACGCGGCGCCCTCAATCCACGGGCGACAAGGTGCTGATCGCCGACCAGCTCGCGCGGTATTACACCGTGAAGCGCGGCATGTTCGGCCATGGCACGGTCAAGGCGCTCAACGGCGTGTCGTTCTCGCTCGAGCGGGGCAAGACGCTCGCCGTGGTCGGCGAGTCCGGCTGCGGCAAGTCGACGCTCGCGCGGCAACTGACGATGATCGAAGCGCCGACGTCCGGGCGTCTTCTGATCGACGGTGAAGATGTCGCGGGCGCCGATCATGCGAAGATCGCGGCGTTGCGCCGGCGTGTGCAGATGGTGTTTCAAAATCCGTTTGCATCGCTGAATCCGCGCAAGACCGTCGAACAGACGCTCGGCGAGCCGCTGGCGATCAACACGCAAGCAAGCACCGCCGAGCGCGCCGAACGGATCGCGCAGATGATGCGCACCGTGGGCCTGCGGCCCGAGCACGCCAAACGCTATCCGCATATGTTCTCGGGCGGTCAGCGTCAGCGCGTGGCGATCGCGCGCGCGATGATTCTCGATCCGCAGATCGTCGTTGCCGACGAACCCGTGTCCGCGCTCGACGTGTCGATCCAGGCGCAGATCCTGAACCTGTTCATGGACCTGCAGGACCAGTTCAAGACGAGCTATGTCTTCATCTCGCACAACCTGTCGGTAGTCGAACACGTCGCCGACGATGTGATGGTGATGTACTTCGGCGCTGTAGTAGAACTGGGTGACAGGAAGACGATCTTCGGCCGGCCGCGGCACCCGTACACACGCGCGCTGATGTCGGCGACGCCATCGATCTTCGAAGCCGATCGTCGCATCCAGATCAAGCTGCAGGGCGAAATGCCGTCGCCGCTCAATCCGCCGTCGGGCTGCACGTTTCATCAGCGCTGCCCGTATGCGATCGACCGCTGCCGAAGCGAAGAGCCGAAGCTGCGCGAAGTGGATGGCCGTCAGGTGTCGTGCCACCGTGCCGAGGAGGTAGGGGACCCGGATGCCTGATGCGTTGGCGGCGCGCCGTCCTGCGCGCCGCCTGCGTGAAGGTGGGCGGTGTGTCGTCTGCACGGCCGCCTTCACTGTCGTGTTTGCGGCTTTCTTGATGGCCTTCTTGCTGGCCGCATTGATGGTCGTCTCCTGGGGTGCCGGCGTGATCGCCAGTGCTGTTGTCAGCGCTGTTGTTTGCGTCGTAGCCCGATCTGGCGGCCTCGTCGTTGTGCTCGAGCGGCGCTGGGCGGCGTCGCGGCTCGCATGCGCTTCGCTTGTTCTGGCGCCGTGCGGCGTGCTGCTGCCAATTCCGGTGGCGTATGCCGCGGGTGCGTCGGCGAATACGCCGGTGCAGGCCGGGCGGCCGGTTGCGGGCGCACCTGCGCCTCCTGCCGCGCCGCCCGCCGCGCTGCCCGGTTTTAATCCGCCGGCGGCGAGTCCCGGCACCACGGCCGGCGGTCCGGTCCGCAGGCCGCCCGCGCGCATGCCGTTCTATGTCGCCACGCGCGGCACCACAACCATTTACGTGCTCGGCACATTGCACGTTGGCGACCCGTCCGACTATCCGCCGGACCAGCCGTTTCGCAAGTCGATCCTGGCCGCGCTCGCGGCTTCACCCATCCTCGCGCTCGAACTGTCGCCGGACGATCTGCTGGTGTCGCAGGACGACGTGTCGAAATACGGCGTCTGTACGCGCGAATGTCTGCCGCGGTTGTTGCCGGATCCGTTGTGGCGCAAGCTCGCGTACCGGCTGCGTGACAATCCCGCGGCGCTCGAAGAGATCAAGAAGATGCGTCCGTGGCTCGCGTCGCTGCTGGTCGAAACCTACGTTTCGCTGAGCGCCGGCCTGCAGACCGAGTACGGCACCGAAGCACAGTTGCAGAACGTCTACCTGCGCACGCGCGGCAAGATCGTGGGCCTCGAGACGCTGTCCGAACAGATGCGTGCGTTCACGGGACTGACGCTCGCGCAGCAACGCGAAATGGTCGCGCAGGATCTGGTGCAGACGCCCGCTGACAACGTCGCCGATGTGCAAACGTTGCACCGTCTCTGGCAGGTCGGCGATGCGGACGCGATTGCGGCGTGGGAAACGGCAAAGTCCGAGAAACTGGCACGTGACCATCGGCTGTCCGCTTCGATCGACAACAAGATCGTGTTCGAGCGGAACCGGCGTTTCGTGTCGCGGATGATTGCGATCGCCGCGCCGAATAAACCCATATTCGTCGCGATCGGCGCGCTGCACCTGGGCGGACCGAAGGGCGTGCTGGCGCTCTTGAGGGAGCGGGGATTTGTGGTTGAGCCGGGATGATGCGGGGCGACGAAAGGTGATCGGGGGCGGCGTCATGCGCCGCGCCCGATCTCACCACACGGCAGCCCTTACAGGAACATCAGGAAGTTCAGCAGGAGAATGTTCACGACCAGCAACGGCAGCGCGGTCGGCACCTGAACCTTGATCACCGCGTTCTTGTCCGGCAGTTCGAGCAGCGCAGCCGGCACCATGTTGAAGTTCGCGGCCATCGGCGTCATCAGCGTGCCGCAGTATCCCGAGAACATGCCGATCGCGACCATCACGGCCGGGTTGCCATGAAACACACCGACGAGGATCGGTACGCCCACGCCACCCGTCATCACCGGAAACGCGGCGAAGCCATTGCCCATCACCATCGTGAAGAGCGCCATGCCGATGCAGTACACGGCGACCGCGACGATCCGGTAGTCGAGATTGACGTAAGCGATGGTCAGATGCGCGACCGCCTTGCCGACACCCGCGTCCGAGAACACGAGGCCGAGCATGCCGAGCATCTGCGGCAGCACGGCAGCCCACGACAGGGCATCGACGAGCCGTCGCGCTTCCTTCGTCGACTGGCCGACGGTATCGCGTGTCATCAGACACGCGACGGCAAGCGCAATCACGCACCCGATGCCGAAGCCAATCAGCGTGACGTTCTTCAGTTCGATGAGCGGCATGCCGCCGAACACGAGATGGCTGGCCGACAGCGTCAACACGACCGTGACGACCGGAATCGTCAACGCGGGAACGAAGAGCTTGTTGCCGAGACGCCGCGCGCTCGCACGACGAACCTCTTCGGACAATACCTTGGGCTTCGCTGCCGTGACGCCGCCAAAACCGGCGATCACCGCCATGACGATCACCAGCACGCCGACGACTTCCGGCGGCAGCCTGTCGCCGACGAGGAAGATCAATGCGTAGAGGATCCAGAAGCCGCCCGCGGTGAAGCGGCGCGGATGTTCGCGATCCGTCATGATCATGCCGCCCACGATCAGCAGCACAATCCCCAGCAGCCAGAACAGGTAGTTGATCGTGATCATGCGCGGTCTCCCGATGCGCCCGCGGCCGTGCGGGTTGCCGCCGGCTTTTGCGCGGCGCCTGCGGACAGGTTGCCGCGCAGTTCACGTTCGAGTTTGCGGTCGAGCAGCCAGAGCCGGAAGCCGTGGATCAGGAATGCGCAGATCGCGGTCGGGATGCCCCACACGGCCACATGCATCGGTTCGACGGTGATGCCTGCTTCCTTGAGGAAGGTGACCATCAGCACGATCGCACCGAACGCGACGAAGATGTCCTCACCGAAAAAAAGCCCGACGTTGTCGGTTGCCGCCGAGTACGCGCGTAGACGGAAACGCACCGCGTCGCTGATCTTGCCGAAGCGGCTTTCGGTGGCGCCCTCGGCCATCGGCGCGATCAGTGGGCGCACCATCTGCGGATGACCGCCGAGCCCGGTCAGCCCGACTGCGGCGGTCAGTTCACGCACCAGCAGATAGACAATCAGGAGACGCCCTGCGGTCGCCGCCTTGATGCTGGAAATCCATATCTGCGCACGCTCGCGCAGGCCGTGTCGTTCAAGCAGCCCGATGACCGCGAGCGGCAGCAGGATGATGAGCGGGATGTTGCGGGTCTTGATGAAGCCGGTGCCGATCGCCGCGAGAATCTTGTCTGGCGGAAAGTGCGCGGCGAGTCCGGTGGCGATGGCCGCCGCGGCCACGATCAGCATCGGGTTGAAGCGCAACACAAACCCGACGATGATGACGGCCACGCCAATGAGAGGCCATAAACTGACTGTTGTCTGCATGTGGATCTCCAAACAGGGTTTTTCCGGTTGAACCGGTTGCCGCTCGTGGCGGCGCGTATTGAACGGCGCGCGCGAGTGCCGCGGGTCGTCCTTGCTTGAGCGGCTCCAGGCGGCCGCTTTGACTTCAGCGTTTCAGAACTGCGTCTTCTACTTCCGTACTTCGATGATCTCCTGCATCTGGCCAACGCCCCGCTTGAAGCGGGGCGTTGGGGAATCGTGATCGCAGGCAGGTTCGCGCTGTTCAGACGCGCGCGGCGCTGGCCGCATGAACGGCGATCCCGGCTTCAGCGAGCGCCGCGCGGATGCGCCGCGCGAACGCGAGTGCGTGCGGGCCGTCGCCGTGCAGGCAGATCGTCTGGGGGTTGAGCGGAACCCACTGGCCGTCGACAGCCTGTACGCGCCGCTCGCGCACCATCGCGAGCGTGCGTTCGAGCACGAGGTCTTCGTCGTCGAGCAGGGCGCCCGGCTCCTTGCGCGGCACGAGCGAGCCGTCCGCGCGATAGCCACGGTCGGCGAACACTTCTTCGACGGCGGTCAGGCCGGCTTCACGCGCTGCTGTCACGAGCTCGCTGTTGGCCAGCGCGAACATCGAC